>JAEIOG010000082.1 GCA_016342495.1 Phycisphaerae bacterium
TTATGTTTTTCTTGCTAACTGTCTTTCCTCATTAGACAGAAAAACAGAGGCGATACAATATTATGAAAAAGCTCTTCTGATGCAGTTAAGACTTTATCCTGGCCAAGATCGTGATGATATTGCACAAAACTTTGATAATCTTGCAGATACTTACTTTTCCTTAGGTAAATATTTGGTAGCATCCAATTATTACAATATCACCTTAAATATTAATACAAGGCTGTATCCAGACCAAAACAATCTGAATGTTGCAAGTAATTATATGGATTTGGGACAATGCGCCATGAAAACAGGTAGATTATTACTTGCACATGAATTACTTGAAAAATCTTTAAATATTAAATTGAAACTATCTTCTAGTCAATGCAGTTTAAACTATTGCTTTCTAGGAAATACTTCATATTTATTAGGTCGAAATATGGAATCAATATATTATTATAAAAAAGCCTTGGAAAGTAGTTCGGGACATAATGCAAATATTGATATGAATGTAACTCGGATGCATTTCCTTTTAGCATGTGCATTAGTAAATGCAGAATGTTATTCCGAAGCTCTGCCTCATTTAGAAAGAGTACTCGATATCATAACAAAAAACTCTTTCTATATTAGTGGTATAGAAATAAATAAGTTACATCTTGGAATAGGAAAATCTTTGTTAGGTACTAATCGATATTTGGAAGCAATTGCTACTTTAGATAAGCTATTGCTTGATCCTGACCTAGAGCATAGTGACATTGTTTCTGCACATTTTTTTATTGGACAAACATATGTATATTTAGATAAATATGCTGAAGCATTACGTTATTTTAAAAAAGCAAAGCAACTGAGTTTGGATATGTATACAAAGGCAACATTGCTAGAAGGCGTTCAACTTCCTAGGATATACGAGTTGTTAGCCAATTGTTATTACCACTTAGGTGATTACGCTAATTCATATGATTCATATAAACAATCATTGCAAACTGCGTGGAATTGTTTTAATAAGATTCTACCATATGTTAGGAATGAGCAAACAAAAAAAATATTGTCTGGATTCGAACTAAAGAAAATTAATGATAATTTCCTCAATATGCTATTCCAACATAACAATATTGACTTAAATATCAAGCAAAAAAAAGAGGATGGTTTTGATGTTACGTTGATTTTTAAGAACATTTTATCTGATGTTCTCCAAAATGAGAAACACGCATTTAATGAAACGCAAGATCCAATTCTAGAAAACAAGTATCGAATATATGTAATTTTAAAAAAGCAGCATACCAATCTTGCTACGTGTGAACTGCCGCAAATGAATATGGCAAATGAATTGAAAGATTCAAAGGAAATATTAAAAAATTTACAAATATTAATTGAAGATCTTGAAATAGAACTTCGCACATCTCCTGAATTTGCCCAAAAAGCTCGATTAAAAGAAATATCAGTTCAGGATGTCCATAAAGCCTTAAAGCCTGGGCAGGTATTACTGGAATATGTTAAATATCAGGTTATGGATAAAAATGATCCAAATGATATAACTCTAACAGATGAGTCGCACTATGCGGTTTTCATCTTGCAAGGCGGCACAGATACCATTGAAGCTGTGGATATAGGTCCTGCAAAGCCATTGGAGGCGTTATTAAGAGATTGTAAAAAACTAATAAAAGAACAAGGAATGGAATTGGGGAACAATGTGACTATATCAAAAACATTGAAGGAACGAGCGGAAAAAAAATTAGCTGATTTATTGTCTCAAATAAAATCACAGACACTGCCACCAGAAGTATTTGATAACATTAAAAATGCAGATAGATTATATATTGCTCCAACAAGTGCATTAATGCAATTTCCATTTGAAATATTGCCAATAACATCTGGTAAATTGGATTATATGGTCAATAAATATGAAATGATTTATCTTAATACCTCACGCGATCTTGTAAGACTGCATTTATCATCATCGAATCAACAAAAAGTTGCTAATAGGGAAATGTGTATAATAGGCAATCCAAACTTTAACCTTTTGCTGGATAAATATAAGAAAATAGCCTCAACTATAGAAACGCCTATCCCTACTCCCTCACAGCATGCCCAGGCTGAAATAGAAGATATTTTCCCAGATACGAAAATCATGCTTGCAAGCGGCGGGGAAGGTTTCCATCCATCTCAAAAAACTGATTGGAGATCTTTTGGGTATCAACTTGAAGCAATTAAAAAGATTAAATGTGACCTGAATAATATATATTGGGGAGATAATGCAGTAGAAGAAGCTTTTTATGCAAATACTGATTCCAGGATAATAAATTTTGCTACCCATGGCTACTATTGGGAAAATGCCCCAGAAGGTACCAATCCATTATTAAGGTCAATGCTAGTTTTTGCTGGGATAAATACTTATAATACGGAAATGAAAAATAATCCAAAATTTGATCCAAAAATCAATGATTGCTATTTGACAGCATATGAGATATCTGGCCTGGATTTATCAAGTACTGAGTTTGTTAATTTGGTTGCATGCCAAACAGGTTTAGGTTCAGATGATGATTATCAAGGAGTTATTGGCCTGCGTTCATCGTTTATTTTAGCAGGTGCCCGTTCATTAAGCGTGAGCATGTGGGAAGTTCCAGCAGAAGCTTCAGCTATCCAAATGCAAAATTTCTATGATTTATGGTTAGGTGAAAGCCCTATGGAGAATAAATATCAAGCGTTCCATCAAGCTCAGATAAATGCTTTAAGTAAAAAAGGGACATCACACCCATTTTTCTGGGCAGGTTTTGTCTATGTCGGCGATCCTGGGGACCTTGTAGAGATTAAATAGATTGGTTGTGGCTTTGTTAAATAAAAAATAAAACACATAGCATCTTCTGTTGCAGAAAGATTTATTTGACTATTGTATAAACAGCCTACTTGTATGGAAGCGTTTTAGCCCAAAATAGTGATGTTCCAAATGTAGTTGTGTGGCGAGGATAGGACTGCTAAAAAATCTTTATGGAAGTTATTGAATGTATGCATCCATCCATAAAAGAAGCATAGGTTAAGCTTGGTGTTTTGTTAAGTATTGCAAGATTGTTGTATTTACGTATTGTATGGAGTAATCAAATGAAAAAGATTTGCCAAACTATAATAGCAATAATTTTCGTGTGCGGCACTGTTTCTGCTCAATCAATTGCCAAGACAGCAGTTACAGACAATAATGATAAAGTATTAACTCAAACGTATAAAAACAAGCTAGAGCAAGAAGCAGAGGTTTTTTATTCATTAGCTTTAGAGTTTGACAAAAAAGAAAAGTACAATAAATCAATTATTTTATGGAATAAATATCTAGAACTCACAAAAAAACTACATCAAGGAAATGACCATAAAGACTTGGCTATGGCCCATATGTATTTGGCACAGAGTTTATTTGCATTTCGTAATTATACTGAGAGCTTATTTCATTATGATAGTGCATTTGAAATGGCTTTAAGACTCAATCCCAAAGCCAACTTGTCTCTTACATTATACTATAACAAATTAGTTACTCAGTTTGAAAATTTAAATCTATATGAATATTCGTTACATTGCCACAAAAAATCATTAGATCTATTATTAATTCATTATTCAAATCAAGGCAATCTAGATATAGCAAACAGCTATAATAATATTGGGAATTGCCTTTGCAACTTAAAAAGAGGTCCAGAGGCGCTTTCTTATTACCAAAAATCCAGAAATATGTACTTAAAACTCTATCCAAATAAACAGCATTTGGATATTGCCAAAGTTGATAGTAATATAGCATCTTGTTTTTGTTCTTTAGGCAAATTATCTAAGTCTATACCATATTATAAAGAAGCAATTGAGGTGAATCTACAACTTGGAAATAAGGACTACAGACGTATTATTATCCTATGCGACGATCTAGCTCACAATCTTATGTCATTGAACCAATTGTCCGAAGCCTTATTCTATCAAAAAAAAGCATTGACATTGCAGATGCAAGCTTATCCCAGCCAATACCAAAACAGTATTGCAGTCCGAAACAACGAGATAGCTCAGTGTCTTTTTGACCTGGACCGATATTCCGAAGCTCTGCCTCATTATAAAAAATCCCTAGCAATATTATTGGATATTTACCCCAGGCAAGATGATGAGAATGTAGCAAACTGTTATGCCAATTTAGCTATTTGTCAAAGAAGTTTGAAGCAATACCATGAAGCAGTATCCAATTTTGAAAAATCTTTGAAAATATATTCAAATTTATATCCTAATCGAAATAATTCAAATTTAGCGATAATTAATATTGATATCGCAAAATGCCTGAAATCTTTAGGGCAACTCAATAGAGCATTGTCTTATTACGAGGAAGCATTAGAGGTAAGCCTAAAAATAAACCTTAAACATGATTGTAATGATATTGCAACCAATCATTTTAGGGTAGCTAGCTGTCTATATCAATTGGGGAAGTTCTCTAAAGCACTTCCCCATTATGAGAAAACACTTGAAATAAGACTAAGAATATATAATAATAAAGATCATCAAGAAATTGCTGACAGCTATTTCTATCTAAGCCATTGCCTTTACTCATTAAAAAAAATACCTGAAAGTATATTTTACTCGAATAAAGCTCTTCAAATGCGATTAAGACTCTACCCCAAGCAAAACCATGAAGATATTGCATATAGCTATAATAATCATGCAACCTATCTTCTTGCAATAGGAAGATTTCCCGAAGCATTGGCTGAATTTAAGAAAGCATTAAAAATTCTTCAAGACATTCTCTCTGGTAAAGATGATCCTATAGTGGCAACAAGCTACGATAACCTAGGGATTTGCTTGGTGCATTTAGACCGAGCCCCTGAAGCTATCTCATATGTTACTAAAGCTTTAAATATGAGAAAAAGGCTTTACCCCAATCTTAAACACGATGATATTGCACTTAGCTATAATAATTTAGCGAGTGCACTAAATTCTTCAGGTCGACCAGTCGATGCTTTAACATATTATGAAAAGGCATTAACCTTGCATCAAGAACTATATCCAGATCAAAACCATTCAAAAATTGCTACTGGTTTCAATAATGTAGCATGCTGCCTAACTTATGCAGGACGACACTCTGAAGCAATAAATTATTTCAGGAAAGCTCTAGAAGTGAGATTGAAGCTACCAGTACAGGATGGTCTTATGCTAGCGAAAGAGTATGATAACTTAGCGTGTTGCCTAGAAAGATTCGAAGAAAAAGTGGAGGAATCCCTTGTTTTTCATAAAAAGGCTTTAGCAATTATTTTAAATCTTTATCCTCAAGAAGATCATCCTAATAAAGCAGTATTCTATGACAATATTGGTAAATGCTATCTTGTTTTGAAGAAGCCAAATGAAGCGATATTATATCAAAAAAAGGCTTTATCAATGTTTTTAAGACTATACCCACATAAAAACCACAAAGATATAATAGTTAGCTATATTAATCTGGCATCCAGTTACTTCTTTATATATGAACCAACAAAATCAATTGAAATGCTTGAGCTTGCATCATATGTTTTATTTAGATGCGTTAATAATAATTTTTCTTATTGTAATGAAATACAGAAAAAACAATATTTATCAAAGTTAGATTTAAAACTTATACAATATCGAATATATAATTTGATCTTTCAATCACCCAAAAAACTGAATTTATCTTTCGCTGATAAACATAATATTGGTTTTGCAGGTGCATTATTAACTAAAAATATTTTATCCGATGCTCAACAGAAAGAGCAACTTATTTTCAGCAATGAATTGCCTGATAAGCTAAAAGAGAAGTATCGTAAATATTTGGTTTTGAAAAAACAATATGCCACTCTTGCTATGCATCAAACTGATCAAATGGTTTTAGAAACTGACATAAGCAATATATCACCGGTAGTCATCAATGATTTGCAAAAACAAATTGATGAACTTGAACAGGAACTACGGGCAGAAATTCCTGAATTTGCTCAAAAAGTTCGATTAAAAGAAATATCAGTTCAGGATGTCCATAAAGCCTTAAAGCCAGGACATGTATTGCTGGAATATGTTAAATACCAGGTAATGGATAAAAATGATCCAAATGATATAACTCTAACAGATGAGTCGAACTATGCGGTTTTCATCTTAGAAGGCGGTACAGATACTATTGAAGCTTATGACCTTGGAGCAGCAAAGCCACTGGATACATTATTAAAAAATTGTAAAAAACTGATAAAAGAACAAGGCTCGAATATACATCCAGCAGTGATTTTATCATTAAGAGAGAAAAAACAGTCGCAAAAAGATTTAGTTGAAGCTATATCAAAAATAAAATCACAGGTACTTCCACCAAAAGTATTTGATCATATTAAAAATGCAAATAGATTATATATTGCTCCAACAAGTGCATTAATGCAATTTCCATTTGAAATATTGCCAATAACATCTGGTAAATTGGATTATATGGTCAATAAATATGAAATGATTTATCTTAATACCTCACGCGATCTTGTAAGACTGCATTTATCATCATCGAATCAACAAAAAGTTGCTAATAGGGAAATGTGTATAATAGGCAATCCAAACTTTAACCTTTTGCTGGATAAATATAAGAAAATAGCCTCAACTATAGAAACGCCTATCCCTACTCCCTCACAGCATGCCCAGGCTGAAATAGAAGATATTTTCCCAGATACGAAAATCATGCTTGCAAGCGGCGGGGAAGGTTTCCATCCATCTCAAAAAACTGATTGGAGATCTTTTGGGTATCAACTTGAAGCAATTAAAAAGATTAAATGTGACCTGAATAATATATATTGGGGAGATAATGCAGTAGAAGAAGCTTTTTATGCAAATACTGATTCCAGGATAATAAATTTTGCTACCCATGGCTACTATTGGGAAAATGCCCCAGAAGGTACCAATCCATTATTAAGGTCAATGCTAGTTTTTGCTGGGATAAATACTTATAATACGGAAATGAAAAATAATCCAAAATTTGATCCAAAAATCAATGATTGCTATTTGACAGCATATGAGATATCTGGCCTGGATTTATCAAGTACTGAGTTTGTTAATTTGGTTGCATGCCAAACAGGTTTAGGTTCAGATGATGATTATCAAGGAGTTATTGGCCTGCGTTCATCATTTATTTTAGCAGGTGCCCGCTCATTAAGCGTGAGCATGTGGGAAGTTCCAGCAGAATCTTCAGCTATTCAAATGCAAAACTTTTATGATTTATGGCTTGGTGAAAATCCTAAAACAAGATATAAAGCATTTCGTCAAGCTCAGATAAACGCTTTGAATAAAAAAGAAACATCGCATCCATTTTTCTGGGCAGGATTTGTATATGTTGGTGATCCTGGAGATTAACTAGAGTTGATATGCTAATAATATTGTTGATATCTTATATTAATTAAGTCGGGCGGAATCGTGGTCCTTTTTTGATGAGAGCAGTCCTATCGTCTTCATTAGTGGAGTAGGAAAATGAAAATTTATATTCATAATATTTTAGCAATAATCTGTTTCTGTGGAATTATTTTAGCTCAAGATACATCAAAAAAAGATGCTGATGAGCTGTATTCAAAGGCAAATGATTTGGTAAATAAAGGAGAAAATGACAAGGCATTGTCCCTTTTCCTAAAATATCTTGAAATCTTCCAAAGCCTACAGCCAACTAACCTTCTTGAACTTGCGTATGCAAATCATGATATCGCCGATTGCTATAACAGATTAAACAATAATGAAGAGGCTGTAGTATATTATCTAAAAGCAATAGAGAAATATGAAGCGATAGAAGCGAACAATACCTATATAGATTTTGCTGAATGCTACCATAATCTTGCTATTTGCGAAGATAGGCTGAATAATTGCACAAATGCAAAAAAGCATTATTTACAAGCGATTCATGTTTATAAGAAAATCAAAACAGATACCCCGTTTGATAGCATAGCAAATTGTTATTACAATCTTGGTTATTGCAGTATTGTGCTTGAGGACTATGTAGCGTCAGAGAAATATTTTAATGAAGCTATAAGCAATTACAATAAAACAAAGACGGAAAAATTTTACGCCGATGTTGCAATGTGTTTTTATCAGCTTGGTAAGAATAGTCACAGAATGGATGATTACAAAAAAGCAAAGGTATATTATGAGAAAGCTTTGGTTGAATATAATAAAATAAAAAGTGAAATACCTTTTGCAAAGATAGCGAGATGCTACCAAGCTATGGCTAATACCGCATTTTTGTTAGAAGATTATGATTATGTCAAATTATTATACAATAAAGCTTTAGCAGCATACGGTAAAATTGAAAAAGATATACCATATAGTAGAATTGCTGATTGCTATTTGGCCATGGCTGAGGATTTTAATCAATGGGGTGATATTAAAAAAGCACAAACGTATTATGCAAAAGCTCTAGAAGAATATCGCAAAATTAAAAAGGATATCCCTTATTATGAAATTGCTTTATGCCATGAAGATATCGCATTTTTTTTTCAACAGCACAAAAAATATCATAAAACTTTATATCATTACAAACAAGCTTTTAGTGCATATGATAAAAGCAACAAAGCTATTTCATATCGAAAAGTATCTTGCTGTATAAGTATTGCAAGAGCCTATGAAGCTGTTGGTAACAAAGGACAGGCAGCATCTAAATACTTAGAAGCACTCCAACATTTTCCATTTATAGATGACGATGACATAGGAAATAAGCTTTATAGCAAAGCTTATTGCTGGATGAAAAGTGGACTTCTGGTAGGCAGTGAAGAAATAAGATCATACAAACTCTCTATTGATCTATTAGGAAAAGCTGTTGATTCTTATGAAAATGAAGGAGATCACAGCAATGCTGTCCTATGTTTATACGGCATCGTATCTTCCTATGAGGCTCTGGGTGATGCTAAAGAAGCAATGAGGCACAGACAAAAAATCAACAACATTCAATCTAAACAAAACAAACTTCTAGGATCTAATAAGAATACTGAACACGCTGATGTAGGGGCAGATTTATCCCGTCTTGATTATGCTAAAAAATATGAAAACAATGCAATGCATGCACTCAATATTTCGGAACAGATAATGTTTTTGAAGTTGGCAATGGAAAATTACCAAGGCCATTATCTAAATACTCCACATCCGGATATTGCTCATTGTCATATTAGTATCGGAGTTAGGCTAAAAATGAAAGGCAATAATGAAAGTGACAATAAAGCTATAATTCATTTCACAAAAGCTCTTAATATGTTTAAATCTTATTATTCAAACAAGCCTCATTATGATATTGCTTGGGCCCATGAATTGCTTGGAAGTGCCTCTAATGATATCAATATTCTTCAAACAGCTATAAATATTTTTGAACAATGCTTACAAATGCATGATATAAGTATCAGTGAAAGAAGTCGATACAATAATCGAATTGCTAACTGTAATAAAAATTTAGGTTATGTTTATCAGTATCATTCTAAAAATTTAGATAAAGCAATATTTCATTATCAAAAAGCTGTAGCTTTATTTGAATCAGAACCCCTGACATGTAGAGAAGATATAGTATCATGTCTTGATTCTTTATGGCGACTATACGCTAAGCAAGGGGAGTTAAGAGCCGCTGAAAAATGTTTATCAAAAATGATATCAGAACTTGATAGAGGAAGCGATTTGTATATTGAAAAGTTGAATGAATTATATCTATTAGCTGCTAAATTAGGAGCATATGAACTAGAATTCGCATGCATGTATGAACTAATTAACATGGAATGGGATTATGCAAGATATAATTTACCATATTTGAATATTGAGCAAAAAAAACAATATTTAACAAAACTCCCAGCTAAATCTTATGGAAATTTAATTTTAAATAGTTTATTTAACCTTAACATTAAGAAAACTGCTTTTTATCAAAAGGCATGTAATTATAGCTTCAATGCTATAATGCATTCTAAAAATATCTTATTCGATGCTCAACAGAAAGAGCAACTTATTTTCAGCAATGAATTGCCTGATAAGCTAAAAGAGAAGTATCGTAAATATTTGGTTTTGAAAAAACAATATGCCACTCTTGCGATGCATCAAACTGATCAAATGGTTTTAGAAACTGACATAAGTAATATATCACCGGTAGGCATCCGTGATTTGCAAAAACAAATTGATGAACTTGAACAAGAACTTCGTGCTGGGATTCCTGAATTTGCCCAAAAAGTTCGCTTACAAGAAATATCTGTCCAGGATGTCAAAAAAGCCTTAAAGCCAGGACAAGTTTTACTGGAATATGTTAAATACCAGGTAATGGATAAAAATGATCCAAATGATATAACTCTAACAGATGAGTCGCACTATGCGGTTTTCGTCTTGCAAGGCGGCACAGATACCATTGAAGCTGTTGATTTAGGTCCTGCAAAGCCATTGGAGGCGTTATTAAGAGATTGTAAAAAACTAATAAAAGAACAAGGTATGGAATTGGGGAACAATGTGACTATATCAAAAACATTGAAGGAACGAGCGGAAAAAAAATTAGCTGATTTATTGTCCCAAATAAAATCACAGACACTGCCACCAGAAGTATTTGATCACATCAAAAATGCGGATAGATTGTATATTGCTCCAACGAGTGCTTTAATGCAGTTTCCATTTGAAATATTACCAATAACACTTGGCAAATTGGATTATATGGTCAATAAATATGAATTGATTTATCTTAATACCTCACGCGATCTTGTAAGATTGCATTTATCAGCATCGAATCAACAAAAAGTTGCTAATAGAGAAATGTTTATAATAGGAAATCCGAATTTTAATCTTTTACTTGATAAATACAAGGAAGTAGTCTCAAACATAGAAGCTCCGACCCATACTCCGTCACAGCATGCTCAGGCAGAAATAGAAGATATTTTTCCAGATACAAAAATCATGCTTGCTGGAAGTGAGGGAGGATTTTATCCAGCTAAAAAAACTGATTGGAGATCTTTTGGGTATCAACTTGAAGCAATTAAAAAAATTAAATGTGACCTGAATAATATATATTGGGGAGATAATGCAGTAGAAGAAGCTTTTTATGCAAATACTGATTCCAGGATAATAAATTTTGCTACCCATGGCTACTATTGGGAAAATGCCCCAGAAGGTACCAATCCATTATTAAGGTCAATGCTAGTTTTTGCTGGGATAAATACTTATAATACGGAAATGAAAAATAATCCAAAATTTGATCCAAAAATCAATGATTGCTATTTGACAGCATATGAGATATCTGGCCTGGATTTATCAAGTACTGAGTTTGTTAATTTGGTTGCATGCCAAACAGGTTTAGGTTCAGATGATGATTATCAAGGAGTTATTGGCCTGCGTTCATCATTTATTTTAGCAGGTGCCCGTTCATTAAGCGTGAGCATGTGGGAAGTTCCAGCAGAAGATTCAGCTATCCAAATGCAAAATTTCTATGATTTATGGTTAGACGAAAATCCTATGAAGAATAGATATAGGGCTTTTCATCAAGCTCAGATAAAAGCTTTGAATAAAAAAGAAACATCGCATCCATTTTTCTGGGCAGGATTTGTCTATGTCGGCGATCCTGGGGACCTTGTAGATATTAAATAGATTGGTTGTGGCTTTGTTAAATAAAAATATAAGCTATGTATTGTCTCTAATCGAAGAAGCGAGTAATAGTATTGATGAGGATTTCAAGTTAAATCTATCTCGACTTGGAATATCTGATTTACCGCCTCAGATTGGTGAACTTTCATCGCAACAATGGCTCTCTCTTCAGTATAATAAATTTAAAAAACTTCCCATTGAAATATGTAAAATGAAGTCGCTACGCTTCCTTTTTCTCAATAATAATTTCATTAGTGAATTACCCAAAGAGTTTTTTAAACTTGAGTCACTTGCTTTCCTACATTTCAATGAAAATAGACTCAGAAAAATACCTGCTGATATCGGGCGACTTAAATCTCTCTTCCACTTAGGGCTCAGTGATAACCAACTGCTCAAATTGCCCAAAGAAATTGGAGATTTGCCCTCGTTACGACACTTGTTTATTGATGGTAATAATATTAGCCAATTGCCCGCTGAGATTGGTAATTTACCCTGCCTGAATACTCTTTGTCTTGAAGATAACAAAATAACCAATCTGCCATTAGAGACAAAGAAATTAGTATACTTAAAAGAGCTATGGATTGCAAAAAATGATATGAACGAAATTCCAAACTGGCTTTGTGATATGCCTAGATTAGAAACGTTAGATCTTCGTTTCAATAATATAAAAAAACTACCTGGTTGGATTACTCGAATGAACATGGAAATTATCTGGATAGACAAATCATATTCTAAAGGTATTAATCTTTTCGGCAACCCACTAGATGCTCAGTCGGTAAATGCAATCAAAAAAGGCAAACAAGCTCTCCATGATATTTTATGAGTTTAATCTACTACAAATTACCGTTAGCTAAAAATTAAAGCCAGGCAATAACTTAATACGGAGTTATTCATTTAGCTACCTCAATGGAATTACACCATTTTAATACATCTAAGAGCAAATATTGTCAATATACTGTTAAATAAGCACTTACATCTCTTTTTCCCTCTATAAACATATCAAAAAGCTCAGCTCACATTCACTCACCCTTATCATCTTTCCCTGTATTTACAAATATATGTAAACGCCGGCGAAAAAGTGCAGCGCTGGGTGGGGTGGTTTAAAAGTGTAGCGCCTTGTTGAAAGAGCCGATGTTTGTAAGTGGTTATAGGGCCTGGATTTGTGTTAATTTCGGGCTATAATTCATTTACAGGAGGCTCAGAAAGGTGTACACAGATATGGAGCAATGGACGAAGATTCGCCGCCGGGTGTTGGTTGATGGCGACAGCAAACGTCAGATAATTCGCGAGACGGGGATGCACTGGCAGACCCTGGAAAAAATCCTCAATTACAGTCAGCCGCCGGGCTATCGGCGGGAGAAAAAGCGTAAAAGTATGCTGGATGAGCATGTGGGCTGGATTACTGATATTCTAGAATCGGACAAAAAGACTCACAAGAAACAGCGGCATACTTCCAAGCGGATTTTCGAGCGTTTACAGCAAGAGAGGGATTTCAAGGGCAGCTATACGATCGTCAAGCAACTGGTCGCTAAACTCAGGAAGATCAGCCGCGATGTTTATATGCCTTTAGAACATATTCCTGGCGAAGCTCAAGTCGATTATTTCCAGGCCTTAGCTAATATAGATGGGATATTGCAAAAAGTTCATTGTTTTGCGATGTCATTACCGTATTCGGATATGTTTTACGTTAAGGCATTTCCGCGGGAATGTACCGAATCGTTCTGGGAAGGTCATGTTGAAGCCTTTAGATTCTTTGGAGGTGTGCCTAAGCGTATCAGTTATGATAATTCCCGGATAGCGGTCCAGAATATTACCGGCTGCCATTCACGTGAACTTACCGAGGGTTTCCTGCGATTGCAGAGCCATTATCTATTCGAATCACATTTTTGTACGGTCCGAAGAGCTAATGAGAAAGGTGTGGTGGAAAATATTGTAAAATATGCCCGCAGTAATTTTATGGTGCCGGTTCCTCAGGTAAAAAACTTCGATGAGTTAAATGACCGACTCTGGGAAGCTTGTTACAGTGAGCAATATCGCAGGTTGAGGAGTAAATCCAGAACCAAGCTTGAGCTGTGGCAGGAAGAATCTAAGGAATTTCTGGCATTACCCGCAGTTCCCTTCGATCCCTGCCGCAAGGGTAAGGCTATCGCCAGCAGTCTTTCGCTGCTAAGATATAAATGCAATGATTATTCAGTGCCGACTATCTATGCTCATCATGAGCTGATAATTAAGCCTTATGTGGATTACATTAAGATATATACCCGGGAAGGTGAGCCGGTAGCCTGTCATAAGCGATTGTGGCAGAAATACCAGGTAAGCTATGATCCAAGGCATTATTTAAGGCTTTTACTGACTAATCCGGGAGCATTGGATCATGCCCAGCCATTCAAAGGCATTCATCTGCCGGAATGTTTTGATCTGTTACGCAGAAAACTGGAAATCCTGCTTCCAGAAAAACATAAGGGCACTAAAGAGTATATCAGCATACTGGTTTTACTGGAAAAATATTCCCTGAAACGATTAAGCAAAGCCGTGGAAAAAGCGGTAAGATTAACCAATCCCTGTTATGATATAGTGAAGCAATATTGTATGGATATTGAAAGTCCTGAAATATTGACATTTGATCTGGCTGGTCGTGAACATCTCAATTCGGTTGAGGTTTATGCGCCGGAACTGTCCGAGTATGATTCGCTGACCGGGGAGGTAATATGAAATCGACGATATTACTGGAACATCACCTTAAGAACCTGAAATTATCAACGATAAGGAATGAGTATAAAGATGTCGCTAAAAGATGTGCTAAAGACAATAGTGATTATGAAACCTACTTATTACGATTAATTGAACGCGAAGTCGATGTTCGTCAACAGCGGGCTATGGAAAGAAGGATAAAGGATGCCAGGTTCCCATCTATAAAGACAATCGACAGCTTCGACTTTAAGGCCCAGCCGAAGATAAATGAGGCACTTGTGAAAGAGCTGCTCAATGGCGAATTTATCTCTGCCCGGGAGAATGTGTTATTCATCGGCAACAGCGGCACCGGCAAGACGCACATGGCAATTGCATTGGGCTTCGCGGCCTGTACCGCCGGGCGGAAGGTCAGATTTTATTCGGTTACTAATCTGGTAACTCAACTGCTGGAAAAACGGCAAGAGCAACAACTGGAACGCTTGCAGAAACAGTTGGGGAAAATTGATCTGCTGATCCTGGATGAACTGGGATATGTACCGTTCAGTAAGGCCGGGGCAGAGCTATTGTTCGAGGTGATCAGTCGGGCTTATGAACGCAATAGCCTGGTCATTACCACTAACCTGCCTTTTAATCAGTGGGTTGAGGTTATGGGCAATGAAAGACTCACCGGAGCCATGCTGGATAGACTGACCCATCGTGTACATATCATCGAAGCCAATGGCATCAGCTACCGCCTGCAGGAAGCCAAAAAACGTAGCAAAAGAAGAACCTCCAAAAAAACAATAGTTATAGGACATAAACCCACTTGACATCCCGTAAAAAACGGGATATATTTTACCCAAAAGCGCCACACTTTTCCCCCGCCCAGCGCTGCACTTTTTCACCGGCGTTTACACAAATATATCAGAAAAATTCCATATTTCGTGAAATCATTGGTAAAAAAACTACCTATTAGGGTGAAGCAGATAAAATCACGTGATAAAGATGAGTGAAAATATGAAAACCCATAAGAAAAGGAATTAAGATGTTTAAGACAAAATTGACAAAAAAATTATTGGTAACAATGGTTACATGCCTATTATTGATTTCAATAGTAAATGCAGAAGGAAATGACAGCCAAAAACTTCGTTTAGCTGTAATAACAGTTGAAAAAGGTAGTATAAATGTAGATGTTAGTGATTCGGATTTAGAATATTTGTCTAGTGAAATTGAAATCAATATAGATCAACAAATAGTCAAGGTATTTGAACGACGTAAAATCATGAAATTAATCAATACAAAACAAGTTGATGCAGAACTGTTAAAGTCAAGTGATAGTGAGCGTGAAAAATTCAATAGACTGACAGGCGTAGAACAATTTGTGTTTACCGAAATATTCAAGCTTGGTGATGAATACAAATTATATATTAAAATCACAAACATCAAAGGGGAAATCATAGCCAAAGAGGATGTACGTTTGCGATCAATATATGATGAGAGTGCAGAACTGGCAATTCAGAATACAGTGAACACTTTAATTAAAGCTATCCATAAGCCAAAAGCAGATCTTTATGAAATAAGAGAGAAGACAATGTGGCTTTATGAAAAAGTAATAAATTCACAAAAAATTTCAGATAATGCAAAAAAACGATTGGAAAAACTTTATACAAAAGCAATGGATGAATTAGAAAAAAGTGATGAATCGAATTCAAGCGATGATGCTATTGATGCTTTCAACAGACTGTACAAAGAAACACAAATGTATGAAGATTTAGTAAGCTCAACGACAATTGCTGAAAAAAAGGTAGATGATTCAAATGTGAGTATAGATAACAACCTAAAGCACAACGGTAGTCGTGGAAGTTTTATAGCCCCGCGATACAGTTCTTTGGAAATTGCTGAACAGTATTACCAAAAAGCTATTGTCTGTGAAAGAAATCGAGATGGGATTGGGGCATGCAATAATTACATTGAAGCATTAAAATATAACTCGCAACATTATGGAGCAAATATCGGGATCGCACGTTGCGGTGATACATATTACAAATCTGGAGATATTCAATCAGCATTAAATGTATATCAAGCTGGAGCGCAAGCTGGAAATATCAATTGCCAAATAAAATTTAATGCCCTTAAACAACTGCGGTCTGGAAATACACAAAGATATAGTGGTGGCCAAGGATCGTATTGGTCAAAATGATAACTAGACTAATAAATAATAACCAAACTTTTTATAGGAGACTTGAAATGAAAAAGACAAAAAAAATGATGATGCTGTTATTTGTGCTTTACATCGGAATGTATAGTACAGGATGCCAAAGTATTAAGTCTGATGTTTACAAAACGACCTGGAAACAAGACATGAGTCAGTGTGTAGAAGCATTACAAAATGGAAATCTTGATGAGGCAGAATCAATACTTGAACTCAGTCAAAACCGTGCAACAACTTTTGAAAGAAAACGTCAACACGACAGTCTCAAACATTTGATTGCAGGCAGCCGTGCAATGACAGATGGTAATGTAGTTGAAGCACGTGAACACTGGGCCCAAATTGAAGACCCCGCATTAAGTTTTCAAGTTCGCAAGCAAGTTGAAATTGTAATGGGAATTGATGTTCCCATGGTTGCTGAAAATGAATAACTATATTAATTAGGAGAACAATCATGAAAAATAAACTAAACAAAGTGGCTGTAATATTGACCTTGTCGGTAGCAAGCTTAACATTTGGACAAGAAAAAGTTAAAGTAATTGAATTAACAAATAATCCTTCAGATACCAAAACAACCCAGGCTTCAAATATTAGCAAAAAAGCAAATGATACCGTTTATGATTTTGAACAAGTAATCACTCAAGTGCAAGCATCTATTAATCCCTTAAAAAAAGAGATGACCAGTAGCTTAAATATTTTTGTTGAAAGTGTAAGTCAAGCTGAAGCATTATTTGAAGAAGGTCGTCAAAGCGAAGGTATAGAGAAGTGCTCCATTGCGATGCAATCGGTATTAGATAATCGTGATAAGGTATTAGAACCCATGTGGCAAGGTCAGGATTACCTTAATGAGCAGGTAATCAATGTTCGTGAAAGGCTTATTAAGGCAATTGGGACAACTGATGTTAATGGCAAAGATGAATTAGACAAAAATACCGAAACTATTCTTGACAGAATCGCAAGTCGTATTGCTAATGAAAAAGATGATAATCGCAAGAAAAGGTTAATCGCTCACTATCACACTATTCGCCAGCTTGCCAAGATCAAGTCTATCAGTCGTAAGCTATCTCCTGACCAAAGGAAACTCTGGGGCAATGTCTTGAAAGTATTAGAAAACACCGCACTGGCTCATCAACAAGTATTGATGGGGACCGAAGTTATGTTCGCTCAATTTGAAGCTGCTACCAAGAATTTGGAAGAATATCAGTATATGTTGGAAACTATTGAAGGTGTATCTGGTGTTGTAGATACTATCGGTGGTTTGGGTGAAAGTAATGCAAATTTGAAACAATTCACATCTACAATGCAATTAATGCAAAATCAAATGCAGGATCTGGGTGCTCGTTGCACAGAATTATTAGAAGATAAAATGATTGTTCTGGAATCGCAGACTAAAGAAATTACACAATCAATGGAAGATAGTGAACAAGCGGGTATAAGCATGGAACAAGATGATGAATTGGAAAGCCGCATCAAACGCCTGGAAAAGTAAAATATTAATCAATTTTTAATCAAATATTAATTAGGAGACAGACATGTTTAAGAAAAATACATTAATGATTATGGCACTGATAACAACAGTAATAACTTTCGGACTACATGCAGCTGAGATTTCATCAGAAAAAAAGACTGAATTTTATAAACTAACACGTCAAAGAAACAGTATGTGGCTTCAGCTTGATAAACTTGACAAAAAAGCAGCTGAATTAGTTAAACATGAACAAGATACGACAGCAGTAAATGCTGAACAGGCAGCGATGCAGGATAGGCTTGACCTAATACAGTTTCGTATTGAGACTATGGCTACACGCTATGATTTGCCTATTCCAGATTTACCAACAAATGAAACAACTAACGAAGATGACTCAAAGTATGACTATGTATTTGCATACGGTCAAGAGCGAACTAAAGCTGAACTGCATCGCCAAACACTTCATATGCTTGCTTCAATTAACTATTACACTTTTATCGCTGGAGCAGAATAAGGCAGGATTATTATGTTTAACAGTTATATTCAGTATTGTGGTGCGATTTTCTGGCCATTAAGTGCTTGCTCATTTTTTCTTGGTGTTATTCTAGTTGAAAGAACATGGACAATATTAATCTTGAAAAAAATACTCAGGCGTAATCTCTCTCAAAAGACTTTGTTATGGCATCAAAACCTTTTGCCATTTTTCAAAGATATTCCACCTGCAATAGGACTCCTTGGGACTGTTTTGGGTGTCATTCAAAGTTTTGGACTGGGTGATGGTAGGATTACTGCTGAAAGCGCTGGAACAGGTCTGGCAACTGCATGTTATACTACTGTAATGGGGCTAAGTGTGGCAATTGTGGCTTCTGTTTTTGAATATATCCTAAATTGGCTAATCTTAAAACATACCGAAGATATCAAAGGATAAAAAAGTGCATAAAAGTTTTATTGACATCCTATTCATTTTGTTGTGTGGCACGATTGTCATGCTGAGCAATACACTTTATGTGGGTACTTTGGAAACATCTCCTGCAAAGCTCGGTAGTGGTGGTGTCAGTGAGTTGTGTGCGGATGAAGTACAGATAGTGGCTGTTTACGACAACCATCTCGAAACAATAAACTCAAAAGGTGAAGCTATCGAGCTGAAATCCGCTCACAATATTACTAATTATATAGCTAAAACTAATTGCATTCTTCTGATGGCTGGAAATGAAACAGTCAGTCATCACCAATTAATGCTACAATGGGATATATGCCGCCAATTAGGCTTTAATGTAAAACTGGGAGCTATTAATGCTTCTCCTAATATAAAGGAATAATAATATGTCAAGAATAGGAATTTTAATTGGACTGTTACTATCTGCTTTTGCTCATTATAAACTTTTTTATGCTGATAGCCCACAAAAACCATTAAGCCAGGAAAAACAGCAGGTTATTGTTGAGATTGCAGAAGTTGTACCTCAGACAATACCTCCAAAAAAGCTATCTACACCTCCCCCAATAGCTAAGCCGCAAAAACAACTAGACACTACAATAAAAAAAGATCAACCAATAGAAGTTAAACCTGAAACACCAGTAAAGCGAATTCCACCTGCTGCTATAGAATTGGAACCATCAGATGGCAATCAATATTCGTCGGCTGAACATAAAGGTGATTTTGCTGGCGACAAATATGGATCTAAACAACCTATGATAAGAATTGACTGGGGGACTCAATCTCATGCATTAAATATCATCAAAACTGGAAATATGAAACTTGTAATTCTAAATAATCAAAATATCATTATTGCTGAAGTTATTTACGATATTAATAACAAATGGACACAACAATCAATGGTCTATAATCCTGGAATAAAATACTCAGACAAACTTAGAATTGTTGAAGCGGTACCAGCTTTCGCAAATGCGAAAAAGTATCTTAAAACAGACTCCAGAAATAAGCTAGCTATATTAATTCCGGTAGCAATTGAAATCCAAATTGAGTATGCAAAGAAAACAACAATCATTCAAAATAGTGCTAAAAAAATTGATGCATTTGGCGGAAACTTTTATCTGGAAAATAACAAAGTTAAATTTAATATTACACAAATCTGGGAAAGGACATAGCGATGCTTAAATTACTATCTAAAATCATCGTAACTGCAGCTATATTTGTAGTGGCAATAATTATACTCTTGCCTGAAATTATTAATATTGGTAAAATCATTGAAAACTCTAAACCTGAAAAAATAACAGAATACTTGCAAACTACAGTTGGCACGATTAACCAAGAAATATTTGAAAACAATGAATATATTGATTCAGACCAAATTTCCGATGTAAACATTTCAAGCAATGAACTTTACACATCAATGCCTGAGTCTAATGCCGAACAAAATGATTATGATAATATTAATAAAAGCATTAATGATATTTCCGATGCAGTAAACAAACTCAATATGCTTTTAGTTCACGAAATGAAGAAAATGGATGGAGAGTAACCTTTTAAGATGTTCTGACTAATTCTTTCCAAACTAATTATATGAGGTGATAAAGTGAAATTAAATTTAAGAACTACAAGCGGACTAGCACTTTCTTTGGTCTGGCTTTTGTCCCTGTGTGGTTGTAGTGTCGTACCTGAATCAAAACTTGTTTTCGATCATGTAATACTGTCAGGGCAAGTCAGTATCTTGGATGCAAATGATAAAGCCATTATTTACAGTAAAAACCATTTTACTGAACTTTGGCATTTTGATCTGACTACAAAAAAAGAAACATACATTGCTAAAGGTAATGGTGTTACATCCAGAACAGTATTGCACCCGAATGGGCGATGGATCGCATATACAATAAAAGATTTTGAAACATCATTGTACACCTTTTTTGTGTATGATACACAAATTAAAACCAATATATTTACTGGCGTAGAGATTCCACTTATTGCTTTTATAAATTGGATTAATCCATACACATTAATGATCGGCATAGACGATTCATCACCGCGAAGGCTATTAAGCTATTATATCCAAGATCATGATGATGTTCATGTCGAGAATAGCAAAGTGCTTTATCATAGCCCTGAATTTGGAAACTATATATTTAACCCTGCTACAGACCAACATCATAAGATTGAAATAACAAAGGAAATTTATTCTGTTAAAGGACCTGCAGGAAACAATTTTACTGGAGCTTTTTCATACGGAGGTATATTCTGCTATAATGAAAAAAATAAAAAAATATCAGAAACAGATGAGGGGTATCGTCCCGATATTAACCCCATGGGAAATTTAGTTGTTTATCAAACTCCCAGCGAAGACATGTATATATGGAATCACGAAAAAAACTCTTTTAAACAAGTAGCCAAAGGAGAGAATCCTTTCTTTATTGATAACGATACTATAATTTTTTCTGATAGCCAAGGAATTAAAATGTTGACAATCCAAAATAACTAATGAAATTCAAATGGACAAGTCTGGTTAAATCTTATTGTGAGAATCTCTATGAAACCTAAAATAATTAAAAAGCTACAAAAAATATACGGCATAAAACTAGAACCTTTGACTGAAATCAAATGGAACTCAACTGGCTATGTTATAAATAATGGTCATATTATAGGATTGAGCATCCAGTCTATAACGATAACAAGGACAACTTTTTTATACGATGCTGAATTATCTGAACTTCAAATGCTGTGCCTTGATTTTGACAAAATTTCAAATATAAGTTTTTTAGCAAAATACAATAACCTTAAAGAGCTATCGTTAAATTGTAATCATTACATTTCAGACATATCTGCTTTGACCAACAAAAAAAGTATCAAACGCCTTATACTTGGTAATAATGCAATTGAAGATATATCTTCCTTAAAAAATTTGAATAATTTAGAATATCTGGATTTAATGAATAATTCTGTCTCAAATATAAAGCCATTGGCTAAATTAAAATCATTACAACATCTTAATTTAGAAAATAATCAAATCACAAATATTTCACCGTTGGCAAAACTGAACATTGAAACGATTAACCTGAGCCGTAATTATATTACAGATTTAACCTCATTAAAGGATATGACAAAATTGCGTGATCTTAATGTATCACTCAATTGCATTGATAATATCAAACCATTATCATCTGTATCTGCTCTTAAATCACTGGATTTATTTGGAAATAAAATCAATGACATTTCCCCTATTAATATAGATAAAATTTATGTAACCATGGATGAGCAGCAAAGAATTAGCTGGGGTATCCCAACTGAAAACACATTTAGATTTCCTAAAATATTTATTTAATAATGAGGTCAATGTTCAGCTTTGTGATTTAATAAAATACGCTATTTCCAGTTTGATATTGAAATTGTCAACATTAAAATATATAATTCTACTCTAGTTTAAGTTGATTTTCAATTCAATCAAATTATGGATTATCTTTGAAGGTACGCTGGCGATATCTGAGCGATATCTGTCAGAGAGGAACTTAAAGCGGCCTGACAGGGATCAGTCTGCTCAAGCAGGAGAATGAAATATCTTAAGGAGACTAAATATGTCGACGAATGACAAAATCTATGATGGTCCAATTATCGGAATTGACCTTGGCACAACTAATTCGGTGGTTGCAGTGATGGAAGGTGCAAACCCAAAGGTGCTGGAAAATTGTCATGGATTGCGAATGACACCTTCGATTGTAGCTTTTACTGATAAAAATGAACGGTTGGTGGGGAATGATGCAAAAAATCAACAAGTGATGAATCCTCATGATACCATATATTCAATTAAACGGTTTATGGGAAGATATCCCATAGAGGTTTCATCTGAAGAAAAAAATATGCCATATAGGATTGTCGATTTGAGTGGGGCAGTAAAAGTTGATATTAAAGATAATGAATACACTCCCCCTGAAATCTCGGCGATGATCTTGCTGGATCTCAAGAAAACTGCTGAAGATTATCTTGGTAAAAAAGTTGTGCGTGCTTTTATTACAATTCCTTCCTATTTCAATTATGCTCAGCGACAGGCCACCATAGATGCTGGTAAGATTGCTGGACTAGAAGTAGAGCGAATTGTTAATGAATCCACTGCAGCCGCTCTGGCATACGGATATGGAAAAAAGAAAAACGAATATATTGCGGTGATACATTTCGGAGGCGGAACGTTTGATATATCTATACTGGAAATTATGCCCAAGAACTTTGCTGTACTTAGCACTAGAGGTGATACAAGATTGGGTGGTGATGATATTGATGAACTTATTATAAATCACCTTATCGAAAAGTTAAAAAATGATGAGAAAATCGATTTACGGCAGGATGCTGTTGCTCTGGTTCGTTTGAAAGAGGCTGTCGAAATAGCCAAATGCGAACTGAGCACAGTGGAAGAGACAGTAATAAGATTGCCATATATAACGACGGATCACAGTGGCTCAAAGCACTTGGAGTTTATCATTAATCGTTACTTTACCGATCGGTTAATAGATGGTGTCATAAAAGAGATAGAGATTATCTGTAGAAAAGCACTTTTGGATGCTTCTATCGATGCGAAAGATATTGGAGAAGTCATTCTGGTCGGTGGTTCGACTCGTATTCCTAAAATACAAGAACTGGTGAATAATATGTTTGGTAAGGCTCCGAATAAGAGTATTAATCCCGATGAAGCTGTCGCCATTGGGGCAGCTATCCAGGGTGGTATATTATTCGGAAGTTTGAAGGATACATGCCTACTTGATGTTACACCTTTTTCATTAGGTATTGAAGTAATGGGGGGGGCTTATGGATTCAATAATCAAAAGAAATTCACCTATTCCGATTGTTCCATCTAGGTTTAAAACTTACCCGATAGCATCTGTCGGTCAAATACCTGGAAGGGTGACTGTTAAGATTCCTATTCTACAGGGTGATAAGAAATATGCCAGAGATAATAAAATATTGGGACAGTTAGAATTGGAAGATATTTTGTATATGCCCCCTGTCAAGAATGAAATATCAATATCGTTTGAGGTAGACGTGAATGGAATATTAAAGGTACGAGCAAGAGAATTAAATACTGGAAAGGAAGTTTGGAAAGAGGTCAAATGTACCTACAAACGGACTGAAAAGGCAAAGAATTGGGGACGTGGCAAAAAAAGATGACGCGAATATTTTAAATTAGTCCATACATCCTAAGATCTAGGATGTATACCATAAACACTTTACATTAGGAGATGATAATGGTGTATCAAATCGTGCTTGCTATTGCCGGATTTATAACGATAGGCTTAAATGTCGCAGGTGCAGTTTTAATATGTTACGGGCTTACGTTTTGTACTGTTGAACTGATAAATCTACAGCAAATATCCGTTGTTCGAAAAAAGTCGATTATAGTTTATATATTAACTTTACTACTATTTGTGGGATATTTAGTATTAGTAGTCAACATAACTAACGACTATAGTCACATATGGTACGGCAAATTAATTCTTACGATTATGTTTATTTTCAACGCAATACCTGGGTTCATCATTTTGGTAGCAGCAGCATTAGAAGAAACAGAATATTGCAAATATCTTGTGTTGTTTTTTTTCCTTGTACTATTGATGAGCTCAGAAATTATTTACAGTATATGGACTCATACTTCCTGGCTTGGTTTATAATTGATTAAAAGGAGCTATAGAGCCTGTTGCATAAATAATTAGTTCTTTTTACAAGTGAATAATTCCAGCTTTTCGTTTATAATCTGGGCAATGG
>JAEIOG010000083.1 GCA_016342495.1 Phycisphaerae bacterium
TTTTGAATTTATCCATGATTCCCTTCACGCTCACTGGACAAATCAACAATACCAATCATTGCTGTGAACGGTTACGATATTTATAAGTTGTGAACCAAAATAATTGAGCAGAACGACACCCTTTTTCTCCCCTTGTTTATTGAAAACAGGAGTCGCAAAACGCATCATGGGCTTAGCATAATTTCCATCTTTGTCCTGTATCCAGATACTATCGAAAGACTCTTTGTCTGGAAGGGCATTTGTCATTAAAGGTCTCTCAATTTCTCCTCGCTCGATATTTAAATCTAAGGGTGATATAAATATTCCCCTTTGATCAAGTGCAAAAGCGTCGGAAAAATAATAACGGTTTTTTTTGCTCTGAAGTTTCTCGTCGGGAGTTCTGCTGGGTTTTCCTTCATTGAAGTTAATTCTAACAACTTCCATGCCTGTTTCATCCAGATAACGCACTTGGTCATAACATTTCTTTTCTTTAGAGAATACTATAAACTCATCTGCTAATTCATCTTTGACTTCTTTATGTCCGTCTAAAAATCTTTCTAACTCTGAGTGCTGAGATAACACCATTAAATCTGATACAATCGACTCTAAGTTACTCGCTATTGCATCTCGTTGCAACTGAACGATCTTTGGCTCAGTAGATTCAATGATTTTATGCTCAGCCTTAACATTAATACGATAGAATGCCCCGAAAACAGCACACAAAAATATTGCTATCGGCAGGAAAATTATGATAGTATGACTAGCAATTGAATGTAAAGCTACTCGTTTCTCTGAAATTGAATATTTATGCTGGTTGTTTTTTAACTCAATTTGTCTACACATACAATAGTCGCTCCCAGGGGATGGTTATTCATCTTGTTCGTTATATCTACTGGTTTATTTATCTGAAAAATAGCTTTGAAGGCTAGTTAATTCTACTCTTCTCAAATGACCGAATACTAACAGTATCGACCATACATGATATGTAGTTTATATATAAAACATTTTGTCCCTCAAAACAAATTATTTACTAAAATAAGTGAATTAAAGCAGTATTTTCAACCTGTTAGCTGACTTCTCTTAAACTTATAGGACTATGAAGTAGACCTTTGCTACCATACCGCCAACCATAAACTTGCAATCTTAGACAGTCTGATTTTTTAAAAATCAAAAACCTTGATATTTCGCTCTAAATGAAGATTTCCCCAAGACTTATGCCAAATTGATATAGACTAATCGAACATCTCAATCCTCAAATAAATGAGCAACAAAAACAAACCACTTCCAAATCGATCAAATTGGTCTTTTTGACTTCTTACATACCCGAATCGCAACTAACTCAATTTATCCCTATTAAAATAATATCTATTAATTTCCCGCCAAAAAAAATCCATGCGTAAAAATTCCACTTTTAAGGAACCCTATTTCTAGGCAATAGCCCATGGTCTATACCCTAGGGGGCGGCTATACGCCATAAGCTTTTTCCACTTCTATAACTTTATATTTTCACCACTCTGGCAATCCCACCATTTTCTAATTTTGCCAGAGTTAAATTTTATTTTTATTATTTTCCTGTAAGATAAATCATTTAGTTTTTTCAGCTTGATCGATGGAATTAAAAATTATTTTTATTATTTTTGAGCAAATGATAAGGTTTTCAGGAATCATTCTATCTTATGTTACCCATCTGGTGATGTTTAAAATAGGGTTTCTGTTCTGCTATGGAACTAAATTGCCAATTTTTTGTATAGGCTTTTATAGGAGTTTACATTTTTTCTTGACACATAATCGCAATAGCGGTACACCGGGCACCCATTTTTGATAAAACTGCCAGAGTGATATAAAAATGGCTTTATATAGATGTTGAAAAAACCTTTTAGGAGTTAAATAATAAATGAAAATTGGAACAGACATAAATCAAATTCAGCTAACAAGTTTGAGCCATATCAAAGGACAAGACAAAGTTGTTGATGTTTTGCGAGTCAATCTCGACGCTTACTTTAATTCTCGACAGAATGGCTCTGGTGCAAGTTTCGGACCCGCATTATTAGTTGGACCTTCAGGGACTGGCAAATCGCTCGTAGCGAAGGCTGTGCATTCTGAACTTGCTAATTTAAATCTTATGCAGAGACAAAAGACCTATAAAAAAAGACACATGGCTAGTCAGATGGTATGGAGAATATGACCCAACAACTGACAAGCAAAAGCGTTATTCCAATGCTTTCAGAACCAAAGTTCAAGCGGAAAGATTTAAGCAGCAAAAGCAGACTGAACTTGACGCTGGTGCTTCAAGAGATTTCAAAGATATTAATCTTGAGAATTTTTTTGAAAAATACCTTGAAACCAGAACTTTAGCTCCATCATCACTAAGAGATTATGAAGACACTATCAATAGGATGAAGAATCATTTCAATCCTAAAGCGTCTATCAAAAATATCCGACCAGAAGATGCCGAACATTTCATCTCAAGCCTGAAAATAATTCATCCTGACCATGCCAGGACCAGAACAAAAATCTCAGATTCTACTCGAAACAAAATAATAAAAACAACAAAAGTGATTTTCAAAACTGCCCAGGAGTGGGGCTATAATGACCAGCAACATCTATGGGGCAACGAAAAAATGCTCAATAATGAATTGAGAAAATTTCAAACACTATGCAAAAAAGCTGGAATAGATACAGATGATAGATTGAACTTGCACTGCTTAAGAAAAGCTTTTGGTACAAACCTGGCTCGCAACAATATATGTGTCGATACTATTTGCCTTCCCTCCTTTTCGTGCCCCAGCTATTCGATTCTGCCTTGCCTGTTCAGCTAAGCTGCCTTCATATAATTCCAGAGCAGCGACAATACGATTAAAGTGATTCATTTGCCTACGGCCCTGGTGACGCTCAATACGATATTTTGCTGCATCAGCAACATTTTCGAATTCCATTTCTAATATTTCAAATTTAATACCGTAGTGAAAAAGGTTAAATCATTTGCCATAATAATCCCTAATAGTCCTTACTTATCTTGGAAATCAACTAAAAACACGACCTTAAGGGCACAAAAACCCATAACAGGTAATACCAAGACTATATTTTACCTACCTATACAGATAAATGCAAGGAATTGAAAAATGAATTTATAATAATACTTCTCCCTCTACAGCCCCCCATCTGGCTCACCAAAACAATCCCACCCCATATAATCCCGATATATGGGTCATATATATAAAGAACCACCAGAAGTTACTGGTATGGATGTGGTAAATACTGGCTTAATAATCATTTTAAAAACGTCTTTGTGGACGATACCCAAATCCATTCATCATGTTCAAGTTAAATATAATTTACCTACAACCAATTATACTAGCCAACTTATGGTGTTACCAGAGATTTAATAAGAATTAAAGTATTATGATAAGTGTAACCCTCTAAGGAATACAACTCAAAATCAACTTAAAACACACTCAAAACAAGAATACTCGGGACGCCAGCTGGACGCCGGAGGGTAAAAATAGGGTGTTTTTAGGCATTTCTTAACCAATTTTAAACGAAAAAAGCTGTCATAAGTCTTTAACCTATAACAGCTTAGAATACATTGGCTACGAGTGGACTCGAACCACTGACCTGCGGGCTATGAACCGCTTTGACAAAAACTCCATAAACCCTTAATATCATTACACTTATGACTTTACAGCAAATCCTCAACTAGGAAAAATGCGGAAAAACATGGAAAACCACGACATACCGCCACGCCCTATCCAAGCTATTTAATAAGACCAAAAACTGGCTAACATTGCAACCCATTCCTTTTACCACCTTTGGATATGCCTAAACAGATGCCATGTATTTTTCATTTTATTGTTTGCCAAATTAAAACAACATTTTCATCGCTGAGTTAATCAGTCCATGGCTAGTAATCATTGCATTTCAGGATTTGTCGATGTGAGCCATTGCTCAGCAAAAAAAGCGAAGTCTATAATATTCACGTGACAGTCCTTATTGAAATCCATCTGATTATATCCACGGTCGCCACACTCATCGATGTAGGCTGGGGATTTAAATATTTGAACAGAAGCGATGTCACCATTAAAATTACGTGAAGCTCCATTAAATTTGCCGACAACAACATCATTTGAATTCGCCACGCTACCAGAGATATTATCAGCCTTTGTATCTTGCAATGAACCGTCCAGATAAAGTTGGGCCTGCCCTTGAGAGGGATCGCGTACGATACGCACCTGATGCCATTGATTATCAGCAACAGCGGATGTACTCCACAATGAAATGGCATTAGTTCCATCTTCCAAAAAGAAACGTACCAAGCCATCCTGAACTCGCATCCACCAGGAAGGGGTATTAGGACCAACATCTTTTGAAATTAGAGCACCTGAATTTGACGAGCCACCATCATTATGATTTTGTGTGCGGAAAGTCACTGTTATGGCCATTGGCTCATCTGGAGCCAGGTCCAGCATATTTTTGGATTGACTATCACCGAGCACGATTCCTTGGCCATCGGTGCCATCAAAGCTAACAGCCATCTTTGGTTCTGATTTTATCATTGTTGAAATCACTGGGAGGGGAGCTAAAAGCTGGCCATCATAGCCGTATCCCAAACTATCCTTGACACTACTGCCAGCTGTTAGAGTTTGGGGCTCGCTGAATTCATCAAAATCCCAGCGAAACACTGTGCTTCGCTTAATCCACTCACGAGTAAACTTTGCAAAGCGAATGGTGTCATAATACTTAGATGTGCCACCTTCGTAAAGAAGGCCAACATGATCCTTGCCGATACCAGTTAAACAGGAATAGCCTGAAGGGCCAGTGTGAATCAGCTTATCAATTGGCCATGTCACACAATTATCATAGCTATATTGCACGGTCATTTTTATTCGGGTCAATGCAGAGGGATTGGAAAAAACATAAAATTGTCCTCCAACTCCTTCATGAGATGACAATGCTATCGTGCTAGCCTGACAAATAGGCGTTATTAATTCATCAGCAATAATGATTGGCCCCCAGCTGGCACCCTGATCATAACTACAACAAAACAATCTCCTGTTAGTTGATTTATGAGATACATTTCGGTCATTACGGACCAGTGTGCCATTTGTAAGCTCGACGATTTGCGATTCGCTGGTACCGGATGGAAGGAATGTGCTTTCATGCCAGGTTACCCCATGGTCGTCGCTATAAATATTTCTTTGAATGGCAGGGATCACTAATCGGCCCGAATTGGGACCATGCTTTAAGACGATGCCTCGTCCTGGCCCGGTTGCATCCCAGCCATTGGGGGGATTAAATGGACCAATTTTCGGATAGTGATTAATTGGCATTGACCAGGATGCTCCTTCGTCATCGCTATAACAGGACCAGATAGTTCGCACGCCATCACTGGTGCCATTGCTAATTTCAGTCTGGGAATCCTGCCCCAAATTATGTGTACAAAATAACCAGATTCGGTCATTGGCGGGATCTTGCAGGACCGTAGGATTGCCACAGGTATTATTACCATCGCCCCAAACGATCTGTATGGGCAGCCATGTTTGCCCACCGTTGAGACTTCTTTTTAGAACTATATCGATATTACCGGTATCACTTGAACTATTAACCCGCCCTTCAGCGAAGGCGAGCAAAACCCCGCTTGATGTTTCATAAAGAGCTGGAATGCGAAACGTATTGTATCCATCCTGACCACGTGCAAACAGGATTTGTTCCTGCAATGGTTCTGTCGCAAATAAACATGAAACAGGCAACAGAAAAAAAATGAGCTTATATTTCAAATTTAAACGATTTAAAAACATGATTTTCTCCTAATAATATCGATAACATTACAAAATTTACTGCATGTTAGCACTTTAATATCTTTATCTGTCGCTAGACAACCATTCCATGGAAAATACCTCGAAGACCATTTTTTCATCAGACCTTCCTGAGCCACATTCGTAGAAGCATGCGATATCTCCATTATCCAGAACGGCAAGACATGAATAAGCCGCTAGGCCGGGATAGAGCTGTCTTGCAATTGGCCAAGTTTTACCATCATCATCGCTAATGCGAACTGTCATTTTGCTACGCCCTGATTTATTAGCTGGATTTGAAAATAGCAAAATATGATCATTGTCTTTAGCGTAACTAATAAGACTGGCCTGACAAATTGGTTCAATGAGAGCCTGGTCATGCTTTATAGGCGACCATGTTGCGCCGCCATCATTGCTGAGTGAAATCGCACGGCATTTTTGGCCATTATAACTTCGCATATTCATCACCAGGCTACCATCGGATAATTCAGCAACAGTGCTTTCATTACATCCTGGAGTTATTGATTCGCTAATTTCCCAGCTTTGGCCATGGTCGTCACTATAAATGACATGTGATCCATAGCCATACTTTCCTGATCTGCGGTAGACTTCGGGGTTAGATTCATTATAGCTATGGTTGGCGGGGATTACAACTCTCCCTTTATAAGGACCTTTGCTAATTTGAATGCCATTACCTGGGCCAGTTGCATACCATCGCCAATTATCTCTGCGAGCGGTTTTGGAAATGTCGACAGGTGATGACCATGTTTTTCCATCATCATCAGAATAACAAACATAAGGCCTGCGGACGTCTTGGCTTTTCCATGCGATAATATCGCTTTCATGATCGGTTCCAAGATTCCAGGTTGTAAAAAGCCATATTCGCCCTGTACTCTGATCGACGACGGGACAAGGATTGCCACATGTGTTTTTGGCATCGGACCAAACAACCTGTTTTTCAGCCCATGTTTTACCATTATCTTCAGATCTGCGTAAGAGGATATCGATATCGCCTGTGTCACCAGCTTCGCGTCCTTCAGCGAAAGCAAGCAATGTACCTTTTTTGCTGACAACTATGGCTGGAATTCGATAGTTTTTATAACCATCTTTGCCACGTTCATATAGCACAGTTTTCTTTGGAAGATTTCTAGCTAATTCATCGGTTTCTTCCAATTTAAATCTGACACTTACAACTGAATGCTTTTCTTTGCCAGGTTTATATTTAATATAAGTCGTAGCGATGATTGTGCCATCTGGCAATATTTCCATACCTGGATAGCCACAATCTCTGCCAGCATTGCTATGCAGCAATTTTATTCTGTACTGACCGTCACGCCCATTTTTGATATCTTCATAGGTACCGACCCATGCTACAAAATGCCCGTGAGTAGGACTGCCTTTGGCCACATCACGAAAAGCAATAACCCATCTGCCATCTTGAGTTTGCAGGCCATAATGTCTATCGCCAGTGAGACCCCAGGGAGTATCGACAGGTTTGGACCAGGTTTTTCCTTCATCCTGACTGAACATCATCAGGCTTCTACCCTTATGTTTATTTTCACGTATAAGGCAGCAAAGTTCATTGCCATCGGGAGAACGAAAAACAAAAGGTTCGCAAGGGTCTTTGCCATCAACTTTAGCAACAACCACAGGTTTGGACCATGTAACACCACCATCATCGCTGACAACCTGAAGGACTTCCAGCGGGGATCGATCCCTGCCATCTGGTCCCTTGTGATACATACCCAGATATTTGCCATCTTTTAATCTGACGACACTGCTGAAAGTCATCACACAAGAAAGTCCGAGCGGCTTGGCTTCGGTCCAGGTCTTGCCACCATCTTCACTGACAATGCGAGGCATAAGAGGCCAGGCAGAAAATACCCATATGCGTTCTGTGCCTTGGGGATCAACCATTCGGTAAATACTGGGACAATTGCGATGCTTACGAAAATTTTGGGGCAACTCATCATCAATTCTTTGCCATGTAAGGCCAGCGTCATTACTGCGAGCCATCGCACCAGCGGGGCCGCCATGTCCGGTGCTCCAGACAGCAAACATGGTTTTTTTGTCAGGCATAAGTAGTGTGGTCGGATGTCCTTGATAAATTTTCTCGGTACCTTTAGCGACAATAACATGCCTTTGGGCTTGATCGGAAATATCGACAATAGGAATTGGCACATCATTTTTGATCTCCACCAGATTACCAGTTACTGACAGCTCTTTTATTCGCATGGTTGAACGCCAGGGACGGAAGCCAAATTCCCACTGCCCTTTTAAGATTGAATTTGTTTGCCAGGCTAACTTACCATTTATGCTAAAAGTTGTAGTCTTGCCTTTTCGATTGACTTCAAATACAAATTGTTTGTCTTCTGTAAAAAAATCACTTGAAGGAGCGATAAATGAAAGGCCACCGAATTCGGGACCTTCAACGAAAATTCGATTGTCACCGCCATCAAAGCCAAAGTGATTATTACCTAATACAAAACTGGCAGCGGTGTGATTTAATTTATCAATACTAAGTTGAGCACAGATTTTAAAGTCACCAGTTGAGATAGCCTGCTTTGCATAAAGATAATTGCCCTGCCCGACACCTTTTAAGGAACTCTTTTCCGTGACCCACTTTGTTCCTGCTTGAGTTACAGCTTTGGGTTTTCCGGCATCTACTAAAATTTTATCGAGATGGGCATAGATAGCTGGTTTTGGTTTATCAGTCAATGCCTTAGAGGCTGCACAAGCCATCCTTGTTGACAGTAAGACACATAAAATTAAAACCAGGGTTATTAACTTATTGCTTTTCATTATATCAATCCTTTGAATATTATTTTATTTGTTTACTGATTTCTTCTTTGCAGCTGAATGTCCATCTGGTGATAAGCTCACAATTTGGCTGACACTACCGTGACTTTGAGGCTTAATGGAATCAATGAGTTTTTTGTCTTCGGGTTTCAATTCCTGCAAAGGAACAACTGCAATTCCAGAGCCAATGCCGATGCTTTTCAAGCCATACATGATCCCAGCGATCCAGTTTTTATCGCCCATGAGCAAAGCATCTCGAATGGAATTAGCTCGCTTTTGAATTTCAATAAGTTTTTGTTTTTCGCCATTTGCTGCTGCCCGAACCGCAGCTACAAAAGTTGCAGGTTCATAATTAGCACATACCGGGACAATGCCTGCTGCGCCTAGATTAAGCCCCCATTCAATATCTGGTTCATTTCCCTGCATTACGTTAAGACTATACTCAGAAGCAATTTTCATTAGATCGCTAAAATATTTTTTGTCGCCACTGCTTTCTTTAATCGCTTTCATCCAACCATTTGCAGCCATCTTTTCCATCGCCTCAAGAGGGATACTCGAATTTGTACAGCCCGGAATATTATAGACTATCATTTCCATATCGGTAGCATCACGACATTTGCCAAAATGTGACATCATCTCATCGACGGTCGATATGGTTATATAAAAAGTTGGCGTAACGGCAACATGATCGAAGCCAATAGTTTCGAGAATTTTGATCTGCTTGATAGCTCTCTTTGTTGAAGTGGCGATAGCTCCGCCAAGCAGTATCTTTTCCTTGGGCACTTCATCGTGAGCAATTTCCATTGCACGTATCCACTGGTCTTCACAAAGCAAAGGGCCCATGCCAGCAGAACCGCCAGCGAAAACACCATCAACCCCAGCATTGAGGCAATGTCGGATAATAGCTCGATAGGCCTTTTCATCGACATTTTCGTTCTTATCAATTGGTGTAATCACAGGAACAACTACGCCACCGACACTTTTTTGTTGAGTATTCATAATGCAGTCACTTTCATTTGTAGAAAAGTTTGATTTTAAATTTATTTTTAATACACTTCATATATCAGCATCAATTACCAGGGCTGCCGCCTTCTGTTGTACTTGGTTGCCAACTGGAAATATTAGAAAGAGCAGTTGGGTCGGCATTGATCGGATCAACTAAGGTTAAAGAATAACCAGGGCCATCGGTAATATCATACCATTCATCTTCATAAGTAAATTCTGTGATTGTCAGACCTATAGCATCAATAAGTTTGATGTGATCGCTATCATTATCAAGGCGGCCCTGGTATTGGCCAATCACATTAAGGTTTGAGCCATACTTATTTTCAAAAGCGGTTCTATCCTGGACAATAATGGCATATTGGCCAGGCAGGAGTATGGTATCTTCAAAAGCAAAATCAATGCCATTAGTGAATTTGACTAAATTAAGATTGATTGGCTCTACTGCGATATTGCAAAATTCGACAAATTCGGTATTGGGTTCAGCGGGATGATACATAATTTCGGTAATACGCAGGCTATCGATAATATTACCTAATGCATAAGTTGTTTCACATAGAGCGCTCCAATTGCCATTATCATATGTCCGGGCTTTGATATGGGAGCTGTTGTTTAATTGTATATGAGATGTGTACTTTTGAGCATCAGGAGCGACCTGACCACCTTGCAAACGCGGATCACTGGAATTATTAGTATAATAAACTGATGCACCATTGCCATCGTCAAGAAAAGCTGAACCAATGAGTTTGGGAAGCAAAAGCAGGTCTGAGCTAGTAGACCTGATATTTATGCCATGCAAAGCAAGGACATTTCCAGATCGGTTCAAGAGATGTTTAAAGTTTGTGATATCAAAAATTTCAAAGTCCGTGCCAACTTCATGACTGCTCGAAGCTGCCAGAGGAGGTATGTCGCTGGTTATATTATTTGAACGACAAACTTCTGTGCCATTGAGATAAGCGATAAAAGCATCATCATATTTAATATGGAGTTTTAATTCTTCCAGACTGACACTGGTATCATAATCAAACTCTATGAGACAATATACCGAAGAGCTTTTCTCATACATTTGATCTTCAACATCAGTATTAATCAAAGCATCATAGCCGCCTTTGGTGTCATAGCCTACCGCGGTAGTGCCGCCATCGGTCCAGGTATTATTAGGAATAAAATCTGGCAATGTCCAATTCAAAGAAAGCGAATCATCCAAAGGCACATGAGTAAGAACTGGAGCATTAATGCTAATCAGCTCGATATCAACATAGCTTTGACTTTGATTATAATTCATGGAGAGTTTATCACCTGCATTGGCATAACCGCCATGCTGATAGACTTCATTAATCAAAAATATTGGAGCATCGATCTCGGGGTAAAGGCCTTTATTTTTTAGCTGACCGAGTAAAATATCACCACGATCAGGAAATAAATCATTCATAACAAAATTAATCCGAGGCAACCAATTGTCATTTAGATTATAAGCTGGGTTGACATGAGCATCGCCCCAACGTGCAGATTCAGCGATAATAGCAGCGGAAATTTCATTGATTCTTTGGCTATAACGTTCCTGACATTTATCTTTAGTTAAAGCACCATTGTTAAACAGGAACTTATGGGCCCGATCGCCAAACAGAACCCGATATTCTTCATTTGCCCGCAATTTATCATAGAAAAAAGCTGGTGAATTAGAATTATTAACCCCAGTACGATCCGAAGTTACGCTCTTTAAAGATTGTTCAGCATCCCAGATAAAACATTTAAAGCCAGTTTCAGCAGCGGTATTGCGAGCCATATACCAATTATTGCCTGGCCAATCGGTTGTTCCCAGAAAGAAATTCAAAAGCATATAATCAGCATTACTTTGAACATCGATATACTGTTGAATATCCTGGTAAGCCTGAGAAGTAGAGAGCCCTTGACCTGCTAAAGAAATGGCTTGATTCCATGCATCTTTGTTGCCATCGATGACCTGGACTTTATGCTTTATGACATCATAATCTTCGGGTTCTCCACCAAGATAGTCCGACTGGAAATCGCTATCTAGTCTTTCGGAAGGATTATACAGGCCCCAATATAAGCCATTGATATAAAGATGAACAAATGTGCCACGCGCCGCGGGATTACCCATCGCAAGCTGACTATCACGAGCGAATTGATCGGAAAGAAATGTTGCCTTGCTGCTTTGGGAAGATGCCCAGATCGTAAAAGCATCATTGAATCCACCACGTAAGGCTAAAGTATTAAAACTTCTGGCAGCATTATCACCAAACAATGGGAATTTCAATCTGCCAGGACCATATTCATCTTTAAAAAGAAGTCTGAAAGAATGCTTGGGGTTCATGGGACGTCTTGACGCAGAACCTTGCATACGCAAACCAGCATCAACTTGAAAACCCACTTGGCCATCAGGAAAAATAAGTTCTACCGAAGTTGGGCGTTCCCAATCGGCTGGCACATCGCCATAGATATTTCCTGCTGGTTCAACAGCATGAATATAAATCCCGGTTTCAAGATCAAATAAGTTGTTGACATCGGTAACAAGTGAAATGGTGGGGAGCGATTTTAATGCATCGATCAATAGCGGGCCATATGTTAGACTGTTTACAATAGCGGGATCCATTTCAAAGTCAGCTTGAAATGTGTCGATTGTTTGACTGCCTTCGTGGATTCGAGTTTGCCACTGACTGGGGTAGCCAGCTTGAACCGCTGATTGATTAATAATATCTTCTGGATATATATAAGTGCTGGTGATTATTTCGCTTGATACATATTGAGCGCGAAAGGCTGCTGCCCTTAACACAGTGGTAGAATCAATTGTGATTGGCTGATTATAATACAAGCCATTGCCTTCGGTTGGTTTGCTGCCATCGGTGGTATATTTAATAAAAGCATATGGCGTATTACAGTTAATTTCTAAAACAATTGCCTCTTCAAAAAATCCCCGGTCAATGCTAAATTCTGGATTATCAACAAATGCTCTAAAGCCTGTATTATTATCTGAGTTGGGGGTAGGGACAGTAAAATAAAACTGCTGATTTTGATATAAGCCAAAAGAAATATTTTCCTGTTGACCTGGATATTCTGGCATAAAAGCATGTTCCACCTTACCATCGGGATTTACTAATGCTAAAAATTCACCTGAAGCTTTTAACTTAAAATTAGCGTGTAGTTCCTGCCCTGCGATACGCCGATCTTTTTCCGAAGCGAACACAACTAATAACTCACCAGGAGAAATATCTATCGCCGGCAAAGGCCATTTGGTTAAATTATCCTGCTTGTCAGTCAAATAATAACCATCAAGATTAATCGCTTCCGAAGACTGATTTTTAATTTCGATCCAATCTTCATAGTCGCCATCTTCGTCTGCATAAACACTAGAATTGGATGCCAGAAATTCATTAATAATAAGTTTTGGAGCCTGACGTTGCCAATTATCAGTTAATATCTGAAAATCTCTTAAATCAACTAAATTAGTCCCAACAAGATTTACGGAACTGTTTTGTGTCAACCAATTCTCTGCCAACAATTCCAAATCAAACAAATCTACCTCATTGTCATCATTTATATCGCCTGGAAGCATAAGAGAATTGGCACTAACGAAAATATTGGTGTTAGTCACAAGAAGCACTATAAATATCAATAATTTTGTCTTCATTTCAATCCCGAAATAACCTTCCCAGTTTTCTTATCTGTCCATGAATATGAAACATGATCAAACTTATAAGCACCCTTACTTGGCACACCTTTGGCCCATTCTTTAGGGAGCCATCGTTTTAATTCCTCTTTGACTTTAGCATACTTTTTATCATTGGCAAGATTATGCCATTCATTAGAATCATTATTATGGTCGTAAAGCTCTTCGGTTTTATCGCTATAGCAAATATAACGCCATCGCTGGCTACGGATAGCACATTGGCCTGGCTGATATTGAATAACCGCAGGAGTTTTCTTTTTAGCTTTATTATTTTTCATAAAAGGCACTAAAGACTCACCGTCAAGATCGCTTTTATCTTTTAGGCCACAAAGATCAATTAATGTCGGATAAATATCCAGCAAGCTTACAGGACCATCAAACTGACCATTAGCAATACCCGGAGCACAAATATAAAAAGGCACTCGAGTAGCTTCTTCCCATAGCGTCATTTTATGCCAATGGTTCTTTTCACCCAGATGCCAACCATGATCACTCCAGAAAACTACAACGGTATTGTCCGCATAATCACTGGCTTGTAATGTATCTAATAATCGACCCACCTGAGCATCAGCGAATGTGATACTGGCTAAATAATGCTGAATTGCTTCTTGCCATTTACCTGCTTTTTTTATTCTTTCAAAATCTGCTCGTCTGGTCTTAGAAAGCTTTTGCCCTTGAGGTGGGATATCATCCATATCATCATCAGGAACTATGGGCAATTGAATATCTTCGAGCGGATACATGTCGACATATTTTTGGGGCACATACCAAGGGAGGTGAGGTCTGAAAGTGCCACAAGCTAAGAAAAAAGGCTTGTCATGTTTTTGCTTTAAAATATCACAAGCAAAATTCACTGAACGAGCATCATCATAATCCGTTTCTTCTTTGTCGAGCACGCCCCAATCACACTCATGGGGAATATTCTTGATGCCACAAAAAGGATAACCTTCAGGATAACCAGTTACATTTGACCATGGATAATTAAGCTTAACGCCACGGAACCAGGGATCATCATTAAAAACAAGTCTATGAAACTTGTCCCATTGCAAAGGCGGATTATTGCCTGCGGTATGATGAAAAATTTTGCCAGCGCCAAAAGTACCATAACCATGATAACGAAAATATAATGGTATAGTCCTATGCTCAGGCATAGCTGGGTAGAACCATTGGCCATTATTATAAACCCCTGAAGTTGAGGGTTTCAGACCAGTCATAACCGCAGCCCGAGAGGGACAGCAAATCGGGTTGGCAGTGTGAGCATTATTGAATTTTGTTCCCATGGCAGCTAATCGCTGTTGATTAGGAGTGTGAGCTTTTGCTTTGTAGCCCTTCAAGTCAGCAGTCCAGTCATTCATATCATCAACTGCGATAAACAGAACATTAGGTTTTTTGCTTTTGTTAAATGTCGCCAATGATTGACTTGCAAAACCCGCTGTTATTAATGCACCAAAAGAACCACGTAAAAAATCACGACGCTTCATATTATCTCCACATCAATATTCGAGTAAAGTAATTACTGCACACAAGCTTCCGATGGTTCCAGATTACATTGCAGCCAACTGCTGGCAAATACAATAAAATCAGCAAGATCAACAACACAATCACCATCAAAATCTGCCTGCAAAAGCGGGTCACAGACAACGATAGTGTCAGCACCATCGGTTAACCATTCTAATGACAACCTTGCCAATGTTATTTTTTGATAACCATCACGCTCGTACAGACATCCTATCAGCTCATCACCTAGATCTGTCAGGCAGCTATAAGCAGATGATGGAATATATACTGTTTTGGCGACAGGCCAGGTTTGCCCTTCATCATAGCTAAGCTTTACGGTCATATTGACACGAGAGCCACTATTTGGATTGCAAAATAGAATACGATTTCGGTCCTGTTTGGATTCTAAGGTATAACGCATAATACTGCCCTGACAGGTAGGTTCGCGTAATTGCTGATCATGATATATTTCTGACCAGCTATGGCCACCATCATCACTGGTAGCAACTGCGCGATAACCGCGAGGAGTGTAAGAACGCATATTCATCATCACTGTACCATCAGCTAATTCCACCGCCTGACATTCATTACAGCCTGGATAAATAGCCTCAGAATGTTTCCAGGTAACGCCATGGTCATCAGAATAAATTGTATGTGAGCCAAAGCCATCACTGCCACGATGATCGCAAGGGATAACCAGACGGCCTGCATAAGGACTTTTCTCCAGTTGAATACCAATAGCTGGACCACAAGCATACCAACCCCAACCAGAATCTTTCACATCAGCGGTAATATCGACTGGATTAGACCATGTCTGGCCATCATCATCGGAATACATGATTAACACATCATCATTATCGCGATTAAAAGGCATCCAGATACGACCATTGCTTTTATCCTGAACCGGGCAAGGATTACCAATAGTCACATTCGCTGTATCGCCCTCTTCATAAATCATTTCTAAAGCTGCCCAGGTTTTGCCGCCATCATTGGAGCGTTTCATCACCAGATCAATATCACCATGATCTGCTGAGCTATTTTTTCGTCCTTCACAAAAAGCTAATATTGTACCTTCCATGGTTCGCATAATAACAGGAATACGAAAAGTATTATAACCTTCAGTGCCACTGACAAAAACGTCTACCTGTTCAAGCAATGAACCAATAATCGCAGTTGAAAACGACCATGTATCTCCTATAGCCAAAAGCTGATTGTTATGACCATAAGTATCGACACGCCAATAATAAGTTTCTGACCCCAATAAATCCTGACACTGATAGCTGGTTTCTGTTAAGGTCGACTTAAATTGCATTTCATTTTCTGCTGTACCCATATAAAGTTTATACTTGGCAATCGAATCATCGCCCTGCCAGGTTAAATTTGTCTCAGTATAAACATCGCGTTGCATATCGGTTGGCGAAGGCTGTGAAGCTTTGCCTGCTGTGCTAAAAGACCATACGGGACCTGTATAAGTATTTACTCCTTCGATCACATCAATACGCCAATAATATGTAGTAGCGACATCGAGGTTAGTTGCTGTATAGCTTTGGATAGGAATATTTGCAACTGTTGGTATTTCTGGCATTTGCTCTGTTTTGCTATGATATAAATTATAACGTGGAGTTTCGATATTATCAGCACCCTGCCAGGTTAGCTGCATATTAACATCTCGATGACTGCTATTATCTGCTGGCGTTGGAGTATGAGCTAATTTGACGACATCCATCACATCTGTCCCATTAGCAATTGCTAAAATTTGATCTGCCGCCAATGCATTATCGAAAATTGCAATCTGGGACATCTGCCCTTTGAAATGCCATTGCGTTCCTGCAGAATCAACATTACGACCAATAGACATTGTGTCAATATCCTTTACCGCAGCAAAGAAAGGTTCAGAGCCCGTTTCTTTCATCTGTCCATCTACATAAATAACACAAAGCGAATCAGCGGTGACAGTGACAGCTACATGATGCCATTTGTTATCAATCACATCACTGCCAGCGGTAACATTTCCCGATTCGCCAACAGGTGATGCATTAGCTTCGCGAATATCATAAAACAAAGTGCCTTCATAAGCAAAGCGTGATTCACTTGAGCCATCCGAAGCATCAGACATCGCAAAGATGGTATCGACTCCTTCGCCTCCATCCATTTTTATCCAAACTGAAATCGTCCCAGATTCCAAACTACTGAAATTAGCAATATTAGCATCGAGATTAACCCACTGTGGATCTCCGTCCCCTGCTAATTGCATCACCGCTCCACGCACTGGGTCATTAACCCAAATGGGATCATTGGTATTGTCAATATTATTTGTTCCCAGGAATCCATGATTGCCATTGCCCGATACATCACTGACAACTTGACCCGAAGCATCATCCAAAGGCCAAAAAGCAACTACAGATGCATTGGCTGAAACAGATATAAAAAGTATAAGTGCAAAAACTGCTATAAATAATTTGCGGATATTCATTTTGGAAATTCTCTCTTCTCGGGAAATCAGGAATGAAAAAGAAATAGCCCCCAACATAATGTTGAGGGCCAGATTACTTAATAAATTATGGGCATACAGAAGCTGGCACCCAGTTACACTGCATCCATTGAGCAGCAAAATCTTTGAAATCAATCAGATTAACAACACAATCGCCATTGAAATCACATTGAGGCTGTCTTACGCAAATTGGATCTTCAACTGAAACATAAAGATCAGCAACTTCAGTAGCACTTAGCGGATAATCATAAACTCTGATGTCATCAACGATGCCATTAAGGAACCATTGCAATCCGCCTGTATCTTTATTACAACCAATAGCCATATGATTAATTGAACCGTCAGCAAATCCATCAAACCATGGAGAAGTTTCTGTCACAACCAATAGCCCATCAACATACATTGATGTCATACCATCAGCTGAATGAGTAACAGTGAACAAATGCCATTGATCATCCATATAACCACTGCCTGCTGATACTGTTGCATTTGTTAATGCACCGCGAGTACCAAATCTTAAATCACCAGATTCAAAGAAGAAACGTAATTCACGCGAACCTTGTGTATCATCTGAAATGGTGAGCAGGCAAGCTGCTCCACTGGCAGCATGAACATTAGCCCAAAGTGAAATTGTGCCAGTTGAAAGCGTAGTAAAATCTGGTGCATGTTCAACGAGCAAAACGCCATCGCCTGAACCAGAAAGTCTCAAACCATTTTCAATTTGAGCCGGAACCCAGAGCTGATTACCATTTAGAGTTCCATCATAGCCATTGCCAGAAGAATCTGATGCTATAGCACCTTCGGTTTCATTCAAACGCCAATGTGCAAAAATACTCTTAAAGCTAAGTGATACTGTATCAGTGTCTATTGTCGCGGGATTGCCAATGGTACAGAAGAAAACTTTATCAAGGTCAGCTTCATCAACATCCAAAACTGTCAATGTCGCAGCTGTAGCACCTTGATATTTTTCGTCATCGGTCAATGCCTCAGCAGGCACTGCATCATTCACATTAGGATCACAGAACCATTGATAACTAAGAGTCCCGCCCAAAGGATCTGTTGCAGCAACAGTAAATGTTGCATCTTCACCAGGCCAGGCCTTAGCATCGGTAGGCTGCACATCAATCTGTGGCAAAGTAAGCTCAGTTTCAAAACTGTATATTTGACCAAAGATAACACCACCACTTGCTAGATTTTCATCTATACGCCAGAAATACTCTGTATCCTTATCCAAACCTGTCAAGCCATAATTAGTTGACGCAACTGTTGCTTTAAGTTCTAAAGCTTGTGGATCAGTCCCTGCATAAACAAGATGGCTGATAATATTTGGATTGACCATACCTGGATTATTTGGATCCTGGCCAGCATCCCAGCTAAGTGCCAATGGAGCATCGGTATCAACATCCACAATTCCATCTGCGGGAGCATAATTGCTTGCACCAGTAGGGGTCATGTCAATAAAATCTTCTGGGGTCAAAGCAACATCAGAAATACGAACTGTTGCAATTTGTCCTTTGAGATCACGACCAGTAGAAGTTCTAAATTCGCCAATTGCAATTTCAGATAGATCACTGCCAATAAATCCTGTCACATTTGATGCATCAGCCTGACCAGCTACTTCGCCATCGATATACTGAAAAATCATTTCCTGGACGGGATCATAAGTAGCTGCGACATGATGCCAATTGCCATCGTTGATCTTGGCAGCACTTACAAAATTAGAAGACTTATTATCGCCTTTGATATACCAGCGGATTTGACCACTTTGCACACGCCACCACCATTCAGTAATAGATGCACTGCCATTATCCTGAGCAACAATGCCCATTGTATCAGCGTTTGTGCCAATATTAATAATAGCTTCGATAGTAAAACCATCAGCACCAGCGGTAAAAACAAAGTCGCTGCTAGCGGGGATATCAATACGGTCTTTTTCGCCACCGCCATCTGCTTCAAAGTTCAAAGCAGTCATGCCTTCTGGACCATTAACATAATCCAATGCACCGCCAGCGACTGTAGCATTAAGTCCTGCGGCTTCATTGTCTATCACATCGCCGACTTCAGCACTATAGCCCGAAGCTTTTTCCTGAAAATTATAGTGAACTATAGTCCCACCGCTAGCAAAGCTAACAACTGTTAAACAAATTATTAAAAATAAAATTTTCGATTTCATATTATTTCTCCTTTAGCCTTTTTCAGGCATTATAGTTATTCTGCTGAATCCAGACAAGTTGGGTAAGTATTACAGTCAAGCCATTGGCTTAGGAATGTAGACAAGTCAATGATGTCAACAACACAATCTTCATTGAAATCCATTGGTGAGTATATGATACAAGTAGCATCACCTGTGACATCATAATACGCTTGAGCGACTTCTGTTGCTGTCCGAGCATAATTATAAAGTTTAATATCATCTAGCTGACCTGTGAAAGGCTGGGAACCATCGATGATATTGCCAAGCATGATATCACTATCAAAACCAGTAAAATTAACGCCTGTTGCATTACCGGTAGCGTCGCCATCGACATACCATACCCACTGTCCTGTCAGACCATCACAGCTGACCACATTATACGACCATATATCTTCGCTTGCCAACATTGGATAATTGCCAGATCTGTTACTAACTCGAACTTCCCAATTCATCTGATCCTGAATTTTCAAGCCCAGTGTTTCATAACCAGTTTCGGTGCCAACACCCATGATTGTTTCCCAGCTCTGAGTCGATGTCGCTGTTGCATTGGTCCAGAAGCTAATTGAGAAGCTATTGGTATTCATTGCATCAACAGGAAGCATAATAGCATAATCATTAGCGTGATAATCTTCGCTGGTATCAGCATCAGTTGGGAAATCGACAGAACCGGTGCCAATTTTACCAGCTGGGAACAATGGGCTGCCAACGCCTGTATATGTGCCGTCATTGCCAGCAACAGTATCTGTCAGATTAGTATCCATAGGCCAATGTCCAAGCAATACTTTGATCATAAGCGAAGCTGTATTTGAAGGTACGGGCAAACCATTTGAATTGGTCACGATACAGGAATAAGCACCTTCATCATCCAGGTCAGCTGCCAACACAGTTAGTTCTGCGGTATCTGCATTAGCATAGCCTTCGCCACTTACGGCTACTTCATCACCTTCAACATTTGTATTAGGATCATAAATCCATTCATAGTTCAAATCGCCTTCTAAAGGATTTGTTGCTTCAACAGTAAATACTGCATCTTCGCCAGCATGAACCATAATATCATCAGGATTATTAGTAACGATTGGTAATGAAAGCTCAGTTTCAAAGCTGAAAATTTCGCCAACGATTGTATTTGGATCATCAATTGCACTGCCATCGATAGCTTCATCGACACGCCAATAATACCGTGCATCTTTATCCAATGTACCAGGGTCGTAACTTGCAACCGATGTAGTGGCGACTTGTGTTAATGCTCTTGGGTCTTTGCCAAAAAACACATAATGACTTGTTACAGCGCCTTCTGCTGGAGTACCTGCTGTCCAGGTAATATCTTCATCAATTCCGAATCCTTGCTGACCATCAGTTGGAAGCAAAGTTGATACGCCATTAAGACTGATAAATTCAGCTGGAGCAAGAACTTCATCACATAGACGATAGCGAGCTTGCCCACCATCAAAACGATTGCTTGATGTTGTATTATAAGCACCTAAACGCCAATCGCTTGTGCCATTACCAACTGCACCAAGTGTGCCGATTGTCTCACTGTCATTGGTATAAACCAATTCATGATCAACATAAAAACGAATTTCACTAGATGTTCGATCTACAATAAAAGCTATATGATGCCATTGACCATCAGTTTCTAAATCACTAATATCAATTGTTGCACTCACGCCAACACCAACCGGGCCATCATCAACACGATATTGAAAAGCACCATTGTTTTCACGAAGCCAAAGTTCACTTGAACCAATTTGCCCAAAAATACCATGACGGCTATCTAAACTGGATGCATCCCATTTCAAAACTGCCTCAAAAGTATAATTTTTGTCAGCTTCTAGAACAAAATAAGGAGTGGGTGTCGTAACTGGTGATTCAAGATAAGGCTCACCATGATTATTATAAGTACGATCATCACGCAAATAAGCATAACAATTCGCTTCTGCACTATCCAAAGCAGTTGAACCATTAGGCCCTTCTACTATCGCACCGCCTGACCCAGCTCCCCAGAAGCCATGATGACCACTGCCGCTATAATCCGGGATGAACTGAGCGTCAGCCTGAACCCCGTCGGCATCATATGCCAAATTCCCAAAATTAACATCAAAGACCACACCAGCTGATACTGGCCCAGCCACCGCCAAGGCAGCAATACATAAAAACATCCACAATTTCATAACAATCTCCTTTTAAAATAGATTTTATTCCAAAGAACACTCATTCAAAATCAACTCCAAACACATTTCCTAACCATATTCCTCCTATTATTTAAGCACCTTAGGTAACAAATAACCACCTGTACTGACATATTCATAATCATCTGAATGCACCGTATCAACCCTGCCATCAATATAACCCGCTGCCATTTGCATTTGGGGTTTATCTTGACCACTTGGATCATCTGCCATCCAAAACTTAAAACCATCATCCAGCGTCCCGCTTGCATCCATAAAAGTTTTAAGCGATGCATTCTTCCATGGATGAGGTGAAATCCAAAACGTTCCATTATGCGCACCATTATTGACGCTTTCATTATAAATCAAAAAGTCACAGACCATAAGCCCATCTTTACCAGATTTTGTAGGTTTAAAACCTTTGCGACCATTTGGCCCTGCATCTTCACATTTAGTCCAGTTCCACAACAAATAATATGAACAATTCATAAACTGGACACTGTCGTTTTTCATCGAATGAAAATATTTCTTTTGCCAATCAGGATTATGTTTTGCTAATGGACAATCGAAAACATCTACATTTTTCATATAAGTACCCAAAACATCTATTACCGAACCGCCATTAGCTCCATCCATACCATAATAATACTTCAATCGCATCGGTATAGTCTGCCAGCCATTAGTTCTTCCCTGCGTACTAGGCGGCAAATCGCCATCATTCTCAGCCTGAAACAAATTGACCGCTTGCACAATTGAACGCTGACGAGTTTTGCAAATAAGAAACTTTGCATTCTGTCTCGCTTTACTCAATGCAGGCATCAAAATCGAAACCAACAACGCAATAATTGAAATAACAACCAATAATTCAATTAAAGTAAAACCTTTTGTCTTTTTCACCACACGACTCCTAACTAGTTACTTCTTAATTTACATTCTTCTCAAAATTCTATAACTATTTGGCCACATTTGCCAAAGTATAGTTTTCCATCACTTCCAAATCCATCAAATGATTATATTCGCAATCTATAGCCATTTCGCCATTACACATTTGCACTAAAATATCCGCTGCTTTTTTGCCCAAAGCATATTCATCCACAACAACCGAAGCTAATTGCTTACGGAATGTAGTGCTTCTCTGGGAATTACCAAAACCCATAATAGAAAGCTCATCAGGAACGAATACACCTTCTTTATATGCCAACCAAAACACCCTTTCTGCTTCACTGTCATCATTGCAGAAAATAGCTGTAGGGCGATTTTTCGACCGCAAGATATCAGTGATTGTTTTATCCATTATCTCTTCGCGATTTTCAACATCACGAGTCGGACCATAAATCACATGCGAATCTGGCAATTCAAGACCATGTTCAGACAATGCTTCGCGCAAACCCGCTACATGAGCTTCGGTTATCTCATAACGATAAACACCCATATACATAATATTGCTATGGCCATGCTCAACAAAAGCCTTGCCCGCTAAACAACCAACTCGCTGCCAATCCCAACCCACAAACGGAGCAGAAACTCCAGGCACACGCCGATGGCAAAATACAATCGGAATATTATTATTATGCAATTGACGAATATGGTGGACGGGAGTCATTGGATTAGGCGAAGGAACCATCGCTACCCCAGCCATCTTTTTATCGACAGCCTGCAATATAATATCACCCTGCTTGGCAATACTATAGTCAGTATTACAAATCATGGTCTGGTGATAATCAACGCTACTGCGGCGATCAAAGCCTTTAGCTAAAGATGGATACAAGCTACAACGTATTTCAGGAATAATAAGACCAAAAACATCCAAACCAGCTTGATCTTGCTGCCCAACTTGAACATCTTGTTTTGCTTGTGCATTTTCTGAAAAGAAGGTACCCGAACCCTGGACCTTATAGATCACACCCTCTTTTTCAAGCTCAGACAGGGCCTGCCTGACTGTATTTCGAGCGATACCGACACTTCTGGCGAGCTGATTTTCCGAAGGCAAAGCATCCCCAGGCTTATATTTACCCGATTTGAATTCAGATTCAAAAAATTTCTTCAGGGCATGCCATTTAGGACCCGACTTGCCATCAGACTTACTTTTATTTACAATTTCTCTTAAGGGCATAGAAAACACCTTAGACATTTATTAGACATTTTAGATCAGTTGTTCAGTATCTATACACAACATACACCAAAAACATCCCTAAAGCAAATATAAGTCATAATAAAAAAGAGAATAAACCAAACAAAAGTCATAAACCACAAAAAGTTGTCCATAAGTTGTTCACAAAACTAAGACTCTTTTCCAATACCATTCCCAACCACCCCCTACACAACTGGTCGGATTTCCCAACAATCCCATTAGCGTCGAGCCTAGCCCCCTAGAAATCGAGATCAGGCCAACCTAGTAGCTCTCTGGAGGGAGAAATGGAGCAAAATCGTCCTGATTCACCCGAAATTCCCCATTTTTCAGCCCTAAATCAACTCATTTGCAACCCCAAAGCCGACCACCTTACTGACACAACCGCCACG
>JAEIOG010000084.1 GCA_016342495.1 Phycisphaerae bacterium
AAAAAAAGCTATTTTTGCTACCGCAAATCAGCTTAACACACCTATTCCCTAGACTATGGGATGGTTGTGGAAAAAATAACAAAGGCTGCATGAGAACGAGAAAAATGAGCCGTCTCACTCAAACAGCCATCGGACCCAAAACGGTTGGGTTTGAAAACATTGTGCAACAGGCTCTTCAACATTATTATAACTTAAATGAGGGTTGCCATATGTTTAAATCACCTGACATGCTTAGTAGAGTACTATTTCTGTTTATTGTGCCGGTTATTATTTTTGCAACTGGATGTGCTGACAATAAAAGAACTTTTCTTAGAGCCGAATCTTATTTAGGTGAAAAGACAATAAGTAAAATTCAATTATCTGCCAACCAATCAAAATATGACAAAGAATATTTAATGATTGAAGCTGAGAAAATACTTCAGCAAAAAGAATTGGAGGCAGATGTATATCAAAACTGGCATCGTCGCGTAAAACAGGGGAATCTAGGGTCGTGCATATTTGTTCTCCCTATGTTACCAATATATTTATTATTTTTTGATGCAGATGAAGTGTTAGAAGATTGTTTTGGTTCTGTGGGTCCTTGGCAAAAAAGTGATAAAGATAAAGTTAATATAAGGGAAACCGGGCGGATTGAAACATCAGTTTCAAATAAGTTCACTGGAAGCGTCCATCTCAGAGTGGGAAATAACTCTTTAAGATATCTTCCACTAAAAGAAGGTATTGCAATGCTTTATTTACCGGAATTTATCGAAATTTCATACAAAACAAGACCCAAAAGTGATGTATCTATAGGTCTTTCAGTCAGTGAATATGACCGCGAAACAGGTAATGTTGAGGCAGAAACTTCTTATAGGGTAACAAAGCAGCATATATCTGAATTGGATATAGTGAGTCAGAAGTGGCTAAAGGCTGACGAAGATAATGAATTGGAAAATCTTGAAGAAATTGCAATGAAAGGCAATGAAAAAGCCTGCTACCTGGTGGGCGACAATCGTTATAAATCGTGGTGCAGTAATAGTAACCCCAGAATAAGGGATGAGGCTCTTAAATATCTCATTAAAATCAAAACCGTTGACAAAAAGTTCATGAACCGAATATATTTAAATGAGATGATCGGGCATCTGTACTTTGGCAAGATGGATTATGACACTGCTATAACCTATTTAAAACGGGAACAAACATATTATTCAAACCGGATGCTCGGTCTATCATATAAAAACAAAAATAACTATGAAACCGCAAAACAGTATTTTGAAAAATCCATGACATTGACTGAAGATAGTAAAGAGTTGGAATTTCTGAAGAATGAAATAACTGACCTTAATGTTTCCATTATCGCAAATAATGACAAAGACCTTACGCCTGAAATAAGAAAAGATAAATACCTTAAGATGCTAGGCCAATTCATTGAAGAAAAGAAATATGAAGACACTTTTCTGTATTTTTCTCTCTTGGATAATTTGAAGAAAAATGAAACCGTATCGTTGCCAAAGTCGCTTGCCTACTTCAAAGGATTTGTGTATTACAACCTTGAAGACAAAAAGAATGCTTCCATACATCTTAACGCGTATCTGAATGTGAGCAGTAAAGAAGACAAATATTATGGTAACGCACTTGATATGATTCTCGAAATAGAAAGTTCAGAGCTCTAATGAAAAAAAAGATAATAAATCTTTCTCTTTGCGGTTTTATGTTTTTCATAGCGGCCTTTGGCTTAACAACAAGCAATGCCTCTGACATATTTGATGACACTACTACATCGATATCCTCTTCATCTGACATGTTTGATGATAACGCTGAAGGTTCCGTTTCAAAAGGGCAGTCTGACATATTCGATGATAAGCCAAAAGCCAAGTCGAAAGCTGAAAAAAATCATGTAAATAAAACCGATAAAGCCAGCGACAATTCTGCTTCCTCAAAAAAACAGGTAAAAACAGCAGCAAAAAACATCTCTCCTGGCAAGACAACTATTGGTGTTAATGTTGAAGGCACAAAAGGGGCTGTAAAGGAAAACCTATATTCTGTTGCTGACATTGAAACCCATAAAGGCAAAACCCCCAATACTTTTTATGGAAAATTTATTATCATCAACAGTCCAGCCACGACCTCGCTCAGCAGCAGGGACAATATTGAATTCAGGATGGTAGTCTATTGGAAGTTCTGGACATTGATGGGCGAGCCGGTATTTAACGCTACGGCAAGATGGCAGATACGATCAGTATACCTTTGTGACAAAGAAAGTGGAATGTATTCCCGCTATTCGTCGAATCAATTCGATACGGGTTTTGAATATGTCCCGCCAGAGGTTTTGGAGAAGGTGGGAATTGCGGATATGAAAATATTGACTGAGATATTTATTGGTTTAAATCCATCAGAGCTTAGAAAAGGGGGCGGCTTTTCCGACCTGGGACATTTTATTATTGATCCGGGCATTATATCAACACCTGAGGTCTATGTTGGCTGGAATGACGATGTCGTTGGCACGCTAGGCTACAATATTGCAGGCAGCCCAGACTGGAGACAACTGATACTAAAAAGAAATAGTAGCGTTCTAAAAGGCTATCATGAAAGTCGCGATCTAACCCTGGATGAGTATTCAGATATCACTTCCGACGAGAGGCTATACCTGCCTGAAGATCAGGCGAAAGACTTTATAAGAGAGGCCTATGAAAAGAAATTTAGTATGCGTTTTAATGATATATTATATGTACAATATAATACCTGGCCCTTGAGAGAGTGGCTCAACGATCAAAACAAAGTAGTAGCTGAAAAAAAATCAAACCAATTAAAAGCTGATAAACTGCAAGAGTTACGCGATCTAAAGAAAAACAAATATAGTTATACAGATGCTGAGTACAGCAATAAAATCAATTCCCTCAATAGCAAGTATAATAATGATCCGCTAAGGGATATTGAGATGAAAGACCGGGAAATAAGGGCAGGAAAAGAAGATGTCAGGCGTCTGCTTGCCTTGAAAAGAGGCGAGATAGACTCCAGGACATTGCCGGGAGAGAAGCTATATGCCTTTAGAGACGAGAAAACAGGTAAGTATGGCTATAAATATACTGGTAGCGATAAGATAATTATCCAAGCTCAATATGATTTTGCTATAGATTTTTCTGAGGGATTAGGTTGTGTCAAGGTCTATGATAAAAAGGAATACGAGTATCGCTATGGCTATATAAATAAAGATGGTGTTATGGTGATTCCTGCAGAATATGATAATGCAGAGGATTTTCGCGAAGGTTTGGCGGTTGTGAAAAAAGATAGGAAATTTGGGTATATCAATACAAAAGGTGAAACTGTTGTAGATTTTAAATATGACAGTGCTTGTTCTTTTTCAGAAGGACTGGCCAGCATAGGTGTTAAGAGGGATGGTGATTATGGCTATAGCATTTATTATGGCTATATAAATAAAGAAGGAGTCATGGTAATTCCTGTAAAATATGATGATGCTAATTCTTTTTCAGACGGACTGGCTCGCATAGGTATTAAAAAGAAAAAATGGCAGACATATTATGGCTATATAAATAAAGATGGTGTCATGGTAATTCCTGCAAAATATGAGTGGGCAAATGATTTTGTCGAAGGTTTGGCGGCTGTGAAAAAAGACCGGAAATGGGGATTTATAGATAAAAAAGGGGAAATAGCCATAGGTTTTAATTATCATGAGGTTCGCAATTTTAGTGATGGCATGGCTGCAGTAAATTTTATTAATGGAACTATGGTGTCGCCTTATGGTTATATAGACAAAAGCGGCAAATTGCGTATTGACACAATCTACGACAGTTGCGGTGATTTTATAAATGGTAAAGCTACTGTGAAAGAACATGTATCATTAACAGAAGACCGTGAGGGTAAGACTTACTATTACGATTTATATGAAATAGACAAAAATGGGAATAGGGTCAGTTCTAAAAAAAGAATATCAGAGTACGTCGGTACTATTTATTTGCGTTCTGGCTAAAGGCGTGTGTGTTCTGTGCAAAAACTAATCTGAACGTAAAAAATGAATGAAATTTGATATTGATTTAGCCAGGTAGGATGGGCAACTACTTTGCCCATGCTGTTTAAAATAGCTTTCCTTCCTATTTTTTATTCACATTCCTGTGGCCAGTTTAACGCCTCGCTCGCTTCGCCGGTTAGCAAGATTCATTGTACGGACAATTTCAATATTTATCAATAGTTCAATAAACCCAATCTTCGGGGCATTTAACCCACGCCTGCGATATTTGGTCATAACCGCTGGACGACCGTAGAGAAGTTGCATGCAACGTCTCTACAAATATGTCACGGGCCCATGATATTTGTCACCCGCGTCGGGTGCCTGTGGTTTGCGATAAAACTCAATATATATTCGGGGTGGCATCGGTCTGCGCAGCAGCCCGATGGTGAATCCGTCTCAAACTTTAAAACTGCATTTAACAACTCTTATGCTGGCCACGAACCCTGATTAATTCCCAAAGGTTCATCAGGGAACGCCAGCCAGCCCGATGAGCCGTGCCCACTCTATTACCCACCAGTTTCCATAATACCAACTTTCATCCCGACCTGCAAAATAAAATCCAAAACCTTTGCCGCAGGCAACACCGAAACCAAGCCCGTTCCAAACACCAACCAATCGCCCGCAGAATTTCAAGCCAGCTCAAATCAAAACCAATAGAAAATCCTGTTTATAATATTATTCAGAATTTACTTCATGCAATCACTAGCAGGATTTTAATCTATCGCAAAAAAATATAAAAATAATACCGACATCTTATTCAAACCGGATATTTATATATAGAAGGGCATATGGGGCCAGCATATTTGCTTGTAATTATTACATATTAGAAGAAAGGAAAGCAATGGGTAATAACGGCAAAAAATCATTTAATCGACGACAATTTCTCAGCAAAACAGCTTTTGCCAGTGCCGGTGCGATATTAGCACCTAACATTATCGGCAAAGCCGCCCCGGTTGGCACCGACGAAATCCGCGTTGGCCTCATTGGTGCCGGAGCTCAAGGGCAAGTACTATGGGACTCAAGCCATAACATTAAAGGTATTCGCTTTATGGCGGTTTGTGATATCTGGGAAAAGCAGAATCTTAAAACTATTTCAACCCAAATGCGATGGCTAAGTAAACGCGGGCATGTCGGAACTGCCTATGTTGACTACAAAGAAATGCTCGACAAGGAAAATTTAGACGCCATTATTGTGGCCACACCAGACTGCTTCCATGATGTCCACAGTATTGCTGCTATGGAGAAAGGTCTGGATGTTTACTGTGAAATGCCGATGGCTAGCAGTCCCCAAAAGGCACGAAATCTACTAAAAAGCGCCAAAAATACCGGAAAATTGCTCCAAATAGGCTATCAAAGACGCTCTAATCCAGTTTATTTATATGCCTTAGAGAAGCTGATTAATGAAGCAAATATTCTGGGTGATATAAAAATGGTCAATGGCCAATGGAACCGCCCAACTAATTCTTGTATTGATTTTAGTTGGAAAAAAGGCAGAGAAATTGATCCTGTTGTTCTTACTAACCATGGCTATGCAGATATGCATCATTTTCGTAACTGGCGAAATTATAAAGACTTAGGCACCGGACCGATGGGTGTCCTTGGCTCCCAGCAGCTGGATGTCTATCGCTGGTTTTTAGGAGCTGAACTGGAAAATATAACCGCAAATGGCGTAAAAATCTTCCAAAATCGCGATTTTTCCGACAATATAATGGCTTTAATGCAATTTAAATCCAAAACTGATACAATACAGGCATCATACCAGATTTGTTCAAATAGTAGTTTTGATCGCTACTATGAAAATTTTCTAGGTGATCAGTCTAGTTTGAAAATATCAGAATGTAGAAGTTTATGTCAGCTTATTTTGGAATGTGATGCAGGGTATGAAACCTGGGATAAATGGATAAAAAAAGGGTATATAAACCATGTTTTTGCAGTTTCAACCCCAGAAGTACCGTTTCCGTTAAATTCACATATGGAAACCACAGCGGCGATATCGCCAAAATTGACAGTACCATATCATCAACCACATTTGCAGAACTTTTTTGATGCGATGAAAGGTAAGGCCAGTCTTAATTGCCCCGGTGAAGAAGGTTATAAAACAGCATTAATGACATTAAAAATCAATGAAGCTGTTCAAAGTGGTGAAAAAATCACGATGAAACCTCAGGAATATGAAATATAAATATCAAAAAATAAGAAAAAGTCGCCGATTTTGGCGATTTGTGAAATAAGTAACATGGAAACGAAAAAGTTTAAAATATCCCAGCGGTATATATTGATAGATTCTCAATTATTGTTAGACTATAAAGTATGACTATAAAATTCCCACAGGGTTGCACGTTATCCAACCTTCATATATTTAACTTTTGGAGTTAAAATGGACAAGAAAGAACAGGAAATTATGAAAAACGAAACAAAAACAACCGAAATGACCTCAAATAAGTCAGTAAACAGAAGGCAATTTCTGTCTCGTACAGCGGTCGCAAGTGCTGGCATGATTTTGGCTCCAAATATTGTAGGCAAGGCCGCACCAGTTGGGACCGATGAAATTCGTGTTGGCCTGCTGGGTGCCGGTGCCCAGGGGCAGGTACTTTGGGATGCAAGCCAGAATATCAAAGGCCTTCGTTTTATGAGTGTTTGTGATATCTGGAAAAAAGGAAATCTCAAAACTGTTTCAACCCAGATGAGATGGATGAAAAAACGTGGTCATGTGGGAACACCATATACTGACTACAAAGAAATGTTTGATAAGGAAAAACTGGATGCCGTTATTGTGGCGACACCAGATTTCTGGCATAGTGAACATGCCTGTGCCGCAATGGAAAAAGGTCTGGATGTTTATTGTGAAAAAGAAATGTCCAACACCGTAGAAGGTGCCCGGAAGATGGTTGAAACCATGAAGAAAACCGGTAAAAAACTTCAGATTGGCCATCAAAGGCGTTCAAATCCTCGTTATATATATTGTTATGAAAATCTGGTAAAAGATCCATCGATTCTTGGCAGGATAACTACGATTAATGGCCAATGGAATCGTCCGGCTGCTGCATGTACTGATCTTGGCTGGAAAGAAAGTGAAGCGATTGACGATGCTACACTGGCTCAATTTGGTTTCAAAGACATGAAACAATTCCGCAACTGGCGTTGGTATAAAGGTCTGGGTGGCGGACCTATCGTTGATCTGGGTTCGCATCAGATTGATATTTATAGCTGGTTTTTAGATGCCATGCCAAGCACTGTGATGGCAGATGGTGGCGTGGATTACTGGACTGATCATGAATGGTATGATTATGTGATGGCAATGTATAAATTTGATACCAAGTTCGGCCCGGTTCGCGCTTCTTATCAGACAACTACAACTAATAGTTCTAATGGGTATTTTGAAACCTTTATGGGCGATGAAGGTTCATTGCAGATTTCAGAGGCCAAAGGTCGCCTGCAATTATATCGTGAAGCAGCGACACCAGAGGGAGATTGGGACAAATGGGTTAAGAAAGGTTTAATTACTAAAGTTGACCCTGTAACCAAAAAAGAAACTAAAGCTAAGAATCAGGTTACAGATGCTCGAGAGACTCCTGAACCTCCAAAATATGATGTAAGCGCTCCAGAACTGGAAGTTGCCTATCATCAGCCTCACCTTGAAAACTTCTTTGAAACACTAAGAGGCAAAGCAACTTTGAATTGTCCAGGTGAAGATGGCTTTAAGACTGCGGTGATGGTGCTGAAAGTAAATGAAGCAGTGGCCGCTGGTAAAAAATTGACATTCAAACCTGAAGATTTTGAAGCTTAATTTTATTGTAACATTTTAGCCCAGTAAAGCAATGCGTGATGATCAGCTAAGAATACGGTTTCTATCTGGCTAACGCACTGAGGGGACAAGTTGGAAGCTTATCCTACTTATGGCTAAATCGTTACATTTTATTGTTGTGGTTGAATAGCAACCAAGGGGCCTTTTTGGCGGACCCTTGCCACCCGATGTTTGTGCTACTTTTTGGAATAAGAATTTATGAAAAATATTAAGGTTTTACTGGTATTGCTGCTGATGGTTTCTTTTGTGAAAGCAGCGGGAAAGCTGGGTGATCATGCTGATGGCAGTCAGGGCAGTTCTTCGCATAGCTATCTGTTTAAGCTATTGAATGCAGAAGGATTGACTATTGATCCTTTTACCGAGACTGAGCCATTTTCAGTTAAGATGACTTGCGGTAACTGCCATGACTATGACACTATCTGTACCGGGATGCATTTTAATGCCGGACAGACAGCTGATGATGGTCGGGCAGGTGAACCGTGGATTTTTGTGGATTCAGAGACTGGGACCCAGTTGCCAATTTCATATCGCAAATGGAAAGGCGTTCAAAGTCCTGAGAATCTGATGATTCCACCTGATTTTGTGTCACAATTTGGCAGATTTGCTCCGGGCAATATGAAATATGATGAAGATTTTGATAGCGGTAAGCCAATCAGAACCGATGTTAATTGTTTGACTTGTCATAATGCCGACCCAATTCAAAGTCATATGAAATATGCCATGCAAATGAAAAAGGGCATGTTTACAACAGTGACAACAGCTTCAAGTAATCTGGGCAGTGTCACTGGCGATGTATTTGACCCTGCAGTCCAATACAATCCTAATTTTTTCGATAAAGAAGGTAAAGTCAATTTTAATATTACCCGTCATGTTTCCAATGAAAGCTGTTTGAATTGTCATAGCACCGCTCATGTCGATCAGACAGGTGAAAAACGCTGGACACTGGATGCCGATATTCATATTAAATCTGGCATGAGTTGTGTGGATTGTCATCGTAATGGTTTGAACCATGCAACGGTGCGCGGCTATGAAGGTGAAACTTTGGGTATTGATAATATCGAAGCAGGCACACTAAGCTGTGCCGGTTGTCATATGGGCGAAATCACCCAAAGTAAAGATAGTGAATTAGAGGTTAAAAATCCGATAGCTGGCCGTTTTGGCGCACCATATCCCACTCATGCTGGCATACCGTCTGTGCATTTTAAGAAATTGTCATGTACAGCTTGTCACAGTGGGCGTTTCCCCGGCGAAAAAACTGGATTGGTTAAGACTTCAAGAGGACATTTTCTGGGTTTACTGGATAGTAAAAAAGTAGATCAGCAATTGCCGCATATCTATAGCCCGGTATTAACAGAAGGCCATGATGGCAAGCTGGCCCCACATAAGATGGTTTGGCCAGCATTTTGGGCCTGGAAAAATGCTGAAAATGAATTGACTGTAATTGACCCGGAAATGATGCCATCCAAGTTTGAGAAACCTGCAGATGGCTCGTGGCCTGAAATCACTAAAGAAGATATTGCAATGATGCTGGCAACTCTGCAGGAAGATGCAGATGAAGGTCAGGCAGCTGTTTATATCTGTAATGGCAAGATGCATTCAGTCGATAAAAATGGTAAACTGCTGGCAAGTGAACATGAGCAAGCTGAACCATATAAATGGGCAGTTGGCCATAATGTTCGCCCGGGGCAGCAATCTTTGGGAGCTAATTATAGCTGTGACGACTGTCATTCGACCAAATCAGGATTTTTCTTTGGCAAAGTCGCAGTTGACGGGCCATTAAAAACTGATGACATCGAAATGGCAAGCCTGCAAAATGGTGTAGATAGAAGTGAAATATATGCATTTAATTTATCACTTGTACTTTTTAAGTCAATAATGAAATATTTCAGTTTATTATGCTGTGCTGTATTGGCATTGATTCTGCTTACATACCTGATGAGAGCATTGGAATTTGTTCTGGCGGTATTTAACGGCAGAATACCTGTTAAAGAAGAAAAAGAATATGAACTGATGCCACTATACTGCAAAGCCCGAAAATGGCTTTACCCGATAGTATGGGCGTTGGCAGTGGTTTTGGGATTGACTGGATTTGTGAAGTTCTGCAGCATTAATCCAAGTTTATGGTTGTCGATGATACATTGTACGGCAGCTCCAATGTTTATTGCTTTTGTGACTTTGGCGACAATATTCTGGGCAGCAGATAATCGCTTTGGACGCAGGGATATATTCTCGCAGTATTATGGTGGTCAAAAAGTATGCTTCTGGGCAGCTATCTGTCTGGCATTGATAGCGACGTTTTCAAGTGCAATCAGCATGTTTGAGATTTTCTCGCCAACCAGTCTGGACGTATTGCTTTGGATTCATATAATCTCGACAATATTGCTGACGCTATGTGGAATTGTGCATTTGTACTTCATATGGGTTGCTAAAACGCATGAGAAATAGATAGGAAGTTAACAGTTAAAAACTAAAAGTGAAAAGTTGTGGTGTCGCTGGGCGACACTATTTTAAAGAATAAAATTTAGGTTTATCGTAGGAGATATTATTATGTTAAAGAAAATAAATGTATTATTGATGATGATGGCAATTGCGGGTTTGACATTGGGTTTTAGCGGCTGTGGTAAGGATACAGCAGATACTGAACAGGGCGGCAGTCAACTGGAAGGCAGCGGGACAACACCTCAGCCAGATGTGGAAGAACCTGTAGCGGGAGTCAAGGAAGAACCTGTCGTTGTAGAAGAACCGGTTAAGGAAGAACCTGTAGAAGTAGAGACAGAAAACCCTGTTGAGATTGAAGAGCCGACTAATATAGTAGCTGTCGTTGAAGCTAAACCAGAAGAAAAACCGGTACCGGCTGGTATGGAATTATTCAAACCTGAAATTCCTAATCCAGCGTTTCGCGGTACACCTCGTAACAGTGTAATTGAAAATCTGGATAAGACAGCTCCTGTTCCACCACAATTCTATGCACCAAAAGGGACAAAGAATCTTGCTCTTGGCAAGACCGTCTCAGCCAGCGAAGAATATTGCAGCACAGGCGAAATTGATATGATCACCGATGGCGATAAGATGGGCACAGATGAAACCTATATCGAGATGGCACCAGAGTTGCAATGGGTTCAGATAGACCTGGAAAAAGAATGCGAAATTTATGGCATTCTGATCTGGCATTATCTGATGGAAGCCCGGGTTTATAATGATGTTATTGTACAGGTTTCTAATGATGCCGATTTTATTGACTCCACCACTTTGTTTAATAATGACCATGACAATACCGCATCTGAACTGGGTTTGGGTGCTGGCAAAGACAAAAATTATTATGAGACCAATAACGGCAAACTGATTGATGGCAAAGCTACTAAGGCTCGCTATATCAGACTCTATAGTGCCGGCAATAATAACAGCTCATATAATCATTATGTTGAAGTTGAAGTTTTTGGGATATAGTCATAGCTGACTGTTTGGCTGTTAAAAGTTAAAAGTGTAGTGTCGCTGCGCGACGGAATTTTAACAGCATGGGCAGAGCCCATCCTACCAAGAAATATAGTTATAAAGACGGCAGCTAAGGTTATAATGCTTTAGCTGCCGTTGGTTTTATAATTGGGAGTTAATAATATGTTCAAAGGAAATTTCCTTATATTATTGGGGTTAATGATGAGTGTTCTTTCAGGTTGTAATGATGCTGAATCTGAAAAGATATTGATTAAACCAGAAGCAACAAATGCTATGATTTATCGTAGCAATCACGTAACCGTGGAGAATTTCGATTCTTTTAAACCGATTGCAGCAAAATTTTGGGCACCGAAAGGGACGAAAAACATTGCTCTTGGTAAAATAGTATCGGCCAGTGAAGAATACTGCTCTTGTGGAGAATTATCAAATATAACTGATGGCAAGAAAAATGATTCGATCAATGGTTATGTCGAAATGGCTCCTGGACTACAATGGATCCAGATTGATTTGGAACAACAATATGACATATATGCAATAATGGTCTGGCATAATTTCGAAAGTTATAGAGTTTACAAAGATGTAATTATTCAGTTGTCGAACGACAAGAATTTTGGGGATTTTGTTACTGTTTTTAATAATGACCATGATAATACTGCCAGCCAATTAGGGCTTGGGCCTGGTGACGGTAAAAATTATTATGAAAACAAATATGGGAAGTTTATTGATACCAAAGCAATGAAGGCCCGATATGTGAGATTATACAGTAATGGTAATTATCATAGTATATACAATCATTATATTGAAGTAGAAGTATATGGGATATAAGAAACGATATATTACAATAATTGTATTGATAGCTATCGGGGCATTAGTTCTGCGATTGGGTTCATTGGAGGTTCGGCCCTTGCATGCCGATGAGAGCGTCCATGGGTTTAAATTCTGTGAACTGCTGGATAATAATAATTATAAATATGACCCTTTTGAATTTCATGGGCCAACCCTTAATTATTCTACTTTGGTTATCGCTAAGGTTATGGGGATCGATAACAGTGATTTGCTAAAAGACCGGCATTTGCGATTGACGACGGTGGTCTATGGTGTTTTGCTGGTGTTGATGGTTTTGCTGGTTGGCAAAGGGATAGGGTGGCCCGGGGCGATAGTTGCCGGTTTGCTTACGGCGATTTGTCCGGCGATGGTTTATTATAGCAGATATTATATTCAGGAGATGCTGCTGGTTTGCTTTTGCTTTGGGGCGATTGGTTTTGGCTGGCGGTTGGTTCGCAGCGGTAAGTTGGTGTGGGCGGTTGGCTGTGGCATTAGCCTGGGGCTAATGCATGCGACTAAGGAAACTTTTGTTATTCCGCTGGCTTGTATGGCCGGGGCATTGATTGGGAGTTGGTGGTTTGGCAGAAAAGATAAACAAGACTTTAAATGGAAACCGGGGGCGGTCTGGATTATTATAGGGCTTTGGTTTTTGGTCGCTGGTTTGTTTTTTACTTCTTTTGGGAAAAACCCCGGTGGCATTGCTGATTCGTTTAAGACTTATACGCACTGGTTTGGCCGCACAGGTAGTGATAATATGCATGTGCATGGTTTTGGGTATTTCTGGCAGATTTTGTTTTGGGGTAAATACAGTTTATCGGCGATTGGCTTGCTGGCATTAGTTGGGGTTTGGGCAGCGTTCAATAAGAAAGTCGTTTGTGACTGCCGATTGGATATTGGGCTGATTAGATTTGTCGCGATTTACAGTTTGCTGTTGGCTTTGGCCTATAGTGTGATTCCTTATAAAACTCCATGGTGTATGCTGGGGTTTCTGCATGGCTTCATTTTGCTGGCCGGGATTGGTTTTGGAACTTTATGGCAGCTCAGAAGATTTAAGTTATTGGCAGCGATTGTGATGGTATTAGGGATTGGCCATATGGCATACCAGATTTATCTGGCCGAGTATAAATATCCGACAGGGCCATCAAATAAGAACCCTTATGCTTATGCCCACACCTGTGGCGATGTGAAAGATATTGTGAAAGCTGTCCGGCAGGCCAAAGGGAAAGATTTTATGATAGAGGTGATTGTGCCGGACCATTATCACTGGCCATTGGGTTGGTATTTGCGGGATATGGAAGTTGGCTATTATGCTGAAGTTCCCTATAATGTCAAAGCCGCCGACATGATAATAGCCGATGTGGGATTGCAGGATGAGATAATCAATAAAATCATGGCGATGCGGGTGCCGGGATTGACCGAGACTAAATATTTAAGGCCTGATCTGCCTATGCAGATATATATGACCGTCGAAGCCAGAGAAAAGATAAATGAGTAGCGGTGGGCAATATGAAAAAAGAAGATAAGACATTTGAGCATAAGACCAGCGATGACAATTTTTTGCGTTTTTCGCATGAAGCGATGATGGCAATATTTGAGATTGTCATTGAGCATGATGATAAAGCAGTAGCTGCCAGCGCTGCCCGTGAAGCATTTGAGGCTATCGATAAGCTGGAGGCCAGGTTCAGTCGTTTTATCAGTAATAGCGAGATATCGGCTTTGAACAGTTTGCCGGCTAATACCTCGATGTATGTCTGTCCTGATACTTTTGCGGTTCTGGAGGCGGCTAAGAAATATCATGCCAGGACCGATGGATTGTTTGATATAACCATGGGGGTGCTTTTTAAGTGTTGGTTTGATAAAGACCGTAAACTTCGAACCCCTACCGAGCCGGAATTGGCTGTTGCCAGGTCAAAGGTGGGGGTTAAGCATATTAAACTGGATGATGAAGATTATTCGGTTTCGCTGGCGGTGGATAATATGACTTTGGACTTAGGCGGGATTGGCAAAGGCTATGCTATTGATAAAGCGGTGGAGATTTTGAAGGAATGGGGGATTAAAAAAGCGATGGTGATTGGCGGTTTTAGTTCGATTTATGCATTGGGTAAGCCAACCGGTGAAAAAGGGTGGCTGGTCAGTTGCAGCGATCCGGCAGATAAGACCAAAGTATTAAGCTATATATCTTTAGCGGATCAATCGCTGAGCAGTTCGGGGCTGGCCCGGGGCCGCCATATCATTGATCCGCGGAATGGGACACCGATTTTAAGCGATAAGGTGTCGGCCTGGGTGATAAGTGACAATGCTACCGGCGGCGATTGCCTCTCGACGGCGATTATGCTGATGAATGCTAAGGAATTGCAGGCTTTTTTGCAGAAATTCCCCGAATTGCAGGTCATGCAAACCAGTGTGACAGAAAAAGATGGCAAGAAGATATATAAATATGAAAGATTTGGCGATGGTTTTACTAAGGAGTGAAAAAATGTTCGGCCAGCACCTTTGTGCCTATGCCGATCAGGATCAGTCCGGCGATCAGTTCCATCTTTGCCCCCAGCAGATGGCCAAACTTTTTGCCCAGTTTCATGCCGAGGATAGTCATGGCCGCTGCGACGATGCCGATGATGACCGCTGGGGTGAAGATGGCGGTTTTTAAGACAGCTAAAGACAGGCCCACGGCTAAGGCATCGATACTGGTGGCGATAGAGAGCATGATCATGGTCTTGCCTTTGGTCGGGTCGGTGCGGTCTTGGAGAGATTTCATCTCAAAGGATTCCCGAATCATATTAACCCCGATAATCGCCAGTAAGCCAAAGGCGACCCAGTGGTCAAAGCTTTCGATATAAACCCGGATATATGCCCCGCCGAGGTAGCCAAGGATCGGCATGGCAAACTGGAATAAACCAAAATGGAAGGCCAGGCGGAAAACCGGTCGAAATGTCAACTCCGGCAGTATGCATCCGGCGGTAACTGCCACGGCAAAGGCGTCCATGGCCAGGCCAAAGGCGATTAATATTATTTCAAGATAACTCATAAATTCTTTCTGGTCCGGCACAGGCCATCGTGGCGGTGCCAGAACATAAAATACCAGCTGGATGGCAATAAATCAATGCAAAATCCAGTTAATCCTGCCAAAAGGCAGGTTGAACCTGCACACAACTTACATAAGGATCACTGGTTGGTGATTGTTCCGGCGTCGTTGCCGCCTGCATCCGGCTGATGTCGAACGCGGGAGACAAATGTTGATGTGGCCGTGACATGTTTGTAGGGAGTTTGCATGCAAACTCTCAGCTTCCGGCCAGATGTCAGTAATCAGAGACACCGGGATGACCGAAATGCCAATAAATGCTTACAATAAAACCCTCAGCCAGATTGAAAAGGCCAGAGATGAAGATGCTACTAGCTTGGTGATATCTGAAATGCACCTGACTGAGCTGCCCCCGGAAATCGGTGAACTTACCCAACTCCAGAACCTGTATATTGGGAGAAATGATTTATTCACTTTACCACCGGAGATCGGTAAGTTGACTGCATTGACAAGTCTTATTATTGAAGATAACCCACTGACCGGGATACCACCAGAGATTGGACAGCTAAGCAGGCTTGAAGTTTTTTCTGTTAGCAATAGCAGGCTGACTTGCCTGCCTGCTGAGATCGGTAAACTATCTGCTTTAATATTTTTAGATCTTAATAGTAATCAATTAACCAGCCTGCCAGAGGAAATCAGCCAGTTAATTGAACTTCAATGGCTGTATCTCAGTAATAATAAACTTAAAACCTTGCCCCACTGGATTACTGGAATGATTATGGAGATTGGCTGGGAAGATGAACTTAAACTTGGAGGCATAGATATCTCCGGCAACCCGCTGGAAGAGCCGTCGATTGAGATTGTCAAGCAGGGCAGGTATGCTATCAAGAGATATTTTGAGGAAAAGCAGGCAACTTTACCAGCAAGTATTGACGATACGGAACCTGTGATGACACCCAAACAGCAGGCGGCCTATGATCAAGCTCTTAGCATGATTAAGCAGGCTAAGGCTGATAGTGTTACTGATCTTTCTCTTTCTATAATGGGCCTGAACCGGTTACCTCCGGAGATTGGTGAACTTTCTGAACTTTTGGAGTTGGATATTAGTTATAATGAATTATCGGCTTTACTGCCTCAGATCGGTCATTTGACTGCTTTGAGAAGTCTTTACGTTTATAACAGCCAGCTGACTGAGTTGCCATCAGAGATTGGCCAGCTTAGCAGCCTTGAAATGTTGTTTTTAGAAGATAATAGCCTGACTTGCCTGCCGGCGGAGATCGGGAAGTTGACTGCTCTGGAAGGGTTGAGCTTTTTCAATAATGGACTAACCAGCCTGCCAGACGAAATCAGGCAATTGAATAACCTTAAGTATCTGGAACTTAGTGAAAATAAACTTAAAACCCTGCCGGTCTGGATTACTGAGATGAATATGGATATTATCTGGGAAGCGATCTCAGATGTTGATGGCATCCATCTCTGCGGCAACCCGCTGGAAGACCCGCCGATTGAGATTGTCAAGCAGGGTAATGCTGCTATTAAGCAGTATTTTGAAGCTAAGGACAAGGAAAAACCTCGGGATTAATTAATAATAGCGGGGTTCGCATTGGCTCACGGGGTTAAATGATATGTTGGAAGGCTTATCTCATTTGACCGGTGTCTCTGATGACTGACATCTGGCCGGATGCTGAGACAAGGCATGCCTTGTCTCTACCCAATGTGTCACGGGCGCATTGATATTTTCCCTCGGCCTGCGATATTCAGGCTGATGCAGCGCCCAACGGAAGCGGGAGCACCCACCGACCATGATCCTTATGTAAGCTGTGTGCAGATTCAATCTGCTTGCAGTTTGAAGGCTTCGATGGCGTGGTATTCGGGGAGCCCTAATTTGTCATAGAGGTCGGCTAAGGCTTTATTGCGGTCTTCGGCCCGCTGCCAGAACTCTCTGGCATCGCTGCCGGGGAACATGGCCCGGTCTTTCTGGCTTTCATGTTTGAATATCGCATAGCGTTTATGTTGCAGTTCGTCCGGCGATAGCGGTACGGCCATGTCAATCTGGGCGGCGGGCCATTCCTGCCAGGCTCCCCGATATAAAAATAGAGTTGGATGATCATTTTTATACTTAAGCTCCAGGGCATTATACAAAGCCAGCAGGCATTGGCGGTGGGTACCGTGCGGATCGGACAAATCACCGGCGGCAAAGATCATATCCGGCTGGATTTCATCCAGCAGTTGGCAGATAATATCGGTATCGGCCTTGCCGACATTATGCTTTTGCACCTTTCCGGTATTATAGAAGGGCAAATCGAGGAAATGGGTATTGCTTTCGGGCACCCCGCAGTAGCGGGCCGCATCAATAGCTTCGATACGGCGGACCATACCCTTGAGCGCCTGGATTTGGGCGGTGTCAACTTCGCCGGGCTGTTTGCTGAGCAGGAACTCATCGATATGCTGTTCGATTTTAGTGGACTGATCGGGGGTCAGGTCGAAGATTTTATTAAATTCACGCACGAAATCGGCATAATGCGCCAGCGTATGGTCAAAAACACTGAGGCAACCGGAGACCATATAGGCGATATGGACAGCATGGCCCTGACTGGCCAGTCTGGTTAAGGTCCCGCCCATACTGATGACATCATCATCTGGGTGGGGGCTGAAGATTAAGACTTTTTTGGAGCAGTTTTTGCCGCCGGGCCAGCCGGTAATGGTATTCATCTGCCGTTTAAAGATTTCGATATTGAGATTATAGCTGCCCGAGCAGGTCTTAATGAGATCATAGAGCCCGTTTTGGGTATAATCTTCATCGGTAAGTTTTAGAATCGGCTTGTTGAGCTTTTTGGCCAGCCAGATAACGGCCCGGCGTTTGATATTATCATCCCATTGGATACTGCGATTATTCAGCCAGGGTGTGGCAATGGTGGTCAGGGCCCCCGCTGATGCATCATCCAGCCAGAGGCAGGTGTTTTTGTGCATCTGCAGGAAGCTGGCGGGGTTGGCATTGCTGATAGCATCTTCAACGGTGCGCCTGATGATGGATGCTTTATTCTCGCCAAAGGCCAGTAAGGCAATTTCACGGGCATTGGCGATGGTTTTAAGGCCCATAGTGATACCCATAGCCGGGACATATTCAGCGCCAAAGAAGTCTCCGGCCGCTCCATTGATAATAGTCTTATCCAGATACACCGCCCGGGTCAAAGTATGGGGCGAAGAGCCCGGTTCATTAAAGCCGATATGACCGCCGGTGCCGATTCCCAGAATGAGAAAGTCAATCCCGCCGCTATCGGCGATGGTTTTTTCATAATTAGAGCAATGTTGGGCTAAATCAGCTTCGGGTATATCTCCAGCGGGTGCAAAGATGTTAGCCGGATCGATATTAATGTGATTTAAGAAGTTCTCCTGCATCCAGCGATAGAAAGATTGAGGGGCATCAGCGGTGATGGGGCAGAATTCATTGCAGTTAAAGGTCTTCACTAAAGAGAAATCGAGATTTTCTGCTTTGTGCAGGCCGATAAGTTCCCGATAGATATTGACAGTGGCATGGCCGGGCGATAAACCCAGCACGGTCGGGGCCTTGCGGGCATTGTTGGCATTGATAATCGATGCGATCCGGGCCGCTACTGCTACCGATGCCTTATCATTATCTTCGAAAATTTTAAATTTGAGTTTTTCCATGATTATTTCTTCTTTATAAATTATTGCAGGGTATTTGATATTAAATTTCAGCTAGAGCATTATCGCCATTATCGCTGCAATCAGGCCATAAATCAACATCGGAATAACGGTTCTTTTGAGGATATAGCCTTCCCTGTCCTTGAGACCCAGAACGCTGCAGACCGCAATGATATTATTAATGCAGACCATATTGCCCATGGCCCCGCCAACGCTTTGCAGGCTCAGGATTAATTCCTTCGGCTGGCCGATATTGACTGCCAGCTGCTCCTGAATGCCGCCAAAGGTTAAGTTACTGATGGTATTAGAGCCGCTGAAGAAAGATCCCAGGGCACCGAGGTAAGAGGCGGCATACTTCCAGTTACTGCCAAAGATGTCAGCCATGGAATTGCCCATGATTTTGGTACAAGCCTGCTCACCACCGCTCATTAAGAGCTTAACTAAGACCAGTGCCCCCATCAAAGCAATCGCGGCATTTTTGACCTGGCTGTATGTCTGGCTACAAGTGAGAGTTATCTTGCCACGATCCATCTTAAACAGTCGCCAGGCGATCAATGATACCAGCACAAAAGGGATAATCGAAGGGACATATAAAAGTTTATGGCTCCAGGTGCCGCCATCGGCTTTAGTTACGCCGAAAATATCCTGCAGTGACACCACCAGTGATGAACTGATCCTCAGCTGGCCTAAGGTTCCCAGTTTAGCTGACCAGTAATGGCTGTCACTGGTCAGCATAGCCTTAAAAGGTAATTGCTTAATCCGGGTAATCAAGAGCACCAGCACGGTAGCCCAGATCGGAAAGGAGCTGTAAAGCAGCTGGCGGGCGTGAACTTTTTCATTAGCGGGAATTTTATGCTCAGTTTTTTCCAGACCGATGGACTTTTTAGCCAGCATGACTGAAACCACGATGCCAGTAAATCCGCCAATGATGGCAGGAAACTCATAACTGAAAAAAGCCATTATTACATAGGGAATCATGCAGGCCAGTATCGAGCAATAGATAAAGATGATATTCTTGCGGATCGTCTTCCAGCTTTCGACGAAGGAAAGAGCGATAAGAGGGATTACCAGCGAGGCCGCCAGATGAATAAGAGCTGAGTTCCTGCCGATGACAGCAATATTGGCATCGACATTACTTAGTCCAAACCAGGTAGGAGTGCCAACTGCGCCAAAGGAAACCGGAACTGAGTTCATTATCAGGCACAGAATAGCAACCCGTACCGCAGGGAAACCCATTCCCAGCAAAATCGGGGCCGCCAGAGCCGCCGGGGTGCCAAATCCGCTGACACCTTCGATTAAAAATGAAAAGGCCCAGCCGATAATCATCAATTGAGCGATTTTATTGGTGGTAATGCCGTTGAGCCATTTGCGTATTACATTTAAATTACCCGAGTGCTCCATGGTATGGAACAGCATGATAGCACCGGCGACAATAAAGACAGGCGTCCAGGCCGAAAGCAGGCCATTAATCACCGCGGCATGAACAATATCGGGCTGGCAGTTGAAATATGTCAGCTTCAGCAGATACATAATCCCCGCAGTCAAAGGTAAAGCCTTATAGCTGTTCATCGGATTGCTCTTGGTCATCAGCCATATTAGTAAAATAATGGGCGCAGCTGCGACCAGGGCTGATCCATGTTCGGCACCTTGAGCAACTAGATTGATTATCATAAACAAAACCTCATTCACCTTATTTACACAACAGTATTTTGCAGTACAGTTTGTCCTGGGCTGTTGACATTTTCTGCAAAAAGTTTATTATACTGCTTATATCCTGCAATTCCAGCAAATTTGTTGGCTGTTGTGCTGGGTTTTGACGAAATAAAAGGAATACTATGCATTTACCTGACAAACAAATATATCTGCCATTGATCCAGCTGGCCCGCCAGGAAGATTTAGGTATCGGTGATATCACCTCTCAGGCAACAATTGCCGCTGGACAGGTGGGTTCTGCTGAGATTGTCTATCGCCAGGGTGGTATTGTCGCCGGGATGGCGGTAGCTGAGACAGTTTTGGAAGTCTATGATGCCCAACTGAAGCTGGAAGTCTCAGTTGGCGATGGCGGTCGAATTGAAGCTGGTCAGGCCGCTGGGATAATAACCGGGCCGATGCGGTCGCTGCTGGCTGCTGAACGGGTATTATTGAATTTCCTGCAGAGATTAAGCGCAATTGCTACGCTGACAAATCAGTATGTCCAGGCAGTTGCCGGCACCGAAGCAAAAGTTTGCGATACCCGCAAAACCACTCCGGGTTGGCGTGTGCTGGAAAAATATGCTGTACGCTGTGGCGGCGGGTTTAATCATCGAATGGGGCTTTATGATGCCGTTATGGTTAAAGATAATCATTTAGCGGCATTGGGCGGTGGTAATCTGGCCAAAGGGTTAAAGCTGGCAATTGAAAATGTGCGACAACTTGGCAGGCCGATCCAGTTTTTCCTGGTTGAAGTTGATAATCTCGAGCAGCTGGAAATTGTTTTAGGTATAGATGGGGTTGATATCGTGCTACTGGATAATATGTCGCTGGAAATGATGAGCAAAGCAGTTGCAATGGCTCAGGGCAGCAAGGTTTTATTGGAAGCATCTGGCTGTGTGACTCTTGATAATATCGCCGCTATTGCCCGAACCGGGGTGGATCGGATTTCAAGCGGGGCTTTGACCCATTCGATAGCGAATCTGGATATAGGTCTGGATATAACCGATAATTAATATTTAACAATTGAATTAAAAAATATGATGACATCTAAAGTTTTGGACTATTTACGCGAAAGAGCTGATAAGTGGATTACAATTGAGGCAATCGCCTGTGGTACGGGTTTAGTCTCTGGCGATATTATTAATGCAATAGATAAGCTAAGCCAACAGGGATACATGATCGATAATTCTCCCAGTTATGGTTTTCGGTTTAGTGGGGTGGCCGGGGCCTTAAATGCTGACCTGATAGAACAAGGGCTCCTTACTAAAAGAGTGGGCAGCGGGGTCATTGTTTTTGATAATACCGACAGTACCAATAATATTGCAAAATATTATGCCGATGACCCCGATGCCGATGGCCTGGCGATTTTTGCTGAACATCAAAATGCCGGTAAAGGTCGCCAGGATCGCAATTGGTGTGATATACATGGTAAAAGTATATTATGTTCGATACTGTTGCGATTACCACCTGATCAGCAGCAGGTAATCAATGGTCAATCGCTGAGTTTATTAGCCGGGGTCGCGGTAGCTGATGCAGTGCGGTTCTGTTTTGATATCGATGTGCGGATAAAATGGCCCAATGATGTCATGGTTAATGGCAAAAAGCTGGCCGGGGTCATGGTCCAGTCTGTCAGCTGCGATGACTGTCTGGCATATATCATTGGGATAGGGATTAATTGTCAGCAGGGCGATGATGACTTCGATGATGAAGTTCGCGATATCGCTGTTTCGATTCGGCAACTTATCAAAAAAAATATAGATCGGGTTAATTTAGCCCAGGAACTTCTGTGCAGTCTGGATATATGGCTTGGTGACATTGTCGATGGCCGCACAGAGAAGCTGCATAATCGATGGCTCAGTTATTGTGATGATATTAATCGGCGAATGACCTTGGTATGTGATGGCCATGAATTCACCGGAAGGATAATCGATGTAAGCGTTAGTGACGGGCTGATCATGCAACTGGATACCGGCGGGGTGAAGGCCTTCAACCCTGATCACAGTTCGGTTAAAAAAGATTGAAGGAGACCAGTGGCTAAGTCACAAAGATATAAGATTAACCACTGAAAACATGAAATACTTGAATATTTACGTGTGTTCAGCAGGTAGGATGGGCTATGCCCATGCTGACAAAATCACATCGCGCTAGCGATACCCAAATAATACAATATTTAAATGTGTTCTGCGATTGTGCTTTTCTATGCTCTATATTGTTCAATACCATCGATTATTACCAGTTCGGTATTGGTGCGATAGTCAAGCGGTGGCCCATCAAGGACTATTATGTCGGCATCTTTTCCTACTTCAAGCGAACCAACTCGGGTATCTACTCCGATAATTCGAGCCGGGTAGATAGTGATGGCTTTGAGGGCTTCGATTTCAGGCAAACCATACTGGACAGCTAAGGCAGCATTGATTCGCATATATTGAACCGCTGACATTTCATCGGTCTGAATCGCGAAAATCGCCCCGGCTTTGCTCATGATAGCAGGATTCCTGGGTGTGGAATCTTTCAATTCAAATTTGCTGCGGGAATGCAATATTGGTCCCAGCACACAAGGGATTTTCTTAGCCCCACTTTCGCACTTAGGGGGGGAAATCGTGGTTTTTGATAGTGTCATTGCGGTTGGTCTGTCGACAAAGGGG
>JAEIOG010000085.1 GCA_016342495.1 Phycisphaerae bacterium
TTTTCTACCCGGCTTTTAATCTGGCCAAAACTCCAGGAATCCAATATTCCCAGATGATAAAGCTGAAGAAGTTTTTGACCGAGCTGGTCATTAAAAGCTTCCAGCTGTTTACCCAGCATAACCATTTGATCTATTTCACTGAGATTATATTTACTCATCTTGCTTATCCCCCAGTTCTACAAATGGGGACAATAATAGATGTTTGACCTTTTTATTAACTTTCTTGCGGGATATTTTGCTGGAACAATCTTTGCAAAATGGAGTTATTTGGCCATTATCTAAGGTTAAATATTTACAATGCTCACGACATAATGGTTTACCGCAACCTAATGGGCTGGGATTTATGGTGCCGCCACAATGCCGATGACAGCCAATACAGCTGATGACTCCACATTCACTGCAGCGACCTCCAGGAGCAGCGAAACAGCCGCAATGCAGAATTGTAAGCTCTTGAAAATATATAGTTTCCAATGGCCCGCCATTATCGGATAAATTGTGAATCTCACCGCTGCTGCCTAAATTATTGATACTGCCATCGGTAGCATTTCGACCGATTATGATTCTTTTGATTATTCTTATGATACCCATAATATCTCCTCTGCATTAGAACCATGGTTCAGAAAATAAACGATGATCGATATATTGGGCCAGTCGCCAGATGAAACGGATTACAAACCAGAATAGAAATAGTGATAAGATGATAATATCAAAAGCGACAAAGATTCTTGCGGTATACCGCAGGGCATCAACAATATGTTCGATGACTTTTTTTCTCCAGGACATGACTGCTCCTTATTAAAATGTGGATTAATAGTTTAAGCAGGGGTAAATACCTGCTACTATTAACCACACTCCAATGAAAAAGAGAGGCGTAGAAAAAATGGCGAGATTTTTATTGTTTTTTTGAAATGAATGGAAAAGGAGGGAAGAATCAGGCTTTAATATCGGCTAATTCAGCGATGAGAGCAGTTTGGATTCGCTCTGTAAGAAGGGATAGTTGTGGTGATGGGACTTCGCTGAAATTATTGAGAAGATGTTGGATTCTAACCATAAAATGGACATTTTCATAGTTTAATGAGATATTGGTTAGCAATAATTGATCTACTATTGGGGGCAACCAATCGGTGATTTGCTTTGAAATATTCTCATTAAGTGTGCCCAGGGCAATTATTGAGCCTAAACAGTGAAATATTATTTCTGGATTGTTTTTTTCAATGCCTTTTTCTAACTCTATATGGCAGAAGTTATAGCATAGTTCTGCTTTTTCTGGCTCAAGCGATGCATTTAATATTTTGAGTGATTCAGTTGCATAAAAGGTTTCTTGCCATGGAGAACGACTGCTAAATGGACCTTTGAATGAGCCATCGCTTTGATGGAAAGTTTTAAGCCATGAGGTGTGCGATGCGATATCGCATCTGTCAAGCATATCATTCTCCTGCAATATTGTTAGTGCCTGCCAGGTTGAATACAATCGAGATGAACTGCCCGGCCATAAACCAAAGCCGCCGGGGTTTTGGCATCGAAGAATCCATTCTATCGCTTGGGTTAATACTTTAGAATATCGGGGTTTATCAATTAATATCGACAATTCATATAAATCACCAATGGTAAGATTTTGACGTTGGTTAATATGATTGATATTTTTACCATAGCTGGCAATAACCTTATCAATTTTCACTTGGTAATTAGTGTCAAATGATTTTGGCAGCAACAATAAACTATGATACAAGCTGTATATTTTGTGACGTTTAGCGCCACCTAATCCAAAAATACTGCAATAATTAAGTGATACTAAAATCAAACAACATCCCAGCATCATAAAAATAAGGCATGACCTGGAAGAAATATCTTGTAAGTATGGCCCTAAAATCATTTCTATACAAAAATATATCGGCAAAGCAAACATTAACAATAAAACTGTGCCGCCAATTGAATCTCTAAGCAAGATCAAAAAGTTAAAATATTTACTTTCAACCTTAAAATTGAAATTGAAAATACAAATAATGAAAAACTGTTCAGTTTCAGACGTTCTTGATTGTCCTGCCACAACAATAGTTAATGCACAACCTCCAAAAGTGCTTAAAATAATATTTGCACCATTAAATATATGGCCTTTATTCATTAAGGTAAAGCCTGTCAGCATAAGAGTCAATATAGCACACACAAATAACCCGAATGTCAAAACCGATTTTCGAAGTTCTTTTGCATTATAATTTGGCTGAAAATGCCGAATAGACATCCATAAAAAAACTGCAACAATATTAATCACAAAACCCAGAAATGCCATACAAATGCACCAACAAATACAAATAATAAATAAGAGATTTGGAGCTCTTGCCACATAAACAAGCAGACAAACAAGACTGGCAATAACTAAGGTAATGCTATACCGGATCAATATAGAAACAATGAATGGTCTATTCAAAGCGGGCTGTTTAAATGCTGACCACACAGGAAGTGCTGGTAAAACTGCCAAAAAAATCATTATGATTGGCCCAGCTATACCGAAAATTTTAAATGGCAATTTAAGAGACGCAATCTCATATTGAAATCCCTCAAGGATTCTTGCTAGCCAATAACCTCCTAAAGCTATAATGACCGCCATCAAACCCAGGGAGACTCCAACCCAAAAACTATCGAACAAGGGAAGACTGTCCTTTGGCTTAGATGTGATTGATTTTACTCGCTGAGTTTTTGATGGGTGTAAAGTATAGAAGAAATCAAAGAAGCCATGCAGTATTTTCCAAAACCCTGGCCGATCACTAAATAATGCCTTATCAGTTAGCCATTTTTTGAGTTTATCTGAGTTCCTGGATTCTATGCTTTGCTTAGTTAAGTTTTGCATTGGAATCTTAATTTTATTATCTGTGATTGCACTTATGACTTTATCAGATTCAATCAACATCGCTGCTGTCATATCAGCTAATGATTCTCTTTTACGAATAACATATCTGAGCATGACATAAAGCATAAAGGTACAAATAATATAAATCAAAAGAGAAGCAATTATATTGTCGGGGCCAAATACCAGACTACTTATTATCAAAACAGGTATTGCAATTAAAAATAGTTTGATATCCTTTAAGCAAGCATTAGCCCATGCCAAAAAGCCAATGTCATGATTGCGAATATGAGATAATTCATGTAAAAGCTGGATTTGTTGATTTCTATCAAAATGAGTTTGCCAACTATTTGGGATCGCTAAAATTGATCTATTTGAGCGATGACCAAAAACAAAAGGTGTACTTATTGAAGATGAAGACAAGATTACAGGCTTAGCTATCCCTAATGTCTTGGAAAATGAAGATACCGTTGCGGTAAGATCATCAGGTATATGTGGAATCAAATTATGTTTGGAAATCAACTTGACTTTACTGGTACTAAAATTCCATATGACCTTAATTGGCAGCACACTCAATATTATGACTATTATGAAGTGGAATATATTAAATGTTTTTGCAGTAAAGATATTATACAATTCATAACTGCTCTGAAAAACAAATAGCACACCACACAGGACAGTATTGACAATACAGCTTAAAATCAGCATCCTGCTACTAAATCGTTCGATTCCTACCTGGAATACTTTTCTAGCTATCAAAATTGAAGATAAAATTGCCACTGACACTGAAATCCCAAAGCATATATTCCAGAAATACTGAGGCATTTTAATCTCTTTGGGACTTCATAATCAAAGGAGGTACCGTTTCAATTAGTCGTTTTTGCAGTTGTTTGCCAGCTCCGAGTTTTATGGAAACTTCCTGGATGGCCGTTTCAATGCTTTGCTGGTTTAGTTCAATTTCGCCATCATAAACCATCTGAGATATATAAAGTGTGGTCGATAGAATAATCGAAGCGGCATCGGTTTCAGGGTCAGATTCCTCATCAAAGCCCAATGCACCAACAAGCTGGGGACCCTGCTTGAAACTTGGCCAGGTCTCGATAGTCTTGGTTTTTAAGTCCAATACGAATCTAAGGACAGATTGCCAGGTTTTTTCCAGTAGGTCAATTCTGGGAGGTAATAACTTAGTTAAAGTTTCTTTGGCAGTATCATAGCCTAATTCTTTGGATTTATATTCCTGATAAGCTGATTCTTGTTGTTTTTGCCATGCTTCCAACTCCTCAGGCGATGCTTGAAATGCCCAGGCATAAGAGCTACAACGATCACAAAATTCAATATGTTTTGTGAGATTGTCATCCTTACAGCCATTATTGATATAGTCTTTTAGAGTATCTAATGGTGGGCATTTATCTTCGCTGACAACGGTATTTATTACATTATGAAATGTAAGAATTTCATTTAATTCAGTTTTACAATTCTGGCAGGACTGGATATGACTCTGGATCGATTCAGCCTGCTCTGAGCTTAACTCGCCATCAATATAATCCTGTATTATTTCTTTGCCTGGACATTCCATTTGATATATCCTTAATATATTGCTATATCGATTTCATCACCAATATAAAGATAAGTTAATTATTGGCCTTACTATTAAAGATTGCTCGCAACTGATTCATATCATGCCAATAGACCCGCTTGCACTCTTTATCTTCTTTGTCATAGGTCTTGGCCATCTCCAGATAAGTAAATCCTCGTGATTTCTGGATTACTACCTTTTTTGAAAATGGCTCATGATCTTCCAAGATATCCTTAGCCAATTGGAAGATTTCATTGTTTTGAACCTGAACTTCAACAGCTTCAGGCTGTTTGCCACCAGTTAAAGAAGGAGACATTCTGATACCATTGGTTTCAAATAAGTCTTTTATATGTCGATCTCGGATGATGTTTTTACGGCTTCGGCACAGGTCTCGAAAGGTATTATGCAGGCAAATCGTGAAAGGTAACTTGCGAGTTTCCTGTTTAAATAAGGCGTCGGCTACCGCATCGGCGGCCAGTTCGTGGACAACTTCAGCTTCAGGGATCATACGAAAACCCAGGGTATTCCTTAGATATAAAAGACGGGGAATGCACATCGTAACGAGTTCTTCATGGAGCTTAGCTTCCCCCTGAAGAATCCGTAAAGCATATTCATTTGCCAGTTCAAAATCCATCTTTAACTCCAAAACAATGACTAATTATTGGTTTGATAATACCTGCTAATACAAAAAAACACAATTATAAAATCACATAGATGAGGTTTCTATCAATTTTTAAGCCTCTATTGAGTTGGGATCAATCTATTGCTGTAAGAGCTTGTAAAATAACTATTTATGAGTTATCTATCCTTATCTATCGAGGCTAATAGTATAAAGAATAGAGATAGATAATAGAAAAATCGAATAATATTTATGATCGTCTATAGCTTTGCAATTCTCCAGAACGAAAGCAGGATAAAATCTACCCTGCTTTAGGTGACATGTTGATAATATCGCTACCCCCTGCAGATCACTCGTGGCTATCTGGCCTTGAGGATAATATGGTACAATCTTATTATATTCCTCACAACTATCTATGTACATACCGGAAGATATACTGTGGCCTTATTGGCTAATGGCGAAAGAATAATATAATCTGGCTTAGACAATACTGCTGGATTGAACACCTATCATCGCCCTTAGATAATTTCACCTTCTTAGATTTGAAATATTTTGCCGACCTGAGTGCAAAGGAGAAATAATGATTTTAGTTTTGGTGATCTTTATTTCCAGCTCCTGATTTAGATGCTCGAACTTTTTTAGAGCTTTGGCTGGGAGCTTGATCAGGTAGCGATAATAATCTTTACCATTTTTTACATCTGATTTTAATCTTAATATTTTTGCCATAATACATTTCGGGATGGGCACACCACACTCTAATTCAAGGGAATATCAATAATCGATAATCTCCTGGAAGTGGCGACCATCAGCAAAGACAATATAATCTTTTTTATATCCACTATCACATAGTTCGACCTTTATAAGAACTTTTCGGCCATCATGCTCTGTAACGATAAAGCTTTTTGTGAACTTGATAAATTTATATTTCCTACTGAAATCCAAAGCATAGTTTCCCAGTTCGATAAACCAATCTCCAGCCTTATTCTGGTTGAAATAATTCATTAGCTTGTTTTGGATATCTTTAGTTATTGGCTGTTTTCTGTATATTCTTTCCATTTTTTCTGCACAGATTTAATATGGCTGTGCGTTCCACGTTTAATTAATATTATATAGAATTTGATCTTTATAAATGTTTCGGGTACCCGAAATAAAAAAAGCTGTCATAAGTCTTTAACCTATAACAGCTTAGAATACATTGGCTACGAGTGGACTCGAACCACTGACCTGCGGGCTATGAATACGAATCTTCCATTCATAAACTATTGTAAAAAAACGACTTATACTTGTAAAATAAAGACTTATGATGCTAACCGAATTGCAACCGAAGCCTGACAGTAGCACAAAGGTACATCGCTATTGCAAATTTCATTGCAATTCTGGGTTTGGATTAACCTATATCCTCTACCAATGCAACGTTATGGCGATTTGTTGCCTGCTCCTGTCAGCCGACAACGGAGGACCAAACCTCCATCACCTGTAGAGTTCGATAAGCTTAGTTTCCTTCGGAAACGTCACTTATCTTCGTGACACACATTTTCGAACAGGACAATGCACTTTCTCGAATACTTACTAATATGTCGCTAATCTTCCGCACCATATTCTTTAAGTATCTCAATAGTTTTTTCCATATCTTTCTTAGGCACTAGATAGCCTATTCTAGCTTCAGCTAGCGGAGTTCTACCCCCTTCAATTTTTGCATTAACATCAGCCCCTTTTTCCAGTAAAAATTTAACAGTTTTATATTTACCTGAAGAAGCTGCACAATGCAAAGGGGTAAACCCACCATCACATGTTTCTTCTATCTCAACTCCATTTTCAAGAAAAAATTCTACCACATCTGTCTTTCCACTTGATGCAGCACTATGGATCGGAGCATCAAAATCGGATTTATTATAAATAGCTCCATTTTTAATAAGTAATTTCACCATGTTTAAGTCCGCTCCTCCTGCAGCATAGCCCAAAGGAGATGCGCCATGAGAATCAACACAGTTGACATTAACTCCATTTCCCAATAATAGACTTGCTGTTTTAGATAAGTTTTTCATTGCCGCTAGATGAAGTAGTGTGATCTTGCGTTCATCCTTCGGAGCATTTATTTGCTCAATCGTTTTGCCATTATCTAGTCCCGTAAGTATTTTGTTTGCATACAATTCATCGTCCTTTTCCCTATTGCTATCTATGTTTTTTCCTTTACTTGTATCCAATTTATCATTTTTACAAGAGACACAAAAAACAGCAATTGACATCATTAGTACAAAAATTTTAGTTATATTTAACATTTTATGAACCTATAAAGAAAGTTATATTTAATTCTATTATTTATTTTTCATTTCACTTCGTATCTAAAATACCTAGTATTGTCCCATTTGACAATCATATCAACATAACCATCAACAAAAAACTCGCGTGCGTGACCTGTAAGGTGCAATAATCTTAATCGCCTTTGATTTAAGCCAAAAGCCATATTTACGATAAAACCACCATTAATATCAAAATCATAAACATCGCGAACATGAACCTTAATATCCGCTTTCCAGCTACATTTTCCTGTATAAGAAGCCTTAGCCGAATGCCACTGAGAAAAATTGTGTATAGACTTTGTTGCATCTTGAAGATTTCTTCCAGTTGAATGTCCTTTTAGATCACTAACAACAGTACCGGTATGATTGCGGATTCGGTTTTTAAAATGATAACGCACATTACTAGCTATATCTCGCATAATTTTTCGAAAGCTTACACTATTGCCAACTAAAACTGACAAATCAGTCGTATAAACAGACATATATTTCTCAACATCCATCCTACCTATGAAATGACTGCCTGATGGCTTAATATTGGAAATATAATAGTCCATCAACTCCTCAGAGATAGGCAATTTTTCATCATACCAATCCCTAACATCAGGAAGAAAATTGTACGAAGCATCCCATGTGTTAGGATAAACAGTCTCATGCAACGTGTACCAATCCCTTTCACTTTGCATAATTGTTGTCCTCATAGAGCTTGACATGTCCGGTCCAACATTTATTAATTCTTGATTTTCCTTAGTAATAAATGTATAGCTATGAATAAAACTAGGCTTAGACCTACCACCTTCAGTCCAAGTTAAAAAGCTAGTTAAACCGACAGCATCAGAATGGCATATCGGCATACTCCTCACATACTGAAACAAATTCATTCCATCGATATATCCAAGTGGATCTTGACTCAGGAAGCGTCCTGTCCCTGTATCATAATATCGATTCTTATAATACATTATTTCCAGGCTACCAGAATCGAGAGTATCTATCCGTTGGCCGGTGAAAGCTATTCGATTGTTAAAAGAGCTACTTGAAGCACCAAAATCTGCTCCATAAACATGGCGTTTGCCATAGGCATCATATTCGTAACGCTCTACTACGGCACCGGCATCATCCATTAAGGCTACGGGGCTGTAAAGATGGTCGTGAGCCAGATAGTACATTTCCTCTGTCTGACCACTAACATCACTGATAGCCAGCACTTCATCGAGATAATTTCCATAGAAATATTCTTTTTGAGCAACATTGCTACTATTATAGCTGGCTAGCATCCGCCAACCATCATAATAGTAACGTCTTATTTTATCCGTGATTGCTATGCAATCTTCTTTTTCGATACGACGCCCCAAAGCATCATATTTATATTTTACTACATCAATTTCATTTAAGCCAGCATCTTTTTTATAAACCCGAGTCAAGCGATTTTCCGGGTCCCACTGATAATAATAATCTTTGGCGCCTTTAGTGTTTTTGGTGAGATTGCCATTATTGTCATAAGAACATACAACATCATAAGGTCCATCTACAATTTCATTGTAGCGATTTGTCGTAGTATTGATGGCATAAGATTCTCCTTCGGTGTCAGAAGGAGTTATGACATTTTTCCTGTTGCCGAGTTTGTCATATTCAAAGATTTCATAATTAACTTCGCTGGCTATTTCAGTATTTGTCAGGGCACGGCTATACATGCGAACATCATCAACTATACCTTTATATGGCCAGGTTGTGGTGTCAGATTCCACACCAAAATACAGCGGCACAGCCATATCAAAAGAGCCAGCCATAGTATATGTTTCCTGTTGTTCTATGCCATCGACGAATAAGCTGACTTTATTAGCAGAATCACGCCGGGCAGCGATATGAGTCCATATACCAGGTTGAGGTTCAACACCAGTATCACTTTGAATCATTTGTATAGTGCCATTAACACCGATAGCCAATTCCCAGAAATAGTTTCCTGGATTACGGGCAAAAGAAAGGAAAAAGCCATCTAAGGTATTGGTATCATATCTGTAGAGGAAACGCCCACCATCCCAGCTGTCATCAATTTTCACCCAGGCAGAGATGGTGAAGTCATTAGCAAAACTCATACTATCAGTGCCATCGGTATCCTGGACGGTGATATAATCGCCTGATCCATCAAACTGTAAGCCACTGCCATATTTACCAGGAGTCCAGTCGGTATCGCCATAGAAGGTGGCATTGTCGGTATTTCCCTGGGTGTCAACAGTTGTAGTTCCGGTATTTTCATCCATCAGCCAGTGGGTATTGAGATTACTTGTTGGCAGACCAGAAGCAGGATAGCTTGCAAAAGTCAAACGATTAAGGTCATCATAGCCATAGCTGTTACTTGGATCTGAAGTGCGATGCAGGAATTTCTGATCGGTGATATTGCCATTTTCGTCATACATATAATCGAATTTTGCAATATCAGTAGAAGCGTTATAGCTGTATCGTTTTGTTGCCTGACCATAATTATTATAAGTATTATCAGTAGTGATATTACTGGTTGTAATATATTTTCTCTGGGCAACTTGTGATCCAATATATGTATACTCAGCTAAGTTATTCGTTTGGCCATTGATTTTCATTGAAGCAATGCGGCCACGATAACCTGGTGTTATATCCAAGACTTTTCCTGTTGGATAAGTCAGTTCTTTTAGATTGCCGGCATTGTCATAGTCATAGCTGACAGTTTTGGTAATATTGCTACCATTATATTCAGCTACAGCAGTATCAGGTTTTCCAAAGAAATTATAAGTGAAATCATTTTCACTGACTTCAGTACCGCCTACTGTTTTTGTAGCTTTTTTCATTCGGTTCAGGCCATCGTATGTAACGCTTTCTGCATAGGCTATGCTGTCTTTTGTAGCAGATTTAGTTTCCATATTACCGTTATCATCATAGGTATACGAAGTAGCAACACTATTTTGGTCTGTTCGAGTTTCAATCTGGCCGGATGGATAATAAGTGAAGTTAACTTTTTCGCGATATGAACCTTCTACATGACCTGGATACTGCACAGATTCTACCCGATTAAGTTTATCATAAACATATGTTGTTGTCTGAGCTGTACCAACTTCAGCATAACCAGTTATGGTCTTTTGACGCCCCAATCGATCATAAGTATATTCGGTTTTCTGAGCAATACCATTAGAATCAGCTATCATATAATCTTTTTGCCCAAAATCTCCATAATGATGGGTGGTAACAATACCCTTGGCATCTGTTTGAGTAAGGATCCTGCCTAAATTACTATATGTATATGTCGCAGAGATATATTCTGAAGTGTCTGAAAGATCAGGTATTTGTCTTTGCTCAATTACATGACCATAAGCATTATAGTAATAATCGGTAGCCAGAACTATATCATTACTTGCTATTGTATCATTTTCAATTTGTTTTCGTCTTTTGACTTGACCATCATCGCTATATTCTACCCAGCTTTCATTGCCAGCATTATCAACTATCTGTTCCTGACGTCCAAGTGCATCATAATAATATGTGGTATCAGCAGTAGAGCTACCATTATAATAAATTGTCTGTTTTTCCAGCTTACCAGCTGAAGCTCCGGTACCCAGATTAGTTGTATCATAATAACTGTAAACATTGACAATGTCATCTGTCGTATTTATTGCCCGGCCTTCTGCTCCGGTGCCATAATCAATAACTGCACGCTTTGTCGTGCGACCCAGATTGTCATATTCGATACGAGTTTCGCTTAGTTTTGCGTAGGTGTCTGGAGCAGTTTCTTCATATGCATAGCTTTCAATTACCTGACTAAAACTATTATATTTATTTTCTTTATAATGGCCCTTAGCATCAAAAACTCTATAGCTGCGTCCAGCTTCATCATAAACATTTCTAGATATTTCAGTTAAAATAGATTTACTATTTATATGGGCTTTAACAGAATCTAACTGCCCCAGAGCATTATATGCATAATGAACTTCTTTACCCTGGAAATTAGTTGTATAATCGACATCCAGTTCAACTGTATGGTCAGTTCTGCCTAAACTGTCATAATAAGTATAAGTTGCCAGGTCATTGGTATCAATTACACCCACAGTTCCCGGATCTGTTGAGCCTTCACCTTTGATAACTGTCAGATAAACCTGACCTGAAGCGGTATATTCAGTATAACTAATGCGGTCATTGGAATTATCAATAATGCCAGTATCAGCATTTATCAATTGTCTGGTTCGCCATGGACGCCCCTGATTATCATAATCGGTATTAATTTGAGTATAGCTGGTTATTCCATCTGCAATTTCAAATGATCGCTGGATGCTGACATTACCATCATCATTATAATCGCTTGCAGAAATCGCAATATTGTTTTCTTTTACTTGTGGGTCCAGACCATATTGGTATTCCAATAAATCTGGAATATCATCATCATCAGTATCATATGTTTCACTTTGAGCAACATATGGGTTTAGATCATTGATATATTCCCAACCATCATCCATACCATCGCCATCACTGTCCCAACCTAGAAGTGTAGAATCCGTCTCTCTGGTCGGCTGAGCTGATGGTTTCAGATCATAACCATAATCTAATTCACCATCAACATAGCCATCTTCATCTTTATCAATACCATTTAGATAATCATTTACGCTGATTTTCCCATCATAGCCATCTAATAATCCATCATGGTCAGAATCAACATTGTCATCGTAGCTTCCCTGCAGGCCTTCAAGATAGGCATAGGCACCATCACCATCACCATCAATAATCATAGGATAATGGTAACCTACATCTAAAGTCCCGGCATCTTCTGCACTATCCAGACTTGTAGTAAAACCATATAAACTGTCTGAAGAACTATTACCGCCATCAACCAAAACTGAATCCTGATTAAGATAATAGCCATTATAATGAAGCTGGCAATTACTATCGAATATTTCTGTAGAAATATCCACTGTGTCATTAATGTATTTGCCTGACGGTCCAGCCATAGATGCAGTGTCAAGTGTAATCGATGGTGTTGAAATCGTCCCATAGTTATAATAAGCATTATTTCTAAAGACAGTACTTGATGCGCTTGCATCTTTTAGACATAAACTGCAATCATTAAAAACTGAATTAGTCAAAGTAAAAGTCAGACAACTGTGATAAATAGCCTGGGTTATATTGTCAAATGTACAGTTATTAACCGTTGCAATACCGCAAAGTCTTGTTTCAGTTTCCACAAATAGTGAATTATTAATATTCAAAGTTATATCGGTATCTGCATGTCTAACTGCAACTAAATTACCCCAGAATTGACAATTTTCAATTGAGGTGGTAGAAGTTGAACCAAAACTTAAATCCAGAGCATCTCCGGTATCCCAGAAACGAGTAAAACTGAAATTCATATCTATTGTTGTGGTATCCGTTGATATAAGATCATGTGCACTAGCACCACTGACGGGCATGAATTGTGAGGCACTTTCCGCTGAAGTCAGTAATATATAGCCACCGTAACCTGGCTTGCCATTACAATCCATACTACCTTTGATGAATAATCTACTGTCACTTGAAGATGATGCGGTAACTGCCATTACCAAACCTGGATTTAGTTGAAGATTTGTACCTGCATCCATCGTAAAGGTACAGTCATCGATAACATAATCAACCCTTGGATGATGATAGCCAATATCTATCGTACCGGTATCACAAAGCGTTAGTATCGGCGATGCATAGGTATCTGATGTGGCAGTTATGTTGGAAGAATAAACAACAGGAGGATAAATCGCCCAGGCATCAGAATCTCCATAGCTCAACCCACCAGTAGCTGCAAAACCTGCATCAACCAGCATTCCACCTCCACCACTAAGTACCGTATTTAAATAATATGAACCATAAGTAGAAGTTGCATAGGGATTTTTGGTAAGAGAGATATTACCTGTTTGGTTAACAGTTCCACCATTTGTAGTAATATCTGGCGTATTATTATAGAAGGCACAACCACTGGTATCTATAATAGCTGTACTGGAACTATTATATAAGCCTATCATACAATTGGTCATCAAAGTGTTCAAGATTTCAACTGGGACTGCTGTTGTTATACCTGATCCGCAATTATCAATAGTGTTATTTGATACAATAGTGTCATCGCTGCCAAGAAGTATTCCAACATTGCTTGAATTAGCGATAAGATTATTGAAAATATTTACACCAGTGGTATTGTAACTATTATCTTCAATCGCATAAGGGCAATCCTTAAAACAATTATGCTTAACATCGCCATCAAAATCTGCTGTCAATTCCAGTCCTGTTGTTGCATATAATACACGACAAAACTCAAATTTACTTCCCGCACCGATAACAATACCCCCATAGTTACCAGCTGCTGGTGTACCTGTTGAATATGGACTTAGTTCACCGCCATTGGCATCATCATTAACACTAGTAAAAATAATTGGTCGATAAGCAATGCCTCGTGCATCCAGTATACCATCAGTGCTGCAGGTCAATGATGTATTGTTCGCAAATTTGACTATAACACCAGGCTCAATTGTTACAGTACAACCAGTGATTGTTGTATTGCTACCAATATAATAAATATTATCTGGATACGCATCCCAGGTTTCATCAGCACTAATAGTAGCACTTACAGCATTATAATCCCATTTAACTGGATAAGTTGCTGTTTCAAAGAAATCATTTGATAAGGTTTCAACTAAATGAGTTGTACCATATTGATCACGTGCAAGCTTTTTATGGGCGACAGCTTTTACTTTTTGTTTGGAAGTTTCTGCTACAGCTATCGATTGCTCGGTGCCTTCAACAACAGCTAAACCAGCAGTTTCAGCAATGCTACCAGGATCATTGTCAGAGGAACTATCAAAAACTTTAGATTCAACTAAACGATGACGATCATAAGCTATTTTTCCCTGATCATCTTCAATAACCTTAACAAATTCAATTGCATTTTGGCTTAATTCAGTATCATATTCACCGGTTGCATTTTCAACAAATTCTTCATCACTATCAACAAAAGCTCCCATATCTTCTGGCATAACAACTTCAGTTACAACACTGATAGCCGCTGCTGTCGGGTCAATGCCCATTGGAAGCTGTGGTGCCTGATGGAAGACAATATCCTGAGCATAGCCATCAGGGCGAACTGTTAAAACCAGATCAATACCTAAACCAAAAGCATTGGCAAAAACAAGATTAGCATTATCATCAGGGTCAATCTGGCCAATAACTGAACCATTAATATAATTCAAGACAGCTTCGCCATTTGCATCATTAGCTTTAATGGAAACCGGACGGAGATTTAGAGTGTCGCCATCAATTGTATAAGATAGATAATCATTCAGTGTCTTGCCAATTACTAACTGATAGCCAGCAGTATCCATAACAAAACCATCTACGGTTTCAATCCATTTAGCTTCGGTTAGCTGCCAGCTGCCTTGTTGGCCCTGATAACAAATACCACAGCCAACTTCTGTAATCTGGCTGATTTCTTCTTCTATTGTTATATCTGTGGTTACCGGATCAATAACTTCATATTCTTTGATAATTTGCCAATAGCGATAATTACTTTCACGTTTGGCAATGATTTCATTTTTATATTCTGTCTTTAATGTTCTGGTAATAACCGGCTTAGCTGGGCCAACTGTAGGTATTCCAATAACATCTTTAAGTTCTATCGGGGCAGAACTAAAATCATTTATTGCATCAAAAACTCCTGCAGTTAACTCAAATGAATCTTGCTGCTCAACTATGTCAGCATCATTAGGATCAGTTACAATTGTTTCAATAACTTGCGCATCTTCGGTAGTTGCCGTTTGAGCTCTGGATAAATTAACCAGAATCCCAACACTTACCACAACGGCCAATATAACTATCAAAACACCTAAAATCTTGCCATATCGTCTTATCATTGCACTCATAATTATTACCTTCTATCTATATCAGGGTGACAATTGCACCCAGCAAATCGCTTTAATTAATAATCTTTACTAAGAAATAATTTAACAACCTTAATCAACAATAAAACCATTTAATGTCGCTTTAAGTCGCCCCAATCGGTCATATTTGTAAATGGTTTTTGTTTTCTTGGATGCACCTTGAGGATCAATATAAGGTTCCAGCATCTCAATTAAATTGCCATCTGCATTATACTTGTATTCTGTTCTATGCATTTCAATTGGGTCATCGTTCTGGTTTATATACCCAGTTATTCTACTTTCAACCAAACCACGACCATTTAGAATTACCTGGCTGTACTGGCCATCAGGGTAAATAGTTTTTTCAACATTATTCTGCAAATCATATATATATCTAGTTTCCAAATCTTCGTCTAGATGATCTTCACGAACATATTCTTTATTGCCCCAGGTGTCATATACATATTCAGTAACTATCCAATTTGCTGCGGGGAATAAAGTATCTATATCATCAATTAATTCTTCATTTAATCCTGTTGCATCGCTACTCTTGAAATTCGTTTCATATTCTTTGCTGTCACTAGCTGTATGTTTGAAAACAACGAAGTTGAACGATGAATCCATTTTAGCCCTTATAATATATTGCACACGCCCATCTTCATCATAATCATAAACGGTCTGAGAAATTACTTTCAAAGATGAGGTAGCTGCAATATCTGGATCGGGTGGACTTTCCCCATCAGCAGATGCAACGGTAAATTCATAGCGAAGATGGCCATTTAAGCCATATTCACTGCCCTGAACAATTTGATCTTCAGCTAAATATACATAAAAGTTTTTAGTAGTGTTGTCATTATTTATATAAGTAATCTTGATTGGATCTACTCCATCAGTTTCAAGTGTATATGTATCTACTCCTATATCAAAGTCTGAGCCCTCATCTGAAACACTCACATAACCGCCACGCTGGACGACACGATTCTGTCTGCCCATTGCATCATATCGATATTCTGTCAATGAGATTTTTCTATAGCCAACACTTGTGCTGCTAGTATAATAATCAGCCATATTCCCATTATCATACAATACCGCCTGTCTGGTTAAACGGCCAAAATTATCTGAAGATGAATCTGTTTCATAAACATAGACAGTTGTTTTAATCTCCTCTTCAGTATCAGTTCCTGGAATGTATTCAACTTCATTTTCCCATAAAGTTCGGTCCATATCATCATAGCCATAAGTTACCTTTATTTGACTGCTGCCTGAGCTATTTGTATTTAATGGTTCAGTATATGATTCCATATTACCATCAGTAGAATAAGTATACTCACTACCTACACCTTGAGAGTTTTCCTGCTTCTCCAGTTCACCATCAGAATTATAAATAGACCTGCTAAAATTAAATTTCTTGTCCGGCATTACCATATCAACGGTATAGCTGTCAACATATCTATCAGTATCTATAGTGTATTCTTCAACGACATCTTTTCGTAAACCAGATGGGTACAATACTGATTGTGTTGTTTCATCATAATCATATACTGTTTTATACCCGCTGCCTAATGTAGCTGAATATAATTCATCATATTCTTTTTTTTCTGCCAAAGTCGTAAAAGTATTGTCCGTGTAAATATAATCAATGACTCTGGCAGCTATACTTTCATTTCTATCATCCAGCCAAATATATTCTGTCTTTGTACAATTTTCAATATCATACTCCCACTCACGCAATTTTGTTATAGTGGAACCTGTTTGCCTGTATTGCTCTACAAGGAATGGTTCAGGTAAATATACATAATCGTCAAGTGTATCATCGGTATAAATATTATCTTCTGTCACATCAAAATTTATTCCATCAAATGCATATACATTTCCCAATATTACATTGCTATCGGCATCTTTTATCTCTTTGATCAGACCATCAAAACGCAGATCATCTACCTGGCTAGGATCTGTTGGATCTGGAGTTTCAACATAATCATAATAATCATAAGATACGAAAGTGTCACCCCCACCACTGCAACCACTGCTGCAGCCATTAGAACTGGAAATCAAATCACCTTTGTCATCATATTCGTAAGACCATTTTTGAACTTCAGTGCTATCTTTAACAAAAGTCACATCAACTATATTGTCATTTGTTGTGTTCCAGACGAAATCATAATATGTGTTGCTTGTCGCAACACCTTTGTATAATTTTGTAATCTTATCTTTATCTGTTTGTGCAGCATCATAAGTTGCTGTCCAAACAATCTCACCAGTACCTGGATAAACGTCTGTAGTTAAGTTTGGTAGATTGTCTTTTTTGCAATATTCCACATGAGTTAAAACATAACGATTAGGTGTCGCTGTATCCTTTGATTTGCGGTCACAATGATAATAGAAGACACCTAAATCTCCTAAATCTTGCTTAACATATCGATAGCAATGTCCATCCATTCCATGGCTATAATATGCTTCCCATCCCTCATCATCCATATAGCCTGGCAAAGGGATATCTAAAAATAATGTCGTTGTATCTTTGTAAGTGTCAAAATAACTGATACTACTTAACTGATCGGTCGCCCCCTTAATTCCCTCTTTCCAGGCAGGCAATTTAGCCATTAATACAACTGAGCTGGAATCTGTCGTCGTGTTGAAATTGAATACACACCCGCAACCATATAAATAAGGATCGCACCCAAAACCACACCACCCGGTCTTAGGAAGAGTACACCATGGATTCGGGTAGATATATGGACGAAGAATACATGCATAACTTCTATACCTTGCTGTATGATCTTCCCCACATGTTGGGCAATTTGCAGCGCTATGAATTCCACAGAAAGTTATTCCTGTTTGATTTGAATCGATATATCTCCAATAATCTCCAGATGGATATTCAGTTGGATCATCAGGCGGGCCATTTTTCCTATACTTTATGGCATCTACCCATACCAAATCACTAGCAATATCACCAGGATTTACAAACATTGAAAAAGGATCAAAATCTAACCTTTCATTACGCTTTACATCAATTGTTAAATTAAATCGACCAGATTCAATAGCATAATAATTTGCATAATTTAGGTCCATCAAATCCACCTGACCTGATTCAACACCTTCTTTTGCCAGTATATCATATGCAACAATCTTCATCGTAATTTTAGCACCATCACGGTTTTTTATATTAGAAGGCTGAATAGTAATTTTAGAATTATCATGGTCGTTTATTCCAAATAAATACTCGCATTTACCCTTTTTAGGAACTAATACATAATTTTGTCCAGTCCAATTAAAACCGCGATTAGCAATTCGTATACCTGAATTGCTGGTTGGTTCAAAGAAATCAACAAATGCAGATTGATCGGTTGAAGTAATTGTAATATGATAAGCTGAAACTACACCCATATCACTGCCTGGATATAATGAACTTTCTGACACTTCCGCAGAATCATGTACAGTACACATTGGAGTTATACTCTCATGCATCATGGGTATACTTACTACCTCAAACACCCCAACTTCGCCCGACTTAGTGCTACATGCCCCAATAGTAACTTGTACATTCTGATCAAAGCTGTCATCTAGGCTACGACATTTTATTTCATCCCAAAATATCGGAGAATTATATAAATCATATGTTGGCTCAGACGAGTCAGGGTTAAATAAACCCAGACCAACAAGTGGCCTAAAATCAGCTAACTCATCAATTGGTTCAAGCTCGGTTTCTGTAGCATAAATTAAATTACTTGTTAATAACAAACTAAAAATAATCGTAAAAATCCCACGTAATCTTGCCATAACAAAAACTCCTAAATATATAATATTCTTTTAACTTCCATCATTTTGGTGTGCAATTTCATGCACGCTACTTTCTTCCTAAATAAAAACCAGTCAGTATTTCCACTACTCTTTTTTAACTAATTTCCTGGTTTTGCATAAAACTTTCAAATTTCTATTCTTCCTCCCGACCTATAAGGTGCAGGTTTTTCAAAAACGTTAACGACAAAATATTATATTTTTTCATAAATCATGATTATTTCTAAAAAATGCCAGAAAACCCTGATTTTCACCTTAAAAACGGCATGGAATTAAATTTAACGAAGTGATTTTATTATTTAAACAAAAGTTCTGGAGTAAAATATCTCAAATCATGAACTGTCACACTCAGTATAAATACGTAAAAAGCTGTCACAACACCACCTGTAAATGGTAAGCCCAATTCTCAGGATTTTACGGTTAAAAATTATTTTTTAAAAATATCTAATTTTTTCGTTAACGTTTTCTTAAAAGCTGCACTATACAACTGGCGAGCTCTCAATCAAAGATTAAGAGTTGCCACTAAGGCAGTATTAGTATTATTGTCAAATGATAATAAATATGTGGAAATTAATAATGGATATTATCACAACCATCTTCAAGATTTCATCAGGGCTGTGGCTAGTAATAGCGGTTTTGGCTGTCGCGGGGCTGCTTGGAGCAATATTTCGCAGTCGCTGGTTTAAAGGCAAGGCCGGTGAAGTGATGGTAGGTGGCTTTACCCGCTTGTTTTTATTTGAAGAATACATAATTATTAATGATATTATGTTGCCCCGCAAAGATAAGCAGGAATTGACAACACAAATTGACCATATTGTAGTTAGTCGCTATGGTTTATTTGTTCTTGAAACCAAGAATTATCGAGGGAAAATATATGCATCATCCAATGCAAAAGTTTGGACTTATTATCCAGGTGGTAAAAAGACCACAGTCCAAAATCCCCTGCGACAAAATTTCTTACATACCCGAACTCTAGCAGATACCCTTGAAATACCCCATGAGCTTGTCCGCTCTGCGATTGTTTTTTATGCTATATAAGAAAACTACAGAGATTATAATGATGCACAAAAAAGAAATAATTCAATTTATATCAAAAACATGTTACTGGAGTAAATTGCAACAAGTAACAAATTCTTTTATCGGTAAGGCCGTAGTAGTATGTTCTATTGTCCCGTATATATTGAAGATCTTAGACATTTTTTTCATTGATCGCATAATTGACACTTTGCCTATGGTTAATTCACTAAGGGGTGCATTATTATTTCTAGTTAGCTATTTTTTTGTGATTTTATTTTCCCCTAAACGTATCCAAACTCATAAATCACAAGAAGATTATGTGCATTGGTGTTTAAATGAAATTGATAGCATTACTCTTGTGAATGAATTTCACACATTATCATTATTGTCAGAAAAAAACCATGCCTATAATATTCCTGAAGTAAAATCTGCAAAAAATCTAGGAAATTTGCATGAATTGTCCAGAAAAGGTGTAAAGCTAACAACGGCAACCCGTACATTAGCTATTGCTCAATATATAATTGATGATTCAAGTATTTTTATCATCAGATTTATTTTTATGTTTTCATTGTTGTTTGGTGCAATAATGATGTTTAATTCACTAATCTCATTAACAGTCAATGAAGTATGGAGTTAATTATGCCTGCAAAAAAATGGTTAGATATATTATGCTGGGACAAGTTACCAGCTTTTGGTGATATACATCGTCTTGATGAAAATACTTTCACAACTTTGTATTACTCAGATCATCACAAAATACAACACATGGCAGCATGTCTTATGAGTGGTTTGAAAGGCGATTTCCCTCCAAATAACTGTCGGGTTATTGGTTTTCCAGGTGTTGGAAAAACAACATTCCTTTATTATCTCAAAGCAAGTATTAAAAAAGAAAAAGAAAAAGATAATTCGGTCAAATGTTTTTTAAAAATTCTAGACTGTGTTGACCTTATTAAGGATGAAACAATAAACGAAGTATTACTTTTTGATAAATTATTTGACGCCACGATGGATTATTTTAATTACTTTGACTTAGCAATAGCCAATGAAGTAGTAAAAGGCATTATTCAGAATAATGAAATAAATAATTGCGAAAAATGCTATCATCTGTGGGATTTTTATAAGAAAAATTTGATTTTATTTCCTCACCGTCTATTTCTAGCATTAGATGGAATTGATACTATACCCGAAGATTGTATGGTCCCCCTTGCAGTAAAAATTTACAACGTTCTTCCAACAAGATATGTTCGACTTTGGTTGTCCATACGCAACATTAGATATGAAAATTTAAGTGAGACTATTCGTTCACAGTTAGATACGCTTTTTCAAGAACCTCATAAATTTCCACCAATTGAACTTAAAGGAATCATTGATGAGCGGATAAAAAATATTGAATCAAGCGAAGGTGCAGGAAAATGCCCTTTCAGCGATAAATTATGTAGTTTTCTTATAAATTTTTATAATGGAGATTTACGACGTAGCTTAGCTATGATGAATCGTATTCTACAAGAAGTTTCCCCAAAAGGCCTCGAAGGAAGAAATGCTACTTCAGAATTATTTATTCAAAAATACATTGAAAGAGAAGGGATAAGAGTCTTGTTTTCTTGTGATGAATTATGCAATTTATATGACGTCACACAAACAGCTTTTCGTATATTTCCACTTGAAAAAGAAGTGCTCATGGCACTTTCTGCCCACCCAAGAATCGATTTTTTACTTAGTTCAGTTTTACAAGATGAAATTAAAACAAAACTATCAACAGAAGCAATGAAATTTCCCATTTCTGATTTATTCAATAACGAATCACTTCAAGCAGCCCTTGCCTTTTTAAAAACACGCAATCTCATTGAAATACTTTCTGAAAACCAAATTATTATTACCCAAAGAGGATGGGAAGTTCAGAAAATTGCTGAAACAGAATATTACATAACCCTTTGTAAAAATGCCATCAAAGACACTGGAAGCCTACAGAACACTTCTAGAACATATTGGAAAATTGCCGCTATTCAATCCCCATACCAAGAGCTTGTAGTTGAAAAAATGATCGGTACTGAGTAAAATACTTGACGGTCCAATTTGTTTATTCAAATTAGTTACCAAACTCCGTTACCACCTATATTATTATTCATCCCTGATAAAATAACTAATTTTCAAATGAAATCATGATTATCCAGCTGGAGTTATTTATATTTCGGCTGTTTTTTTAAAATTGCAAACGCCAGTTAAAAGGGCAGCGCAATGTATAAATGACATATCCGTGTGATGGTTTCACAAAACGCGATTATGCCGATTACAGCGTATTTTATTAGACACTTTTTCTAAAAAGTCATCCTGATTTAAGTAAGATATAAACTCAGTATACTCTTCATGTGTATCATATGGTGATATACCTGGATTTTCCAGCCCCCTCGGCATAAATACTTGATTCAGCAGATACCTCATTTTTTCAAACTGAGCTGGATTGTTTATCAAATCTTTTATTTTTAAATTTTCGGATGATTTTTGAATTATATTCGCAAGGCTTATATTTGATGTTGTGTGTTGGCAGTCATTTCTAAAACAGTAATTAAGCGAAAATTCATCAGCAGCAATTTTAATTTCCTTACAGACTGTTACGACATAAGTATCCTTAAGTTTTTCTAATAAATTAATTTCATCCATATTATCATATTTTCATAAAGTGGTATTTAAAGTTTTTGTACATTTATAAAACTAAGATATAATGCATTGAATGTCAAGTATTCTGGCTATTTATATTGGATCCAGTTTAACTTTTCACGAGTTTTCTATTATTGGACCTCTTTTATGCCAATATCAATCACTATTGGCCATGTGTCACATTAATTTAGCAGTTTTATTTTTTCTATCAACTTTTTCAAACGAATCTTTTCAAAACCAGTTACTTCCAGGTCTGGAATTTCAAGCTTAATTTCGCCTGCTCCATTAAGGTAATTAGTAACCGTTCGGTAAAGCACAGGTATTTATTGGATTGATTGCCAGTTATTGGGCAGTAGTTGGTGGATTTGGTGGGC
>JAEIOG010000086.1 GCA_016342495.1 Phycisphaerae bacterium
GCAGTTTAAGGTTGAAAACGCTCAGACAAAATTGAAATCACTCTACCCAACTATTAAAGTGTGACTGAGCACTAGGCCCGCGGCCAGCCAGCTTGAAGCTGGACACTACTTACATAAGGATCACTGGTTGGTGGGGCTCCCGCTTCCGTTGGTCGCTGCTTTCGGCTGGATGTCTGGGGTGCAGGACATATGTTAACTGTAATATAAATGCTGTAGCTTGTTCTTTTGAATGAGCTGCAGCTTTTTTTTAATTAACAAAGAGCTGCTAAGCCCGCGGCCCACTCTTTCAATGAGTCATGACGCTGGTATTTTCTTTAACATCTGCCTCCCGCCTGCGACGTTCTGGCTGATGCAGGCGGCAACGCCGCCGATGGCACTTGCCAACCAGTGATTCTTATGTAAGGAGGGTGCAGGCTCAGCCTGCTTGTGTCCAGCTTCAAGCTGGTGGGTGCAGGTTCAACCTGCATTGGGCCAAGTAGGTCGAGCATCCTGCTTGACATTGGTTTTATTGTGCTGTTGCCTGGGGAAAAATGACAAGCAGGATGCTTGCGCTACTTATTGAATGAATCATAACGCTGGTATTCTATTTGACATTTGTCTCTGGTGCTCGACATCTGGCCGGATGCCCAGACAAGGGGTGCCTTGTCTCTACCAAATATGTCACGGGCGAATTAATATTTTCCCTCGGCCTGCGACGTTCTGGCTGATGCAGGCGGCAACGCCGCCGATAGCACTTGCCAACCAGTGATTCTTATGTAAGGAGGGTGCAGGCTCAGCCTGCCGGTCCTATAAGTTGGCTTGAAACTGTTAGAATTGTGCCCGAAACAGAGAGAATTGTGCTTGAAACAGTAATAATCGAGCCCGATTCTGTCAGAAGTGAGCCCGATTATGTCTCTGGCGCCCTCGATTCTGTTAGAATTCACCACGATTCTTACAGAATTCAACTCGATTCTGTCTCTGGCCGACTCGATTATGACAGAATTCACGTGAATTCTGTCGGAATTCACCACGATTCTCTCAGAATTCAACTCGATTCTGTCAGAATCCAACTCGATTTAGATAGAATCGTGCACGATTCTTACTCTCACCGACACGATTTTGTCGGTTTCGAAGGGGAAAATGGCTGTTTTATGCTGAAATCCGGCTTTTATTTATCGGTCCGGGCCGCTGGCGGGGGCATTGGGGGCTCTCTGACGCTGATTTATGGCTGACTTTAAGATATTATTAAAAATTCCTGCTGGGCCGGCCTTGATTGTGCCGGTTGGTCAAGGTTGATCGTACCAGTTTTTTTCTATTGCATAGCAGTATGGCCCGGTTTATAATCTCCCTGCGGCAGAAATGAAGCTTAACGGCCCCCAGCGGAGATCAAACCATGCACAAATATGCCAGAAGAAGTGTAAAAGTAGTCATAGCAGTGGCTTTGATTCCATGTTTGCTATACTGTTGTGGAAAAATTAAAGAAAAGATGGCCTACAATAAAGCTTTAAGCATGATCAAACAGGCCAAGGCGGACAATACTACTGAACTTGATCTTAATTGTCTGGGTTTTGCACAATTGCCGCCGGAAATCGGACAGCTTTCTGGTTTGGAAAAGCTGAATCTTTGTAATAATAAACTTACAAGCCTGCCAAGGGAAATTGGTCAGTTGAAATCCTTAACCGAGCTGATGATAATTAATAATAATTTGATAAATTTACCTCCAGAAACTGGGCAACTTGGATCCCTGGAAGAACTTAATCTTTACCATAATCAGCTAACCAGCCTTCCCGGTGAGATTGGTCAACTGACTTCCTTGAAACTATTGAAACTTTCTTCAAATGCAATAGCGGTTTTACCCCCGGAGTTATTCAATTTGACTGCTCTTGTGTCACTTGATGTTAGTTGCAATGCACTTACCAGCTTATCGTCAGCGATTGGCCAGTTAAAATCACTAAAATTTCTTTCTTTTGCATACAATAACCTTAGCAGTTTGCCCAAAGAGATAGTGCAACTGTCAGAATTGGAGTTTTTAGACCTCCATAGCAACAAAATTATTTCACTGCCAGTTGAGATCGAGCAGTTATCAAAACTCCTCCGGCTTGATCTGATGCATAATCAACTTAGCTGTGTGCCTATTGAAATTACACAGATGGATATTGAAATAAGATGGTATAGTGATGTCAAGTTTTATGGTATAAATTTCTATGGTAATCCGCTGCAAGAATCATCTATGCAGATTTTCAAACAGGATAAAGAAGCGATTAAGCAGTATTTTGAGGAAAAGGACGAGGAAAAAAGCGAAAATTAATTGAGAATTGACAATTGAGAATTGACAATAGCCGGATCGCTGCGTGATATATTTTAAACCTTGGCGGTTTGGCGGCCTGGCCTGCTGTCTTAAAAGGTGCGAAGGTGCGAAAGGGTCAAGGTGGGAAAGACAGTTTTCATACTTTCGCCCATTTTAACCTTTTACCGATTTGCTTTTGTCTGCTGCGATCGACATTTGGCCGGAGCTGAGACAAGGCATGCCTTGTCTCTACAAAATATGTCACGGGCGTATTGATCTTTTCCCTCGGCCTGCGACGTTCTGGCTGATGCAGGCGGCAACGCCGCCGATGGCACTTGCCAACTAATGATTCTTATGTAAGGAGGGTGCAGGCTCAGCCTGCAGGGTTCAGGTTTAAGCTGGGAGGGGGGGTATTTACCCAGGGCGTTGCCCTGGGCTAAGTTATATTAGCCCTTCGGGCTGCCGGAACGCCTATATGACATTTGACCGTTGTCTCTGATGACTTACATTTGGCCGGATGCTGAGACGTTGCATGCAACGTCTCTACCAATGTGTCACGGGCGTATTGATATTTGTCTCTCGCGCCCGACATCCAGCCTGATGCAGGCGGCAACGCCGCCGATGGCACTTGCCAACCAGTGATCCTTATGTAAGCAGGGTGCAGGCTCAGCCTGCAGGGTGCAGGTTCAACCTGCTTTATTGTTGGCAGAGGCCCAGGGTTGCCAGGCCGTAGAAGGAGTATTCGATATCGCCTTGCGGTTCATCGATATTGGCGGCAAAAGAGCCATCCGGCTGCATTAGCGACCGGGCAAAGGTCTGAATCTCTGGTTTTATGGCCTGATAGTCATAGCCAATGGCCTGTAAGGCAAATAGCGCCACCGCCGTGGAGAGCAGATCGGGCTGGTCGAGCATGGCCATGGCCACAAAGCCACCGTCGCGGTAGCAGCTTAGCAGTCCGGCGGCACAATTTTGGGGTATCTGCTGGTCTAACTGGCTCAGCAGCATCACCGCCGCCGCCGTTGAAGGCACCGCGGCAATTGGCACCTGCAAATCATTGACAAAGCCGTCATCATCGGTCTTGAGCGCATTGATACTGGCGATAATCGCCTGGCTGTCTTTGATCGGAACCCCCAGATCCTGATAAGCACCGACGGCCAGAAAGCTACCATAGATGCTGGAGCTGTTATTAGCGAGGATTTGATGATAGCCGCCGTCACGACTGCGAAAAGCTTCGATCCGGGCGATGATTTCTGCGGTGATATCGATCGGGAAATGCACCAGAGAGCGCACCAGTGATGACAGAGACACCAGATCATCAGGGATTGCCTCGCTGCAATGCTGATAATAGTCCTGACTGACCATAAGTTCATCATCAGCGGCGGCATTAATCTCCAGACCAAAGACACTGTAATAGATATCACTATTGCCGCTGCGATCTTTAAAGCCGCCATCGCTATTGAGCTGGGTTTTGAGGTAATTTAATGCCCGGTCCCGGCAGTTCGGCCAGTTAAGTCCGGCCCGGACAGCGCTGCGCATCTGAGCGGTAATGTTATGAGAAACTTTTTTAGCCATTGTCCTGCTTATTTCCAATTTCTTTTAGTCATCATCAAAGACCCGAGCAATCATTCTGCGCAGCAAAGTCTTCAGACGGGTATCGCTGAGATTGGACAGGGCCTCGATAGCCATGTTTTTATGATAGTCAAGCAGATCCCCGGCTTTATCTGTGGCCCGGGTCGATGCGATAATTGTCGCCGGCACCACCGAAAAACTCTTGAGATGGCTTTCGATAATTGCTTTGTTTTTGTCACAGGCATTTTCATAGGCGATAGCGGCCAGAATCGAGGGACTCTGACCATTATCAAACTGATCTTCCAGATCATCCTGGATCTGATAGGCAATTCCCAGATGATCGCAATACTGGCTGAGCCACTGGCAGAGATTGTCATCGGCATCGGCAAAGAGCGCACCGCTCTGCAGGGCGACATTGAAGGCCGGGGAGGTTTTGTACCTGAATATCTCTATGGTTTGCTCGACGGTTAAGGCACAGGGACTCTTTCGCCAGTATAATTCCCTTCCCTGGCCCACACACAGCATGCGATGGCCCTGGGATGCGATCAATAATATCTTATTCTTGCAGGCCGGGTCCAGATCGCACTCGGCTATGAGTCGATAGCCTTCACCAAGAAGCAAATCTCCGGCATTAAGAGCTATGGCAAGGCCATGGCGGATGTGCATGCTCTCCTGCTGGTAACGCATATCGTCATTATCTTCGATATCATCGTGGATTAAGGAAGCTTTATGAAAACATTCCATGGCGATAGCGAGCTTCTGTAGAGTTTTATCTTCTAAAATGGAATTATCAAGTAAGGCTGCCGCTGCCGCTGCGGTCAAAACCGGGCGACGCCGTTTGCCATTTTCGGCCATCCAGCGATAAGCAATATGTTCGGTGCTGCTTTGGACCTTGCCAAAGACCTGCTCGAAGTTTTCATGGTGAAACCAGTGTTCTACCGCCCGGCTTATCAGGTTTATATCCGGTAATTGGAAATTTTGATTGCTGCTCAGCTCGATAATGCTATTGAGATATTCCAGATCAACGCTGGTATTCTTACATCCATCATTAAATAGTGGAATAGCTATGCCGGGGACTGCACTGGCGGTCATAATCGGAAACATTTCTTCCAGAGAATTCATGCAGCTGACACCGATGAGAGCATCGACTTTGCCGCTGCGGATTAATGACATCACAATCGGTGAGCCTTCGGCGACCAAAACCACATAGCCCAGCTGTTCGGCTTTCTTTTGCAGACCGCTGATCGGGCATTTGCCACAATGGCGGCAGAGCAGGCCAAACTGATCCATTTCCGCTGGACAATCAGTATCTCTTAAGCATCTGGGCAACAATAGCAGACGCCGATTAAAGGCAACCCCGGCGATATGCTGCATCCAGGCCTGATTATTCAGTAGCACGATCACATATTTATCATATTCACTGGAAAATAAACCTATTTCAAGGATCTCTTTGGCGGCATTACGCAGCTGATTCAGTGTCAAGGGGGCAACCGGCTCATGTTTTGCACACCACAGGCGAACCATCTCCAGCAAACGGCCCCGAACTGTGGCATCAGCGGGGATTGCCTTGCAGCAATTAGGTGTTGCGGAGTCTAATTGTTTGTCATGTTCTGCCATCTTATTGCTCCTGGGGCAATTGGCCCCGCAAGCGTTTGAAATTCTTTCGCCAGGCGGCCACTTCGGTCTTGCCCAGGGCCAGGATTAATGCCCGTTTGGCCCATGATACTCCGCCGGCTCTTTGATTGTCCCAATACATCGGCGGGACGTTTTTGAAATTCTGTTCATAGCACATTATGTATAAATCCAGATGTCTTTGAGTCATGCGATTGATATCAAAGCGGGTGTCGGTCAAAACTTCATCTGCTATGACAGGCTCATAGAAGATTGGAAATATCACACAGCGTTTCTGGACTAATTCACCCATGAGTTTTTTAGTTAATTCGATGTCTGCAACCGTCTCACCGGGCAGTCCTAATACAATACTGAACACCGGAAAGAAGCCACAAGTGATCATTTTGTCGGCAACGTCCAGAACCATTTCATACCAGTTGTCAGCTTCGAAAGGAACGATTTTTCCAGAACTGTTGGCTTCGACCAGTTTGCCGTTGGCGCTTTCAATACCCATATTAACCCATAGATATTCGGTCTTGTTGGTCAGAGACATTAATCGGCGGATCTCTTTGAGTTCATCATTGGTGAATTGAAGAATCGTTGAGATATTGCCATGGTCGATCTGAGCGAAATCAAGGCCTTTAATCTTTCGCATTTCACCTAAGAGTCCACACAAAGCTGCGAAGTTGGGTTTATAGCCTTTGCCGCCATAACGGAAAAAGTCTTCGCTGCCCACCACGGTCGAATGAACGCCGTTAGCTACATTAATTTCAATATCAGATAAAATTGTATCGGTATCAACATGTTCCATACGATGTTTAGCCATCGTGCAGAAACGACATCCTTTGCCACAGCCCCGTGAAAGTTCGACAATACCCATTAGTGATGCACTTTTAATGGGCCTGACTTTATCAACGCCGCAGACATTGCAGATGTAATGAGCTTCTGGACTTTTACCATTGAGAATATTTCTAACTAATTTGGGGCCATCAGTTTCAAAATAGCCCTCATAGACAATGTCAATCCCCTGATTTTCAGCTGTCTGTTTATCATGTGCCCATTGCCAGGCACCGGCACCGCCAGCTAAGACCATAAAGCCAAATTTATCTTTGGCCTGCTTGATCTGCTGCATCATTTTATCGGTCCAGACCTTGGTATAAAGCTGGCCATCCCAAAAGCAGGTTGTGGTGGTATTACTCATACCCATACCCAGGGGGTCGCTGGAACTAACCATGACTAATTTGACATGATCGCCGAGTAAATCTCCCAATCGCTCAGGTGTGGTGCAGACAATATCATCTTCGCTTAAATCTAATTCGTGGATTAATGATGCTTCGATGCGGCGCAGGCCCAGAGCTGCCTGCCATGCCCGGCCATCGGCATCGGATTTCATCTTTGGACTAACCAGCATTTTCATCGCCAGCTCAGGAGTGTGGGTAGTCTGCATCGTGGCGAAAATACCTTCAAACAGAATATTATATTTGCCGGAAAGGGTACGGTCTGATACGAGTATGATACTGGGTTTTAATGGTTTTTTAGCCAAAATAATTCCTTATTGCTTTGTGAAAAGGTTTCGCTGGTCGGCGGCCTGGTGCTGGAACATTTTTGTGCCCTTGACAATTGCCGCTCCTGCCGCTTGAGCATCTTTTAACAGCTGAGTCATTTCAGGAGTGTAAACTGTATCAAAAACAATCATATCTGGCCTTAAAACATCAGCTGGCACCGGGCTGCTGAGGTAATCTGGTTCCATGCCTATGGAGGTGCAGTTGATGACCAGTCTGGCTTTAAGTTTATTAATTTCGCTGATACTTGCAGATTTGCAATTGAAAGTGGCTGCTAATTCTTCAGCCTTGGCAAGGGTGCGGTTATAGATAGTGATATCGGCGGCGGCATCAGTTAAACCTGCCACAAGTGCCCGTGATACGCCCCCTGCGCCGATAATTGCCACCGGCATATTTGCAAGGTCAGATTTGGCGATATTCATTGTTTCATAAATTGCACTTAAGGCACCGCTGCAATCAGTGTTGTAACCGGTTGGCTTGCCGGTGTTATCGAAAATGATAGTGTTGATTGCTCCCATTTTCTTTACAACCGGATCGAGTTGGCCATCAACATGGTTTACATATTCAAGAGCATTTTGCTTATGGGGCAGGGTGATAGAAAAACCTTTGATGTCAAGGTAAGGCCTTTGCTTGATATTATCCATGAAAGCAAAAAATTCATTTTGACTACCTTGAATTAGAAATCGCAGGTATAAGCCATCAAAATTTAATTTGTTAAAGGAGTTATTATGGGTAATGGGTCCCTTGGAATGATCGACAGGGTTGCCTATGAGACCGAAGGTTTTTGTCGATGGTTGCAGCTTATCCCAGCGAAATATATTTTTCATTTCAGCTATGGTTGGCTGGCCCGGTGCGGTGCCATTATCCAGCCGGGCAAAGGTCAGCAGAGAATTTAGTTTTTTAGCCAGCATACGCGTGATAACGCCATCGGGGCCCATTGCCATCGCGATAGCGCCTGGATTATTATGCATAATGTCAAGAGCGGCAAAACTGTCGTTTATATGTCTGGCGAGATATGCGATTTTAATGATATCGTGATGAGTGGATTTGATGCGATTGACGCGTTCAGCAAGGTCATCTGGACATTTTTCAAAATCATGGTTACTGACAATAGTTTTTGCCGGGGAAAAATCAATGTTTTCTTTTTCCTGGGTAATAAGTTCAATGTCGACATAGTCTGCACCGGCAGCGACAGCAGTTTTAAGTATTTCGATTCTTTGCAGGTCGGTAGCGGTAGATTGACCGCCTTCCCATTCTGGTCGACATGTGGCGATTAATGGAACATTAAATTTTTTAGCTGATTGGACTATAGCAGATACATTTTCTGGAGCAGTATTATCTAAATAGTCCAGACGTAATTCGAGCAATTCAGCTCCTGCATCTATTGCTTGCTGCATTGAAATTGCCGATGTTTCAATGTCACTTGTTTGGATTGGAATCGCCAGATAAGTCATGTTTTTTGTACTCTGCTACTGAATAAATAAATTTTTTTGTAATGACATCGAATAGCTAACAAAGACTATCATAATTTGCTTTAATGGTTTTTTCGATATCCTCTTGGCTATGAGCCACTGATACAAAGAATGCTTCAAATTGGGATGGCGGCAGTAAAATACCATTATTCAGCATATTCTGATAATACCTGCTGAATTTTTCAGTATCACAATTTGCGGCATCATCAAAGCTTATAACAGGTTTATCGATAAAGAATAAGCAATTCATTGAGCCAACGCGTTGATAGGTGTAAGGCAGTGAGAGTTTTTTAAGATTAGTTTTTATTCCGGATTCCAGTTGAGCTGAACGGGCTTCTAGTGTTTTATAAAGTTCATCGTTGAGCTTATTTAGCGTTGCCAAACCGGCAGCTACAGCAATTGGATTACCTGAAAGTGTACCTGCCTGGTAAACTGGTCCGGATGGCGAAATCATCTGCATGATTTCTTTGCGACCACCATAAGCTCCGATAGGAAGTCCACCACCAATAACTTTGCCCATGGTGGTAAGGTCAGCCTTGACATTGTATATTTCCTGGGCACCGCCGGGGGCAAGTCGAAAACCTGTCATGACCTCATCGATAATCAGCAACACACCGTTAGCTGTGGTTAACTCACGGAGTTTTTGCAGGAAATTGTCGACCGGAGGTATTACCCCGGCATTACCTATTACAGGTTCAACGATAACTGCAGCGACATTATCTTTATTGGATTTGATTAGTTGTGCGACTGAATCGATATGATTAAATTCAGCAATCAGCGTATCATCTGCAGTTGCTTGGGTTACCCCAGGGCTGGTTGGCGTGCCAAAGGTCATCGCCCCAGATCCGGCTTTAACCAGAAAACTATCGCCATGGCCATGGTAACTGCCTGCGAATTTGATTAGTTTATTTCTTTTGGTATATGCCCTTGCCAAGCGCAGTGCGCTCATAGTCGCTTCGGTGCCTGATGTTACCATTCGAACCATTTCTATGGTGGGCATAAGCTCGGTTATTTTTTTTGCGATTGTTAGCTCGGCAGTGGTTGAAGTGCCAAAGCTTATACCTTTGCATGCAGAATCGGTGATGGCTTTTACAACGTCAGGGTCGCTATGGCCTAATATTGCCGGACCCCATGAGCCAATATAGTCGATGTATTCTTTGCCATCGATATCGGTTAGTTTTGAGCCCAGGGCGTGTTCGGTGATAACAGGAGTACCACCAACAGAACTGAATGCCCGGACAGGAGAATTGACACCACCAGGAATCAATTGCTTGGCTTGTTCAAATATATTTTGGGTCTTGGACATTATATCTTCCATTTATATGAATTATTTATCTTCATCGTCTTGTTTTAACGCCACACAGCCGGTGTGCAATGCGCCAGTTGGGCATTCCGCGCATTTTAGACATCGGATGCAAGATGTATCATCGGGGTCTTTGTCTGGGGTAATATTAAGATCGCATTTTTTATGACAAAGTTTACAGTCTATACAGGCTTCCTTATTGAGATTTAAGTGCAGGAAAGAGACCCTGTTAAACAATCCGAAAAACGCACCCAATGGGCAAACCTTACACCAGGGCCGATGATAAAAGGGCATAAGGCCAAAAAATGCGATAACCAGTATGATTTTAGTCATGCCAGTCCATTTCAGGTCTTCTACGGTCTGGCCCTTAAAGTTTTTGCCTGAAACTGAGATATACAAAGCTTCGGCTACGCCAGTAGAATAGGTTTGGCCTGTATGGTCGTTATCATCAAGTTGAGGATTTTGTTCTCCCAGCCAGGTACCGCCGGATTCCAAAGCTCCAACTGGGCAAACTCTGCAGATAAACAATGGATGTTTTGCTGTGTAAAGATATGGTATAATAATTACCAGCAATAATAATACCGCGTATCTTGCATATTTACTCCATTTGGGCAGTTTAAACTTGGGCAGAGGTATTTTCGCAAATAAATCCTGAACGAATCCAAATGGGCACATCCATCCACAGATAAACCCACCCAGTATTGTCGCAAACAGTACCAGGCTGCCTAATGCTACAAATGGGAATATATGCATTGCGCTGCTGTTTGCGATAAGGCCTACCGGACATGCAAATGTCGATAATGGACAGGCATAACAGTGAAATACCGGCCCGCAGACCCCTAAAAATGAAAACGGGGACATCCATACAAACAGGAATAATGCCTGAATAGGGTGTCTCCATTTGATTATTTTATTTGATTTTGTGATTATCTTAGCCATGGCCACCATGGTTCTTTCTAGTGGCCACTTCAGCCACCGCCGCTGGCAGGAGCGGCAAGATTAGCGTCTTGAGGTAGGTTTTCGGTGTCATTTGTATTATCTGTGTTATCATTGGTGTCTGAATTGTTCAGGTTTGTTTGTACGCCATCGGGGTAGGGTGATGGGAAATTAATATTATGGCCATCAAAACCGGGAAGACCAAAATCTGGTAATGGTTGTGATGGTGCCGGATTGGATTCCTGTTGATTCTGTAATTGAGCTTGTTCAGCATCGGCTTTGGCCTGGCTATTTTGGAATTTAGCCATACCAAAAGCATAGATAGAAAATGCTGAAAATACCGCAATAATAGATAATATTCTTAGTGTTTTATTGTATTTTTGTTTCATATAAATTGTTGATAGACTCTAAGCAGGATTTATAGTCAAAATGAAATTATTCTGTCTTTAATTTGCTATGGACACCACAGCGAATGTATTAGCGTCAGCCACTTGGTCCACAGTTCTCTTGGGCTGGAGCATCGGGCGTTTTGGCTTCTTTATCCGTTGTTGTTTCAGTTACTGGTTTATCGATAGCGGGCTTTTCAACAGGCTTATCTTCGCCTTTGCAACCGGACAGGGCAAATAAACCAAACAGGCCTATTGACAAGAAGGTAATCAAACATATTTTTTTTAATATTTTTGGCATGTAAAACCCCATTTCCATACAAAAGGAGTAAATATTTGAGTATTTTCTACGGACACCGTAGAAGTTTAAGATCCTCAAGTTGGCACATCGCAACCAGCAAGCACGATTGAAATAACTACAACAATAATCAATAGCACTGCATGACACATCTTTTTCATTAAATTCAGCATAATTTGCTCCCAATAAAATTTTGTGCCATGGACGCCATGGCGGGATTAATTATCCTCAAGTAGGACAGAATTCAGCTGGATTACCATCAAGTTGATAAATGTATTGTTTTTCAGCTTCGACATATATTCTATGTATTCCATCACGTGAAAGTTCACGATTTACCCGAAATTCGTTTAGGGCCAACCAGTTTTGCTGGTCAATGAGTTGGCTTTTCTGGTAATTTTCGAGGTCAAATTCGGGTTTGAGGATCTTTTTTTCAGCAAAAAAAGTCCCATAAACGAGCATAATCAACCCAGTAGATATAAAAACCAGTGTTAAAGAGAGTCTGTTTGTTGTGTTTATTTTCATAATAGCTGTTTGCAAACCGATAGATAACTTTAGTTTACTTATATAGTTATAGCACCGATTGTTATATCGAGTACAATAAAAAAATATTATATATAATCGCTAGTTTGTTTTTCTACAAAGCTTTAGGTATTGTTTTTCGATATAATTATATAGAAACAAGGTTTTTTACTCAAAAAATGGCGGAAGCGAATAGGAATCGAACCTACCCGAGACATTTACATGCCCCACACCGGCTTTGAAGACCGGGGGCACCACCAGGCACCAGTCGCCTCCATTTTTTTCTGAATAAAAATTTTAGCAGAAAAATCAAAACATTACTAGCCTTATTTTGACTGAATACCAGAGTAAATCATGCATGAAATTTTTAGTATTTCACTTAAATTAAGCATTATTCTCCTCATTTTTGTTAATATTGGGATGAAAATTACTGTTATTAAGCATAAAATATTCATAAATATGAATAAATTTTTTTAAAAACTTAGATTTTTTGGGCAATTTTCGTTTTTGTGTCTATTCCCTCATGTTTTGAAACTTAAAAATTGTTCTTTGGAGGAAATTACTGGCAGGAAGATTATTGTTTGGGTTTCACTAAAATTGGGAAATGTTTTACACATCTATCAAAAAGGAAAAAATTATGAAGAAATTACTGTTCTCAATGTTTTTATTGTCATTTTTAGCTTTGGGCCTTCAAGCTGGCTTAAATGACCCAGCAGTGGTAAACGGCAGTTTTGAAGATCCAGATTTGGCTGCTGAGGGCAGGTATAATGGGGTCAACGATTGGTTTGACTCTGTTGCCTATACCTATACCCAGGATGATGCGCTTGCTAATGTTCCGGATACTCCCTATGGAGATAACTGGGCAGAGCTGGGCAATGAAAGATGGGCTTACCAGCAGATAGGTACATATGAAGAGAATATGGAACTTGATATAAGTTTTTTGTTGGGACAGAAGAGTGATAAATTGTTCCAGGGTATACATGTAAGTATTCTCGTTGGTGGTGATCCAGCTTTGGCAGCTGATTTTAATAGTAAATATTATACTGAAAATCCCCTTGTAACTGTTGTAGGTGCAGTTGAGATATTTAATTCAGGACCAATAAACCCATTTGCAACTAATGCTATTGGAGTTTCAGAACAGGCATTAGCGGTTTCAACAGGAACTGGCTATGCCGTAGGGGCACCTTTATGGATTCAAATCAATAAAGTCGCTGGCACTGGAAGAACATTGGTAGATAATGTAAAAGTTGAATTTCCAACTACAGCTAACCTGGTAGCACCAGTAAATAATGCTCCACGTGTTGCTATTGACTCTGATTTGGAATGGTCAGCACCAGCAGTAATTAATGGAACATTACAAAGCTATACATTGACATATCGCCAGGGCGACCCGAACTGGGCTGATCCCGGGAATACTTTAGTGGAAAACGCGACATCACCTTATGATATGGGTGTTATGCCATACGCAACCGATTATTTCTGGCGTGTCGATGTTGTGACAAGTGAAGGTACGGTCGAAGGTAAAACCTGGGCATTTACCACAGTTCCTGAGGTTCCTGTTATTACTCAGAAACCAGAAGGGCAGCTTGTCGCAGATGGTAGCGAAGCCACTTTTGCTATTACTGGTTTGAATATTGCAAATTATCAATGGAAAAAAGTTGATGGAACTTTGCCGGCAGGTGCTACTGGAGCGGATACTGCGACCTTGACTATTCCTGGAGTTACTCAAGCTGATGAAGGCATGTATTATTGTACTGTAGATAATGGCAAAGGTGACACTCTTGATAGCGGTGCGGTATTGTTGATGACCGAACGTTTAGTGGCTCATTTTGAATTTGAAAGCACACTGACCGATAGTCAGGGCAATCTCGGAACAGGTGTTGTTATTGACCCTAATGATGCTGATACTTTGCCAGCTGATGTTGGTTTTGGCGAAGGTATTATTGGCAGCGGTGCTTTGGCACTGGGTGTGAATATTGACCCTGAAGCAATAGAACCTGCCTATAATCAAGGTTTTGTAGAGCTTCCTGATAGCGCAGGGGCAATGAAATTCTTCCCATTGGGGATGACCGTGAGTGCATGGATGAAAGTTGTTGATGGTAGTTATTATATGGCCACGATCGCAGAGGCAAGAAAAGATGCTGTAGACCTTGATGATGATGGCATAAATGATATTGCAGCTACTTCATCATTTTTGTTTAACCGGTATTATGGCCGAGGACGTTTCAAAGCTGATGGCAATTTAGTTACCGATAGTCTTGTTCCTGATCCTGAAGCGGGTATTCCTGACATGAACGATGGACAATGGCATTTGATTACCGGTACCTTTGATGGTACAACCGGCGATCAGAAGATTTATATTGATGGAATATTCAGCGCTATGACGACTCAGACATTGGATAAGACAGTGTTTGCTAATACCGAAGATGTATTGAGAATAGGTGGTCAGCAAGCAACAAATGTTGGCAATGTTGACAGGCCAGTAATCGGTTATATTGATGACCTTAAGATTTATAGTTATCCGGTAACTGCTGAAAGAGTTGCAGAGCTTTATCTTGAAAGTGGTATGGCCGAATGGCTATGTCTGGATGCTGAAGGTTTGGAACTTGATTTCAATGGCGATTGTATCGTCAATGTTGAAGACTTTGCTGTATTCGCAAATTCCTGGATGAACAGCAGACGTGTTTATCCGGTTGGCGAATAATTATTAATTATTGAAGCTGGCAAGGGCGAATTAAAGTCCTTGTCAGCTTTTTTAAAATTTGGCAAAGGGAGAAAAGCTGGGGCGGCGAGCAAGTGAGTAAGCGTTTGTGTGTTTACTTCGTTCATATCTTTTTCAGCATGGGCAGAGCCCATCGGACCTGCAATATTTAAGGATAATGAGATGTTCAGAGGAGAACTGAGAGTAATTATTGGGTTGATAGTTTTATTTGTCGGCGAGATTAATGCAGGCTTAAATTATCCTGCTGTGATCAATAGCAGTTTTGAAGATCCGGTATTGGCCCCGGAAGGCAAGATCGATGGGGTGATAGACTGGTTTGATTCTTCGGCTTATACTTATACTCAGGATGATGGTCTGGCAGCAATTCCGGAAACCCCCTATGGTGATAACTGGGCAGAGATGGGCAATGAAAGATGGGTATATCAGCAAATCGGAACTTATCAAGAAAATATGGATATTGATATAAGTTTTTTGTTGGGTCAACGGAGTGATAAGCCATTTCAGGGGGTACATGTAAGTCTATTAGTTGGTGGAAATCCAGCTTCAGCAGAAGACAAAGACCTGAAATACTATGTTGAGAATCCTTTAGTTACTCAGGTTGGAGCTGTCGAGATAGCAAATTCTGGAGCAATTAACCCATTTCCAACTACCGCGTCTGGTACATCTGAACAGGCATTGACTGTTTCAACCGGAACTGGCTATGCTATTGGTGCACCATTGTGGATTCAATTCAATAAAGTATCCGGGACAGGCAGGGTTTTGCTTGATAATGTTGTGGTTAGTTTGCAAAGTGTATTGCCAACAGCAATTGATCCAGTTCCATCAGTTAATGCTGATATGATTGACCCGGGGGGCCAGTTAAGCTGGGATGTTGAAAATGTTGTTGATCCGAGTTTTGATATTAATATTGGTACAACAATAGCTTGTAATGAAATAGTTGATGGTGTTTCTGTTGGCGCAAATAAGACATATATGCCAACATCACTGAATTATGATGAAACATATTATTGGCGGGTTGATGTAACTGACGGTGGTAATGAATATATTGGTTCGGTTTGGCAGTTTAGTACAGGTGGCAGGGCAATAAACCCGGTACCGGCTAAAGACGCGATAGTAGCCACCAATTTAAGTGAATTGAGCTGGGGTGGTTATTTGTATGTAGATTCTTATAATGTTTATTTTGGCCCGGAAGGTTCTATGACTTTTTTGGGAAATTACACTGCAACTCAAGCGGTAGTATCCGGGGTTACTGCAGAAACCCAATATCAGTGGAAAGTTGACAGTTTAGATGTTAACGGAGCAGTTCTTGTTGCAGGTGATACCTGGTCGTTTTATGTGCCAGCGATAGCACCTTTGGTTATTGATGATTTTACCGGCTACAATGACAATGCAGCATTACAGTCAAGATGGACTACAAATGCCAATATAATGCTATACGATCTTTATGGATCGATGGTTCTGACTTATGATAATACCGGTTTATCAAATACATCGCAGGCGGCTATTGAATTTGCTACGCCAATGACTTTTTTGGGTAGCCATTCGGTTTTATCCATCTCATTTACTGGTCTGGCTTCAAATAGTGAGGAACAAATAGCTGTGGTTATTGTAGATAATGATTCGCAGGCAACCATTCAATATTCCGGTGGGAATTCAACCATCAGCGATACCTGGTGGGACTGGCAGATACCTTTGGCAGATATCGCAGAAGCAGGTATTGATTTGACAAAGATAACCAGGATGGCTATTGAGATTGGTGATTCACACGTAGTTGGTGGCAGTGGCGCAATTGCCATTGACGATATTGAGCTGGAATATGTCAAGCCACCTTTATCAATTGGAGATATCAATGCTGACAGAACGGTAGATATTTTGGATTTACAAGCGGTAATGAGCGATTGGCTTTTCTCCGATTATGAGGTAGAGGCTTGGGAGATACAGTCAGTTTTACAAGCAGGCTACACATTTGAAGAAACCTCAGGTGTCATTGTTACTGATATTTCAGGTAATGGCAATAATGGAACAATTACACCTAATGGATCGGTTGATTATTGGCAAAATGATGGTGCTGAAGGCTCTGATGGAAGTTTGAAGTTGACAGGTGATATTGAAATAATATTGCCAGCAGAAGTTTTCGCTGATGTTTCCAATGCTATGACATTAGCTATGTGGGTGAAAATGCCGGCAGAAGACTTTGAACGTGCAGAATTTTCGTTAGGCAAAGATTCCCATGTCTATAATTCGTGGGAATTTATTCGATATAATGTTGTAGATGACCTGGACCAATGGCAGCATGTTGCTGTTGCTGTTGATGCTAATAGCAGGCTGATGCAGATATATCATAATGGCGTTTTGGTCCAGCAGCGTATCGCAGATAAGATCGAAGGTTCTCCAACGGGTCAAACAGTTATTAATTTAGATACTGCTGAATCCTGGGTTATGATTGATAATCTGGCAGTTTTCAATACGTTGCTTTCGCCAAATGAAATCGTTTACCTGGCCAAAGGCTCTGGTGGCAGTGTCGTCCAGCCTATCAGGCCGATTTTCAGTAATGTGGATATTTCTGCTGATGGTAAGATAAATATTAATGATTTTGCGATAATTGCCAGTCAATGGCTGATTAAATAAGAGGTCAAAATGAATAGGCGTAAATTTATAAAACAGATGGGCTGGACTATTGCCGCAGGTGCAATGGGTATCAACAATGTTTCCGGTGCGGTAAACCTGAGTAATAATATGATGAAAATGCGGGTTGGCCCTAAAAAATATAATGTGCTTTTTGTGCTGGTCGATCAATGGCGGTTTTGCGCGATGAGCCATGGTTTACATCATGATCGTTTAGTTAAAACCCCCAATTTGGATAAAACCGCTAAATCTGGAGCTCATTGGGGGCGTTGTTATGCAACTCACCCGGTTTGTACGCCTAATCGTTCAGCGATTATTACCGGTCGCTGGCCATGGCAGACCGGGATGAATGAAAATGATCTTATGATGCCACCGGGTGAACGATGTTTAGCACAAGAATTTACTGATGCTGGATATAATTGCTATTATATCGGCAAATGGCATATGGATGGGGTTGCCAAGCCGGGTTATGTGCCAAAAGGGTGGCGGCGCCGTGGATTTACCAAATTTGAAGGTTTTAATCGCGGCCATGAGTATCTTAATACTAAGACATTTGATGATGACGGTAATTTAATGCCGGGTTTAACGGGTCTTTATGAACCAACTATCCAGACCGATCTGGCAATAAAATTTATCAAGGAAAATCGCAATCATCCATTTTTCTGTTTTGTTTCATGGGGAGCCCCGCATACACCTTATGGAGCACACCTGGGAGATTTTCCGTACAATGCAGAGGATGTTGTACCACGGCCAAATGTGCCTGCCGATAAAATATCAGCTGCAAAAAATTCTTTGAAAGATTACTTTTCTCATTGTAGCGCTATGGATTATCAGTTTGGCCGCCTGATGCAAACTCTGGAAGATTTAAAGCTGGATGATGATACCCTGGTTGTCTTTACCGCTGATCATGGTGATATGCATCAAAGTCATGCGATGACCTATAAATCCAAGCCTGAAGAGGAATCGTGGCATGTGCCATTGATTATGCGATTGCCGAGCAAGATTAAATCTGGAACTGTAGTTAATCATCTGATAAGTTCGGCGGATTTGATGCCCACGATATTGTCTATTTGTGGTTTTGATGTTCCGGCAACCTGTACGGGAAGAGATGTGTCGCCAGCAATTACTAATCCGGATTTTGCTGATGAGTCGGTATATGGTGGGATACGCGACAGCTGGCGGGCGGTGGCAAAAGGTGATTATAAGCTGGTGGTTGAGGTTTTAGATGGCGAAACAACCGAAACTGCTACCAAATTGTACAATGTCAAGGCTGACCCCTATGAGATGGATAATCTGGTTAATAATGCCATTTATGCTACAGTGAAAACGGATTTGCTGGCTGAAATCGAAAAATGGAAGGCTAAAACCAGCGATTCGTTCCCGGTAAAACCGTGGGTAGCGGAGAAAATGTATCCTGACCCTTGAGGAAGCTCTGTCGGGTTCGTTGGAGAAGCTCACAGATTAAATTTGATAAAAATTAGATAATAGTAGAAAACTACATTGCTTTCAGATAGAATTTGTTATATGAATGAATTTTATTTGAAAGGCAGAGTTATGTTAAAGTGCTGTTATCATTTTGTTTTGATTTCCATATTGATTTTGACACGTTTTTGTTCGGGTCAGGACACTGTCGCTGTTATCAAAATTATCCCCGATGAAACATCGGAAATTAAAGTTTTTGAGAATCGTATCAGTGAATTAGATACTGCCAGTGATATTAGTCCCGAAGATAAGGACAAGCTACAGAAGATTTACAGAGACTGTATTGGTCAGATAATGGATATTGCTAGTAGTGAAGCGACTCTGGCAGAATTCAAGAGCAAAATCCAAAGTGCACCGGAAGACTTGAAGCTGGCTCGGGAAAAATTGCAAATACCTGAAAAAACCGATGAAGTCATCGATAGTAATCTGACTTTATCGGAGCTGGAACAGAAATTAATTGTGCTTCAGGGAGAATTGGCAAATAAACAAAAACAGGCCATAGAGCTGGAAAATGAACCGAAGAAGCGTTCTACCCGTCGAACCGAAATTCCCAAATTGATTTCTGAGTATAATGCTGAGATTCAGAAAATCACAGATCAGTTAAAGTTAACAGCAGGACAACCGCAAGAGCCAGAGGCAGTAAAAGCAGCGACAACTTTAGGTCGGATTCGCCTCAAGTCTTTAGGAAATAAAGTTTTGGTAGCCCAGAGCGAATTGGCGTCATATGATGCTCGCAATGATTTATTGACCGCCCGGCGGGAACTGGTCGCTAAAGAACAAAAAGTCCTGAGTAAACAAATCGAAAAACTACAGGCATTGATAAATCTCAAAAAAAATCAGCAGATTCAGGAAGCCTTAGCCCAGGCCAAAAAAGACCATATCGAAACGGCATTACTACACCCTTTGGTCGATGATTTGACCCAGGAAAACTCAAAAATTGCTCAAAAACTCAAAGATATCAATTCAGCCAGAGAAGCTTCTGGTAAAAATCTCAAAGACATGGAGAAGAAATTAAGTGATCTGGAAAGTGATTTTCAGCGATTAAAGGACAAAGTAGAAGCTGCTGGTCTGACAGATGTTATTGGGATTTTACTACAATCCAAGAAAGCCACAATTCCTGCGATTACCAGAAATAAGCAGAATATCAGCCAACGGCTGTCAGAAATGTCTAATTCACAATATGAGTTATTACAGTATGATGAACAATGGTTGGCATTGGCCGATATTGACGAGGTCAAAGCAGAACTTCTGGATCGGGCTCAGCCTCCAATTGCTCCAGAGGATAAAGATGTCATTGATGAAGCGATGCAAAAACTATTGGAAAGTCAGCGTAAGAATCTCAAAACTCTAAATGACTATTATAATGAATATAGTAATAATCTGGTAGAGTTGGATGTCAAAGAGTTGGCATTTATTGCTAAAGCCCAGCAATATAAAGATTATATAGATGAAAATATTTTGTGGGTAAGAAATGCTCCTGTTGGAGGCAAGGATACTTTTAAAGATTCTGTACTATCATTAAGAAAATCCTTTAAAATAACCAGCTGGATAGGTTTGTTTACTGCATTAATAGCAGGGGTGCAGAGTCATCCGGTATTTGTGTCATTAGGTGCTTTAATTTTTTTATTGACTTGTGCAGGCAGCGTCAAGACTGGCAAAGCTCTGGCCAGTATTGCCGAACAAGTCAAAAGTGTCAGTGCTGCCACAGACAAATCCGGTTTGATGATGCGGGCATTAGTCTTTACGATCATAAAATCCCTGGCATTACCATTATTACTGTATCTTATCAGTAAAACCATTTCTTATGGGACAAGTTCATCAGCTTATTTGGCTTTGGGCAAGGCTTTGATTGCACTGGCTATTTTTGATTTTGTCTTACTTTTGAGTTCAAATTTATGTATAGATAATGGGTTAGCCGATGTCCATTTTAATTTAACCTCTGGCAGCCGCAAGTATATCGTCAGACATTTACGCTGGTTGTTCGCCGGCTTACAGCCTTTGGTGCTGTTTGCCTATCAGTTTCATTTTATGGAGTCGCAAATATACAATAATTCTCTGGGGCGATTGGTATTTATGGTTTTGGTGCTATTGATCGGAGTGTTTTTCTCGATAGTTCTATGGCCTGGCAATCGTTTATTGATTGGTTTCTGGGATAATTGGCGTGACACCTCGATCGAGAAATTTAGATATTTGATTTATCTGGGTTTTGTCGCCGGACCTGTTGCGATTGCGGCATTGGCATGGATGGGCTATTGTTATGCGGCCTGGCATTTGCAGATGAGATTTTCGTATTCGATTGTGCTGGGTTTCTGCGGTATTTTATTATATATGATAATCAGCCAGAAACTCATATATATGCAGAGAAGACTGGAAACTGAACTGCCCGCTGAGGAACAGGAACATCTGGATAATGAACATCCCAGTTCTGCCGAGCAGGTTATTGAGGCCCATACAAACAGGCTATTGCGGCAGCAAAGTATGAACCGGCTGGCTCAGCAGGTATCCAGATTCTTGAAATCCCTGATGATCGCCGCTTTTGTCATTGGTTTGTGGCTGGTCTGGCGGGATGTTTTTCCAGCCTTGGGTTATTTTAATAAGGTTACCTTGTGGAAAACCGTTACTGATGGTCAGATAGAGCCGGTTTCGCTGGGGGCTGTGTTAATGGCATTGCTGATTGTTTTTTTGACGGTTATGATCACCAGAAATATTTCTGGGGTATTGAGCATTGCCTTGTTGAAATCAATTTCCAATAAGGAAGGCACCCGTTTTGCGATTATTACCCTGACAAAATATCTGATTGTGGTTATCGGTGTAGTCTGGGCTTTTGCCACTATTGGGATAGGCTGGGGCAAAGTGCAATGGCTGGCGGCGGCTTTTTCTGTGGGATTAGGTTTTGGCTTGCAGGAAATTTTTGCCAATTTCACATCAGGCTTGATTATATTATTTGAACAGCCCATGCGCGTCGGTGATGTAATCACTTCGGGCGATGTCAGCGGTAAAGTCACGCAAATTAAAATACGCTCAACTACGATTCGTTGCTGGGATCGCAAGGAATTGATTGTACCCAATAAAGAATTTATAACCAATCGACTGGTGAACTGGACTCTTTCGGATAAATTATTACGGATGACGTTTTCCGTTGGGGTCGCCTATGGCAGTGATATAGTAAAGGTGGAAAAGACTTTGCTGGATATTGCCGCTACCGATGGCCGTCTGGCTAAAGATTCTGAAACCAAAGTTATTTTCAGAGGTTTTGGCGACAGCTGTCTGGATTTTGAATTGAGATTTTATATCCCCAATATGGACAAATACCTGGAAATCTGGCATGATATAAATTGTGCCATTGATAATGAATTCCGTAAACAGGGTATCGAAATTGCATTTCCTCAGCGGGATTTGCATATTCGTACGGTACAGCAGATGCCATTTCCGGTCACCATTGATAATCAGAAACCCCAGGAAAGCGAGTAATTTATGGCCAGAATGATAAAAACACAAGCTAAGACTATTGGTATGGCCCCAGGCAGTATAATTCATATTGGAAAGGTCAGAGATGAAAAATCAGATATGCAATTATTTGATTATACCCAGGAGCAGTTTTGCCAAAGGGATATCGCCGAGTCCGAAAATATCAAGGCCTGCATGGAAATCAGCGGGGTCAAATGGCTCAATATTAATGGTTTACATGATACCGAGCTGGTCGGTCAGGTTGGTGCTATATTTGATATTCATAATCTATTGCTGGAAGATATGGTCAATACTTCCCAAAGGCCTAAGATGGAAGAACATGACCAGAGGCTTTATGTAATATTAAAGATGATCAGGTTTGATGATGAAAAGATGCAGATTGTTTCCGAACAGATCAGCTTGTTTTTGCATAAAGACTGGGTGGTGACTTTTCAGGAATATAAAGGTGATGTTTTTGATCTGGTTCGGCAAAGAATTGAAAATTCAAAGGGCAAGATCAGATCAAATAAAGCAGATTATCTTTTCTATGCCTTGCTGGACTGCATAATCGACAATTATTTTATTGTCTTAGAGAAAATCGGTGATCATATCGAATTGCTGCAGGAAAAAGTTGAAATCAATTCTGACCGCGATACGCTTAATCAAATCCATCGGCTCAAGCGGGAGATGCTTTATCTCAGGAAAAACATCTGGCCGGTGCGGGAAATAGCTGTCAACCTGATGCGCAATGAAAATAAGGTTTTCAGGGGTGTGTTCAATTAGCTGTGTAAATGGTCTCAATAATTTTAGGCAGATTACGTTTCTGCCTTGATTTTCATAG
>JAEIOG010000087.1 GCA_016342495.1 Phycisphaerae bacterium
CCCCTTTGTCGACAGACCAACCGCAATGACACTATCAAAAACCACGATTTCCCCCCCTAAGTGCGAAAGTGGGGTTAAGCGTGACCGCCGGTTTTGGGTGTTGATGGCGGTGTATTTGATAGTGCCATCGCTGTTGTTATGGGTGGTTTGTCCGAAATTGAATTATGCATCTGGCAGATATGCTGATGGTTTCCGGTATTCTGATTATTCTTTTTGGATATCTATCATTTATCTTTTGATATTAATTGTTTGTTTGCTTTATAGTTTGCTCAAATTAGCCTGTGAGATCGGTCCTGGCGGTAAATATAAGGGATGGGCTGCATTATTGTTAGTTTTGATTGGCTCGAATTATATTGCTTTTGAAGCAGGTGGGCCTTGGGCGGTTCTTCACGCCAATGGCTTTTATGATCGGATGAAAGCTGAGGCTGATATAGAACAGATTTGGAACTGGTATGATGAGTTGCTGGCCGAAGAAAAAGGCCATAGCATGGTTATTGAAGAGGGGAAGTGGCTTAGTGATGAAATAAAACCGGAAGATTGGCCCCAAGCTGTTAAAAACCTTGACCCGCGTTATTGTTATATTGTGAGAACTGATAAATGTTCGTTTAGATTGAGGATTCAGTGGGGCGGCGGGCTTATGGGCACTTGGGGAATGGATTGTTATCGACAGGGAAAAGCGACAAGTATTTGGCAAGATGACCAGAGCTTTAGTTACAGGAAAGAATTTGCACCCGGAATTGATGTTTTTCATGAAAGATAATATTAGAACAGTTGATGCAGATAGAGAATAGTTTTGATATGTGCCGTGTGGTGGCTATATTTGTCCTGAAATTGATTACATAACGCAAAAGTCGCAAGAGACGCAAGGTTAAGAAGGCAGCGTTATATAGCATCTTTTGCGGCTCTAGCGACTTTTGCGTTGAGATTCTTGGGTTTTTCAGCTATTTGGGATAATTTTCGATTAGCCCCATAGCAAATCTCATCTATTTCCTGCTTGCATTGGGTTGACTCATTCTGGTATATTTATATTCTGAGTATCGGCATTGAGGGCTCAGGGCTTTTGGGCCCTGGCTTTGGCTCTGGGTTTGGTAATTGCTGGATTAATAAACAGCTAACACTTTTCTGCTCGATACGCTCAAACAGGGATGTTTGTTATATTTGCTTAAGGAGTAAGCTATGGATAATTATAAGGTTTTAGTTTTATTGTTTTTGGCATTTATCAGCTCTGATTTAGTGCTGGCCGATGAAAGTGGCTTTGACGGCGGGGATGGCTCTTATCTGGAACCTTATCAGATCGCCACCGCTGAGCAATTACTGTTAATTGGCGCTGATGCCGAACTGCTGACCAAGAATTATGTCCTGACCGCTGATATTGACCTGACCGGCTATGACTTTCAAACCGCGGTCATCGCCCCTAAAACTGCCAACGGCACCGCGGTCTTCTCCGGTAAATTCAATGGGGCAGGCTATATCATCTCTAATTTGACCATTGATACTCTAGCTGACAGTGATGCCAGTAATGACAATAATTCCGATTTGGGTTTATTCGGCACCGTGGGCTCTACCTTGCAGACCGATATATCTTTAGTGGAGAATCTGGGCCTGGAAAATGTCAATATTCAGGGCGGTGCCAGTTCGATTTATCTTGGCGGCCTGGTCGCCAGAAATTTAGGGGAAGTAAACAGCTGTTATGTCACCGGTACGGTTCAAGCCGGGGGCTCATCTGGTTTTGTCGGGCTATTATGTGGTTCAGGGCCAACTGGCATCTTTCGTAAATGCTATGTTCAGGGACAGGTTAAGGCCGATACCAAAGCCGGCGGCTTAGCCGGGGCGGCATCAGGGGCCCTGATGGATCAATGTTATGCCGCCTGTATTATGGATGTCAGAGTCAATGCTTTATGTGGCGGTCTGGTCAGCAGTTCTGATGTTTCCGGGACTAATAATTATTATGATTCTACCATAACTGACTTGACCGGCGGCTATGGCACCGGCCTGCCAACGGCATCCATGCAGCAAAAGGATTCTTTTGCCAACTGGGATTTCATTGGCGACAGTGATGATGGCTTTGCCGATATCTGGTATATGCTGGACGGGGATTATCCTAAGTTATCCTGGCAGTATAATATAATGCTTAACTGGTCCGATGAACATTTGGGCTTTGGCGTGGGCTCCGAGCAGGAAATTAGCTGGATAAGTCGGGGTGATATCCCCGAAGTCTTAATCGAATATTCAACCGATAATGGTGAAACCTGGCTGGCTGTCGGTGACCCGATAGCTAATAGCGGTTCATATCTCTGGACAGTGCCGGCGGCGGCCTCGGATTTGTGTTTGATGCGTATAAGTGATGCTGCCGGAGCGGTTATTAATGATATTAATGATGTGACTTTCAGTATAATGCCAACCAGTCCGGTGGTTATATATCCGGCTGGCGGTGAGAAATTCGGTTCTGGCGATAAGGTTCAGGTTCAGTGGGAAAGTATCAGCGAAATTGAAAATATGGTGGTGGCTTATTCTGTTGATGATGGATCAAGCTGGGTTGATATCGCCACAACCGAAAATGATGGCATATATCAATGGCTGGTCCCCGATATTATGTCTAATAAAGTCAAGCTGCGGGTGGCCGCCGAAAATCACAGTGTGCTTGCAGGGTATTCGCAGGCTTTTATCGTTTATTCCTGTATGGTCAAACTCATTTCTGATATTAATGGCGATTGCCGCGTGGATTTGCTGGACTTTGCTCTGCTGGCCAATGACTGGCTCGGTGGCGGTAAGTTGAAACTTTTGGAGTATAATCTTTATACAAGCCCCAATTTTCAGACCGAAGGATTGTGGCAGTTTGGCAAACCCGGCGGTTCCGGTGGGATCGATGAAGGAAATCCCGATCCGACGATGGGCTTTAGCGGTAATAATGTTTATGGGGTCAATTTACAGGGTGATTACGGTATCGAAGATGAAGCCACTTATTATCTGACTGCCGGGCCGATTGACTGTGGTGGCTATAAAGATGTCCAGTTATGGTTTTACAGCTGGCTCAATAGCGATGAAAGCCGCTATGCCAGACATTGCTTTGAAGTCTCTGCCGATGGGAGTACCTGGAATGCTATATGGATAAATTCCGAGGAAGTGATAGCCGATGATTCCTGGAATTTGATGGAATTTGATGTCTCAGACTATGCAGATGGCAATAAAAACTTATATTTCAGGTGGGGCTATCAGATTTTTGACCGGGCCAAGCCATATTCCGGGTGGAATATTGATGATATTATGCTCTTAGGCGGGGTCAATTGATAAGTAAGGGCGGTTATGTCTTTAATAGTGATAATTGGTTATTTAACAGGCATTTATGAAGCATATTATTTACTGGATTTGATATGAAATGGTCTCTAAGGTTGATTTTCTTTGCAAATTGCAGGTGTTTGTAAGAAAAAACTATAAAAATATTAAAAAATTTAAATTTTAATCTTTTTAATACTTGACCAGTTGGGGTATTTGGTCGTATCATCTAACGAAATGGATTTTACATTTACGTAGTATACAAATAACAGAGGAGCTTGTTATGAAATCTTTATTTATGAAAACATTAGTTATCGGCTTAGCAATGGCTTGTGCCGCTAATGCCGCAACTGTTTCTTATAGTGGTTCTGTTGTTAAACAGACTACTGATTGGACTGATACTGTATCAATCCAGAAATTTGACCCAGCTTTAGGTACCCTAAACAGCATTGCATTTGAATTGACTGGTAAGGTCGAAGGCAATGTAGGCTATGAAAATCTGAGTCCCACTGCTTCAACAATTAAAATGAAGCTGGCTGCTCTTATTGTCTTGCAGCGTCCTGATACCAGTGATATCTGGTTTGTCGCACCTAATGACACTGTTTCAGAATCCTCTTCCGGCTTTGATCAGTTAGCTGACCTGGATGGCGATTCAGGCTCAAAATTCTATGGTTTAGCTGGACGGAAGACATCTTCAACTGTCAGTGCTACCGCTGCTGATATTGCCCTGTTTACAGGCACAACTGCGACTGATACAATTGACTTAACCGTTGATGCAACTTCAGCTTCTTCAGGCAGTGGTTCCGGTAATCTTTTACTTTGGTTCCAGACAGATGCAGCTGCTGATGTTAAAGTCACTTATGATTATACAGTTCCAGAACCAACTACTATTGGTTTGCTGGCTGTTGGTGGGATGTTATTCATTAAACGTCGCCGTGCATAGATTATCAATTAAATAATAAATAGGAGCTGTAAGTTAAACTTACGGCTCTTTTTTTTTGTTTTAATAATGGTATATTTGGTTATAATACACCGATGCCCCGGCAGTTTTCCTGTCGGTTTAGCCCGAGAATAAATTAAGATCAGGAATAACAATGCCGAATTTCCAGTATAAAGCTATCAGTCGATCAGGTCGTCCTGTCACCGGACAGATAGAAGCCGCTACCGACCAGCAGGCAAGGAAAATACTGGCAGAGCAGGGTCGATTTGTGCAGGAGATTGCCTTAAATGATGCTGTCGGCACCAGGAAAAAATCATCTGATAAGGTTTCCAGACGTCTTCGATTATCTGAAAAGGAAAGAGCCGATTTTTTGCGGCAATTAGCCCAGGCCCTTCATGCCCAGTTACCGATAGTAGCGGCTTTGCAGGTCGCCGGGGCCCAAAGTCCATCGGCTAAGGTGAGGTTATTAGCAATACAACTGGAAACTGTAGTGAAATCGGGCCAATCACTATCGCATGGCCTTGAACAATATCCAAATAGTTTTGCCAGACTCCATGTTTCACTGGTGCGGGTGGGTGAAACCAGTGGTAGTCTTGATGTTGCTTTAACACAATTGGCAGACCTGGCTCAGCGTGATATGGAAACCCATGATGATATTCTTACCGCTTCTTTGTACCCGCTTTTTGTGCTGGGTCTGGGGATGATTTCAGTTATGATTGTTGTCACCTGGATTTTGCCCAGAGTGATTTCAACCCTGGCGGCAAGTATGGACACCTTGCCTATGCCAACCAGAATTTTACTTCAAATAAGTGAATTCATGAAAGGCCCTTTTGGCTGGATAACACTGGTTGGCCTTATTGTAGCGGTTTTTATTTTTAATCGTTGGCGTCAAAGTATCATAGGCAGGCTTGCATGGGATGGCTTTAAATTGCATTTGCCAGTAATTGGTGCATTGCAGCGTAAAAGGGCGGTTAGCCGCCTGGCCCGGACATTGGGAACTTTATTGTATAGCGGGGTCAATATCCTGGAAGCCTTAAGGATTGTACGTGATTGCCTGGGAAATGAAATGCTGGGCAAAGAAGTTGACAAGGTATTCCATAAGGTACAGACCGGATCTTCGCTGGCAGAGCCTTTGAAAGGTTCTGGACAGTTTCCAGCTATGCTGGTTCAGGTGGTAGCTGTTGGCGAGCAGACTGGCAAGTTGTCGGCTATGCTGTTGAATGCCGCTGAAGGTTTTGACCGGGAAACAGACCGGGCATTAAGAAGGTTTATGGCAATTTTCCCGGCGACATTGATTAGTATATTAGCATTAGTGGTAGGTTTTATCGTCGCTGCGACGCTATTGCCAATAGTTCAGATCGAAACGCATATCCCGCTTTAGCATAAGTGGTTATGTTAGTCGAACTATTTTACCTTCTGCAGAGCTAATAATTGTATGTAGGCAGTTTGCAGGTTCATGTCCGGCGTGATCATTTTTTCAGTTTTGCAGGATATTTCATTTACTAATTCATCAAAAGAATAATCAACCTGGTTTATTTCAAGAAGATTTACCGCCTTTTTTGACATCAAAACGCCATGGCATTTCTTAAATCCCAGTTGAATAATCAAAACCGCAGCTGCCACACCAATGATTTTATCCTTTAATATGAAACTGCTGATATCGGTTTTATTTTGCGATAAATGATGTATAAGTTGAAACAGAGGCTCCAGCCATTTGCCATCGCACTGGTAAAACAGCCTGCCATCATGGTCGAAAACTTCCAGTGAACTTTGCATATTGCTATTTTCCGGTGGGGATTAAATTTTTCTTTTTGAAAAAGTTATATGTCAACCCCGCACATAAAGTCCAGAGTATATCAAAAACAAAAAGACTGATGATAATCATACAAACCCGGACAAAAGGCATACGCATAAACAGCATATCACTGATTAATATCCACAACATCTGACAGATAAATGCGATAGCTACAGACACAGCTATTCGATTAGTCTTACGGAACATAAACCCTGCAACAAAACCCAGCAGGGCATTACCAATAATGATATAAGGGTTGCCCAGGGCAATCGCTGTTATCCAGCAGCTCCCAGCTCCTACGGTCAAGCCAGCAATCGGCCCATACATAAACGCCGCCAGCAAAATAAAATACTGAAAGACATGAACTTTTACCCCAAACAATACCGGCATAGTCATTTCATTAGAAATCTTGCCGGCAAATGCAATCAGGAATAAGGCAATAAATGACTTTAAGCAAATATCAATGGCCATTATTTCTTTTATATTAGTTTTTGTCTGCATCTTATTTTTTACTTTCTAATGATATATCAGTCGCTGCTTTGGCTGAGTCTTTTGGCTTCTTCTCCGCCAAATAAATCTTTGGACTCATGCAAAATATCAATAAGTTTTCCATTCAGACCGCATTCTTGCGATATTTTTTCCCATGCGACTTCGTCAACATCTTTAAGTTTTTGACCCGGGAACCAATGGTCGGCATTGCCCATCAGGCTGTAACGTTTTTTCCCATATTCGACCATGTCAAAAGCCTTAGCCAAAGTCCACAGCCACACAATAATTCTGATATTTACCTGATCCGGACAATCATTCCATTCCGGCAGATTCAAACCAAATGGATCGATTAATTGCTCGCCAACTCCTTCTACCATTGCCGATTGTAAACGATTGAGTATAGGTTTTAGATTTTGTTGAGCATTTTCCAATAATGGCAATGTCTCGACATGCAAATCGAAATCACCCGGACAGCTGGCCCCAATACTGATGGTATGCACCAGATTATTTGCCAGGCAGAACAAATCATTAAAAACAATCGGATGCAGTGGGGCGGTCAATTGCGAAAGTTTTTCCGGCGGGTCAAACAGCATCCCGCCTTTATCGGTTGGGCTTATGATAAATACACCCATATCTCGTTTGTTTGCTTCTTGAATTGCTGGCCAGTTTAGCTGATTGATATAATACCAGTGCAAATTAAAATAGTCAAAGCCGCTATCGCCTTCATGCTGGATTGCTCGAACAATAATATCGGTTGGCCCATGTGTTGAAAACCCGATATGACGCACCAGTCCCTCTTGCTGAAGTTTGCGGGCGGCTTCCAGACATCCCCCCGGTCTTATAGACCATTGTAGCGTTGGTTCGTGATTAATTCCATGAATTGCCAGTAAATCAACATAGTCCAGCTTTAATCGCTCCAGTGAATCTCGAAAGTCCGCGATAAACTCATCAGGATTTTCTTTTGGCACAACTTTGGTCTGAACGATCAAATCATTTCGTGGTATTGTTGGTAAGACCATGCCGAGCTGCCGCTCTGAGCTGCCATAGCCCCGCGCGGTTTCAATATGGTTTATTCCCAGCTCCAATGCCCGATGTATCGTTGCTTCAAGATTATCTTGATTTTTTTGCGGGATATCCTTAAGTGGACTGTCCTGCCAGCCAAACTGATATCGCATCCCCCCGCAGGACATTACGGGTATTGAGAGCCCTGTTTTTCCAAATTTTCTATAAATCATAATGTGATATTATAATCAAATCAGGGCTGATTATCAAATAAATTAGTTAATACAAATAATTGTAGTTGCCTGCCGGTCTGTTGGTTGCTTAATAATAAAAAATCCCAGCCCCTGAAGTGGTTTTTGCCCTTGGTCTTATATCTTGTTTCATATTGATTTCAACATGAGCATCACCGTAAGCTACGGGGTTATCTACGTCTGAACTGAAAATGTCAAATTCGGCATTCATGGCCAATCCATTACCTTTATGGCCAGTATCCCAGAAATGTTGCCCGGGCTGATTACTAATTCTATGAGCGATTAGGCCGACGCTTGAAGTTGCCTGAGATTCTTTCTTTGGCCAGGGTTTTTCATGTGCTTCTATACCACGAGTATCGGTAAATTTAAATAAAGGCTCAACCCCAAAATAAGTATAGTTGGCAAACCATAAGTATCCACCTAATATATTCACAGGTAAATTCCCATTGTTTTCCTTGGCATAATTTGCAGTACCACCCCAATTTGCATAGGCGCCATTATTATTGAAATAGAGATTGAGCCATTTAATGTCGGGATTTTTGCACATCGTGGCCTGAATTGGACATTCCATTATGTTTATGTCAGTAATGTATCCAATAATTGCCGAATACAGACTGTCCTTAGCGCCATTAGATTGTAAATATTCAGCACTATGATCATCATGGGAATGGAATCTGCCCTCATTGTCGCCTAGATACATATGTTGAATCATTGCCTGACTTTTCATATTATTAGAGCAATAGACGCGTTTTGCAACATAGCGTGCTTTGCTCAAAGCTGGCATCAGAATAGAAACCAGCAATGCAATAATACTTATGACAACCAAAAGCTCAATCAGAGTAAAACCTTTTTTGCACATCACAATATCTCCAGTTAATAACCTAATCAAAAACTCAACCAAAAACTCACTTCTATTATCAAGCATTGTTTTATGAGAATCAATAGACAAATCCGGCAAATTATTAGACAAATCCGATATTAACCTTGATATATTAACCAAAAACGCTGACAGCCAGTAGTGATACTAATTGTGTGGTCCGAGAATTTCCTAGGGGAACAGCTACTGCATTACCCTGAAGAGCTAATGATAGAAATAGATACTTAATTCAAACCGATATACTCAAGCTGGCAAATACTTAGGCTTTGTTGGTATTCATAGTTCTTTGTTCCTTAGTTCAGCTGGAAAAAGATTCGGTCTCAGTCAAAATGGATTTTTAGAAGTTGCCTTAAAGCTTTTTCTCAATAGATTTCAAGATAGCATTAGCTAAAGACAGGTCGGTACCAGTTTGGTACCATTGATATATTGGCTTTGCTTGCATTTCAGCTTCATTTTCATTAGAAAGTTTTGCAACTCGCAGTTGACCGCTGCTGCGCTGGGCATCATAAGATAGCTGCTGAACAATTACTTCACAATTGATCTGTTTTTGAGTTTCGGTTTGGCTGATTTTTAATGTTGCGATACGCCTGACGCTGTTTAAACTGGAATGGGAAAGAGATTTGACATCCACAACATCATTACGCCAGAATTCAAACCATTGCTTGGAAATCAATGGATAGGTTTCAATATAACCATCGTATTTATTAGTAATATTGATGTCAAAACCTCTATCTCTGAGTTGGCTTTGACATATTTGCCAGATGGTATCAGTGTCAAGATTTGTAATAATAGGTTTTGCTGGTATTTTTGCACTTGAGCAACCTACGGTAAAAATAATCACCCAGACCGATAATGTCGCCAATAATAACCTGAATCTTTTTATATTCATTTGGATGTCCTTTGGCATTATTTATCAAATTTTTCTTCAAGTCTTTTAATGCCTTTACGGGCGGCAATTTTACCTACAGTAGAAAGCTTGTCGATAAAGAGTGTCCCATTGAGGTGGTCGGTTTCATGTTGAAAGGCGATGGCTGCCAGTTCATCTGCTTCGATAGTTACTTCATTACCATCCAGATCAAGGGCGGTAACAGTACATGTAGCGTAGCGACGGACTTTTGCATTGACACCGGGCACCGAAAGACAGCCTTCTTCGTGCACAGATGCACCATCAAGATTTGATAGTAGTGGGTTGATTAAGACGATAGCGTCATTTCTAAGGCCGGTTGTGCTTACGATAATTAATCGAAGCGAAACCCCAACCTGTGGTGCCGCCAGGCCTACGCCCTGAGATTTAATCATCAAATCCAGCATGATTTCGGCTAATTCTTTGATTTCAGGAGTGATTTTTTCTATCGGTTCAGCTACTAATCGCAACCTGGGGTCGGGATAGCTTATGATTTTAAGTTTTTTTAAGTTTGGCAATTGCTGCATCATTTATCCTTTGAGGGTCATAATATAATTATGCTTTTAAAGCTAAAATGTTCAATAATCATTAAGATTATAGCAGCTAAATAGCTTGCTGACCAGAACTTAAATGGGATAATCCGTGGCGTATTTTATAAAAGAGGTATGACAATTTCGGTTCTCAATTCAGCTGCCGGGGTGGTTGTCGGGTCATTTTGATAGAATTCATAAGAATGGTCTGCTAGTTGACAACCTTGCTGGGTGGCCCATTGCAGGATGTCTTCGTATGTTTTTCCAACTTTTTGGTATGGCCCGATGTGGGTAGCATATATTGCCTGGCTGTTTTTAATTGTGCCCGGTTGGATGTCGCCAGAGCCTTTATCAGGTTCTGGAATTATAAAACCAATTTCAATATCCCATTTTCGAGTCATAATAAACCAGAATTTGCGAAATCCTTTCAGTTTAGCCATCCGATCCCAATCGGCGCCGAAATATTTGGAATAAGGGAATTCTATTGGCTCAATATTGTTTTTTTGGAGGTATTTGATGATGTATTCATAGGTTTTGCCAAAGATCTTTCCCAACTTCATAGTTGAAACCTGTGCCCTGACTGAAAGAGTATGACGCAAAGGGAAATCTTTTATTTCACACCTGGTTTCCATGAAATAACTCCTTTAAAAAAGTATATTACCGATTAATCCCATGAATTTACTTTTTTGGCAATATTATGTCAATATAATTCGTTGTTTAGCTGAAACTTGTGGATTATGATATTTGTTTTTTGTTGACAAATGCCCTTATTTAAGTAATCTGTATATGAATGTCCTAGGGGATGTTGCCCCAGCAGATTTTTTGTTAAGTGCTTTTAATATAAAGGCTTACAAATAATCCTGCATATGCTGGGCGTTTGTGGTCAGTAAAATACCCAGAAATTGGCACCACCTAATTATCTCACAGAGTGAAATATGACAAATAATAATGAATCAGATTTACAGTTTCCCGAAGAACTGAAAGTTCAGGCACGCAGATTTTTCACCAAAGCAGCTGATGTCGCATATACATTGAACTATGACTATGCGATAGAGTTGTATCTCGATGGCCTATCGTTTTGGCCTGAAGCTGTAGAAGAAGGTCATCAGAAATTAAGAATGATCGCTCTGAATCGTCATGCCGCTGGCGGTAAAAAATCAGGCTTTGGCGATAAATCCAAGTTCAAAAAGGGTGGTAAAAGCCCCAAAGATTCTATGCTGCAAGCGGAGTATCTTGCCAGTAAAGACCCTCATTCCCTCAGCAATATGGCTGATATGATCAAAGCTGCTAATGATGGCGGCTTTAACGCTACGGCGATGTGGATGTCCGATGTACTGCTGGAAGCGAATTTGCAACGCGAAAAAGCGGATTATAAGATATATATCTTGTTGCGTGATATTTATGAACGTTTGGGAAATTATCCTCGTTCGGTTCAGGCATGTCAATTGGCATTGCAGATGAAGCCCGGTGATAGTGATCTTATAAATAGGATGCGTGACCTTTCGGCTCAGGCCACGATGCAAAAAGGCAAGTATGGCGAGTCTGAAGATTTCCGCGATAGTATTCAAGACAGCGAAGCCCAGACCAAACTTCATCGCGGCGAATTGCGGGTCAGGTCAGAGGAATCCTGGAAAAATGATATTAAGGATGCTCTGGCTGTCTGGAAAGCCGATCCTGACGATATGCCAAAATTTAATCTTCTGATTAAAGTGCTCTGTGATACCGAGAAACTTCAATATGAAAATGACGCGATTAAGCTATTGAATGAAGCATATGCCAGGCAAAGTAATTTTAGCCATAAGCAAAGAGCCGGCGAAATCATTATGAAGCAATTACGCCGTGATTTGCGTATATTGCAGGCTAAAAATAAAAAAGACCCGTCTGATAAACAGGTTGTGATGTTATACAAGCAGGTTGCTAAAAAGTTATTAATAACCGAGTTGGAGCATTTCAAACTTTGTGTTGAGAATTATCCTACCGATAGCAAAATGAAAGTCGAGTATGGCCAACGTCTAATAAAGGCTCGCAAGTTTGATGAAGCGATTCCACTGTTTCAGGAAGCCCGTCGTGACCCGAAACATCGGGTCTCGGCTTTAAGTTCGATTGGCCAGTGTTTCTTCTATAAAGAATGGTTCCCTGATGCTATTGAATCTTTTAATGAAGCTTATGATATGCTTGATAACAAAGAAGGGGCCTTGGGCAAGGAATTATTGTATAACTTAGGCCGGGCCCATGAATGTGATGATAATATGGAAGAAGCTCTGAATAACTACCGTAAGGTAACTCAGATTGATTTTAATTATCGCGATGCCAAAGACCGGGTTAATGACCTCAGACAAAAGCAAAAAGAAACGGGCAAGTAAGTTTATCCAAGAAACCTTCTGGCTAACAGCAAGAGGGTTTTTTGTAATTTTGTTTATTGTTAAGTTGGTTTTTGTTAAATTTGAGATATAATCATTATATCTGTTGCATACTGATGCCACTCTAGTTTCTATAGATAAGATCGATGAGTGTTTTTCTTAATACTCGTTGTTTTTAAGTTTTGTTTCAAACGTTTAAGTTCTTAGTATATTTATCTCTAATATTTTAAGGAGTACTGTTTTGATTAAGAAGGGTTTTACTTTAATAGAATTGCTGGTGGTTATTTCAATTATTGCATTATTGGTAGCCATTTTAATGCCTGCCTTAGCCAAAGCCAGGGAAACGTCAAAGGCTTTGGTTTGCGAAACTAATCAAAAACAGTTGATTACTGCATGGCATATGTATTGCGACGAAAATAATGGCAGGGTTCCAGGTTCGTGGAATTATAATCCTTCCAGAGGTTGGGGGCAGATTGCAGATTGGGCATGGGTACCAATGGAGCCTGATTCTGATGTTGTCGCATGGAATTATGAAAATGAAAAATGTACCGAAAAGGAAAGGCAGGAAGGTGTCAAACGTGGTTCGATGTATAAATATACTCAGGAGGTTGGTATTTATCATTGTCCAAGCGATAAACTGAATTTTCGTAGCTATTCAATGCCGGATGGATTAAATGGCTACTGGGGCAGGCCTAATGGCAGTTATTGGTGGGACAATATCTTAAAACGCGATAGCATAAAATTCCCTTCTGGTAAATATGTATTTCTGGAAGAATGTGATTCTCGTGGCTATAACATTAATGCTTGGTATTTGGCTGATAATGGCGTTTTTGGTGACCCTCTGACAACCTGGCACAGCGGGGCCAGCAATCAGGGTTTCGCTGATGGCCATGTCGAAAAGCATAAATGGTCTGATGAGGTAGCCAAGTATTTTCTGGATTATAAGATTGGATTTTTAGTTGGATATAATCCCACAACCGCTGCCGGTAAGGATGATTATATGTACCTCAGACGCGGATGGCCAAGTAAATAGCAGGTTGATAATTTAATTTGATTTTAGAGCTTGCATTGCCTGCTGGGTTATGTGAGCTTTTTATTTGCGCAGTTTTATTTCATAGATGAATTCCTGATTTTTCAGTTCGGGGTCGCCGAGGGTGCAGTCGATGGTGGCTATATTGTTTTTTAATTTATAGCGGAAATCTTTACCAGTAATTGGGTCGATTGGTATTGGTACACATTTAATCTGACTAAGGCTATCAGGGAGTTTGCCTGTTTTGTGAACATGGAGTTTTAATGCTTCAATAATACGCAGGGCTCGAATACGGCGATCGACGGTGGTGAACATGCAATATGATTTCTTTATGTTGGACGTAGATGATAGCAAAATATTGCCAGGCAGGTCCTGATGCGATTTTAGCAATCCTTTGATTGCTTCTTGTTCAGATTTAATTTTATTGATTGCCTGGTGGTAGGGGATATTAAACCAGCGATGCAGTCGCTGAATGGAGTGCTGGGCTAATTCTAACGTATATATCATGGAAATTTGAAGTTTTTCCATATTATCGATTTTTTCAGTGAGCCACCCGTTTGCTAATAGATATTTACGAGCTTGTGGGTAGTATTTAAGCAGACATGATATAATCTTGTCTTCAGGTATGTCAATCCATTTCCCTTTGGTATTCTGCATGTAGTTAAATTGTTCTAGGGCGAGTTCTTTGGCTTGGTCTGCGGTAAGAATCTCGGTGAGAATTTTTTCATATGATTTGAAGCTGGGTGATTTATGAAAATTAAATAAAAATATTTCGATTTCTGAGATTTTTTTTATGTCGAAAAATGGGTCAGGCAGTGTAGCCAATGCCCAGTATAAATTTGGTGCATCAGGTTTTTGAATGAGTATCTCTAATGTATCAAGAGGGAGTTTGAACATACGTGAAGCGTGTAGATTCCCAATAGTTCCTCTTTCATGAGCTATATGCTTGCTGACTATTAATAAAGTTTTTGTTAATTCCAGAGCCTGGTCATATTTACCTTCAGCAATGTTTTTGCGAGCTTTCAGTGCGAATATTTGTGATGTCTGGCGGAGATAGATGGAGGAATATGGCATACTCGCACTTAAGCCTTTGCTTCGGATATTTTGCGGCCATTGGCATGAATTGCAGTGTATGCCTTGTTTAAATGGGCCAAAAAGATATGGAAAATGTTGAAATATTTCGTCTAGATCTTCTTTGGGTATGCTGTTTATGTCTTTTTGCAGCATTTCTCCAAGTTTGTCAAATAGCACAGGATTATCTTTTGCAATATAGGCCATCTTCGGTAAAGGGCGTAAATAATACAAAGCAGCATTATCGACTATCTGATCAGTAAACGGCACCGTCAGCGATGGCTGGTTTCCGGGTGTGGGTTCTTTGGATGGGGTAATTGTAAGCTGAACTATTCGCGGACCCGGTTCTTGGGTTTTGGCGTCAGCGGCGAATGTTATGGTCGTAAATAATAAGATGGTAATTATTCTGATTGTACGCATTATATCCCTCGAATCTTGTTATTAGTAATTTAATTACTGTAGCATTATTTTATTAAAGTGGAGAGTGGAATTCAAGATTTTTTTGCCAAGTCTTTGGTTGCATGCTTTTGTCGCAGTGGTATAATTTTATGGATACTCGCTTTTGCGGGAAAAACAGTTGTTAGTTTGACTATATGCCTTATTAAAGGGAATTATTATGACAGAACAGCAGAAACTGCAATTGCTTGCTATTGCTCGGGAAGTTATAGCCGCAGCGGTGAACCAGCAGCCAATTAAAAATTATAAAAGTGATGATTCATTATTTAATGAAAATCGGGGTTGTTTTGTGACAATGCATAATAATGGCCGCCTGCGCGGATGTATTGGTCAGTTTACCCCGCGCGGTTCATTATTGGAGACGATTGTCACGATGGCCGTTTCGGCTACTCAGGATGGTCGCTTTGTTAATGACCCGGTCAGTCCAGCCGAACTGAATGAGATTGATATTGAAATATCAGTATTGTCACCGCTGGTAAAGACCAAAGATCCACTATCGTTGGAACTGGGCGTACATGGGATATATATTCAGCGTGGTCATGCTGGTGGGTGCTTTTTGCCTCAGGTAGCCACCGAAACTGGATGGTCCAAAGAAGAATTCCTGACTCAATGCTGCTATGGCAAAGCTGGTATGGCTCCTGATGCCTGGAAACAAGCCGACACCGATGTTTTTCTTTTTACCGCAGAAGTCTTTGGCGAGAAAAAATTAGCCGATGATTGAAAATGTTTGGGGTTGATAGATGCTTTAATTTAGATTTTATCGGGCAGGTTGAACAGATTTTTGTCGTTGGAGTGTCATATCTGGACCAAGGAGATAATTATAAAAAAATATATATTTGAAACACGATATAAGTCTTTGTTTATCAATTGCTTATGTCGCTTTGATTTGTGTTTTGATAAAGGCGGGATTATTTTCTGGAAAATTTCGAGTTTAATCGTTAGCATGGGCAACTAAGTCTAGTGAAACCGTAGCAGATTAGACCCTGAAAAATAGGTTTCGTAGATTAGACCCTGACAGAATAAGTATAATAAGGGGCTTGTTGTTCCTTTTTCAATAAAACTTAAACAAGTACATTGACTTCAATGTACAAGCCCGGTTATGGGCATAGAATTATTATCCTTAGAGAGCTACGGAGGCTTTTAGATGACTAAAAAAGTTATGCAAACAATCGATGGTAATACCGCTGCGGCACATGTCGCTTATGCATTTAGTGATGTGGCAGCAATTTACCCGATTACTCCATCGTCCAATATGGGCGAAGTTGCTGATGACTGGGCCGCTTATGGTCGCAAAAATATTTTTGGACAGGTTTTGCGTGTTCGCGAAATGCAGTCTGAAGCTGGTGCCGCTGGTGCCGTCCATGGCAGCTTGTCTGCTGGTGCCCTTACAACAACCTTTACTGCAAGTCAGGGTTTGTTGCTGATGATACCTAACATGTATAAAATTGCCGGCGAATTGATGCCTGCGGTTTTCCATGTCTCTGCCCGTACTGTTGCTACTCATGCACTAAGTATCTTTGGTGATCACAGTGATGTGATGGCTTGTCGCCAGACAGGTTTTGCTATGCTTGCCAGTGCATCAATTCAGGAAGTTATGGATTTAGCTACAGTTGCTCATGTTGCGACTTTGAAAGCTAAAGTTCCGTTTGTAAGCTTCTTCGATGGGTTCCGTACCTCTCACGAAGTTCAAAAGGTTGAAATGATCGACTATGACATCCTGGAATCTTTGGTTGACAAAGACGCGGTTGCAAACTTCCGCAAACGTGCTTTAAATCCAGAAAGCCCACAACTTCGTGGCGCTGCCCAGAATCCTGACACTTTCTTCCAGGCTCGTGAAGCATGTAATAGTTTTTATGATGCTGTGCCTGAGATCGTTCAGGAAACCATGGATGCTGTCGCTGCCAAGATTGGTCGTCAGTATAATCTTTTTGACTATTATGGCGCTCCAGATGCTGAACGCGTTATTATTATCATGGGCAGTGGTTGTGATGTTGTCGAAGAAACTATTGACTATCTGGCCGCCAAGGGCGAAAAAGTTGGTGTCCTGAAAGTTCGCCTTTATCGTCCATTCAGTGCTAAGCACTTCCTGGCTGCTATGCCCAAGACTGCTAAGTTTGTTGCATGTCTTGACCGTACCAAAGAACCTGGCTCGCTGGGCGAACCTCTTTATCAAGATGTTTGTACCGTATACGCTGAAGCAGGTAATGGCCCAACTATCGTTGGTGGTCGCTATGGCCTTTCCAGCGCTGAGTTCACTCCTTCGATGGCTAAAGCTGTTTATGATAACCTAAGCAGACCTGAACCTAAAAACCACTTTACCGTTGGTATCGTTGATGATGTAACATTGACAAATCTACCTATTGTTGAAGGAATTGATGCTTCACCAAAAGGTACCGTTCGTTGCAAATTCTGGGGTCTTGGTGCTGATGGTACTGTTGGTGCTAATAAAAATGCTATTAAAATTATTGGTGATAACACCGATCTTAATGCTCAGGGTTATTTTGCTTATGACAGTAAAAAATCTGGCGGCGTAACTGTATCTCATTTACGTTTCGGCAAAGCGCCGATTAAGAGCCCATATCTTATCGATATCGCTGACTATGTCGCATGTCATAACCCTGCTTATGTACATCTATATGATGTGCTTGAAGGCATTAAAGATGGCGGAACTTTTGTGCTTAACAGCCCATGGCCACTGGAAGAAATGGAAAAAGAACTTCCAGGTTCAATGAAACGCATTATCGCTGAAAAGAAACTTAAATTCTATAATATCGATGCTGTTGCTATTGCGGAAGGTATTGGTCTTGGCGGCCGTATTAACATGATTATGCAGACGGCATTTTTCAAACTTGCCAATGTATTGCCAGTTGATGAAGCAATCGGATACCTGAAAAAAGCTATTGATAAAGCTTATGGTAGAAAAGGTAAAAAAATTGTTCAGATGAACTGGGACGCTGTCGATGCTTCACTGGATAAACTTGTGGAAATTGCAGTACCTGCTGCTTGGGCAACTGCTGAACTGGAAACAGCTACTGAACGGAATGAACCAGGTTTTGTTACTAATGTAATGCGACCAATCAATGGCCAAAAGGGCTATGGCCTTCCTGTTTCTGCTTTTGTTGGTAACCTTGATGGCTCCTATGAAACTGTTTCTGCTGATGGTACCTATCCAACCGCTACCACCAAATATGAAAAACGTGGTATCGCTGTTCATGTACCAGAATGGATCAAAGAAAATTGTATCCAGTGTAATCAATGTTCTTTCGTTTGTCCTCATAGCGTTATTCGTCCAGTTCTTGCAACTGATGCTGACCTCAAAGACGCACCTGCTGCTTTTGAAACTGTTGATGCCAAAGCTGTCAAAGGCGATGGCTTGAAATATCGTTTGCAGATTTCTGTGCTTGATTGTACCGGTTGTGGTAACTGTGCTGACATTTGTCCAAGCAAAGAAAAATCGCTGGTCATGAAATCTCTACCAGATCAAATGGTTCAGGTTGAAAACCAGAAGTTCGCTGAAACAATTCCATTCCACACTGGCGAATCCAAAAAAGCCAATGTCAAGGGTTCTCAGTTCCACCAGTCATTGTTTGAATACAGTGGTGCTTGTGCAGGTTGTGGCGAAACTCCATATGTTAAACTTGCAACTCAGATGTTTGGTGACCGTATGGTTATCGCTAATGCAACTGGTTGTTCTTCAATCTATGGCGGTTCTGTCCCAGTTTGTCCATATAGCAAGAATGCTGATGGGCATGGTCCTGCATGGGCTAATTCACTGTTTGAAGATAATGCTGAATATGGCTATGGTTTCAATCTGGCATTCCAGCAACGTCGTGAAAGCCTGGCTATGAAAGTCAATGCTGCTATCGAAGCTGGCGTTTCTGCTGATTTGAAGACTGCAATGCAAGCCTGGTTGGCAGCATTTGCCGATGGCGATGAATCGAAAGTCGCCGGCAACGCAGTTCGTGAATTGCTTGCTAAAGAAGCTGCTGGCAATACTCTGCTGGAAGAAATTGCTACTATGGCCGACTTGTTCACCAAGAAGAGTGTATGGATCTTCGGTGGCGATGGCTGGGCTTATGATATCGGTTATGGCGGTCTGGATCATGTCTTAGCTTCTGGTGAAGATGTGAACGTTCTTGTTATGGATACCGAAGTATATTCTAATACTGGTGGCCAAAGTTCAAAGGCTACTCCTACCGGTTCAGTTGCCAAGTTTGCCGCTTCCGGTAAAAAGACCAAGAAGAAAGATCTGGGCATGATGGCGATGAGCTATGGCTATGTCTATGTCGCTTCGGTATCGATGGGTGCCAGCAAACAACAACTGGTTAAAGCGATGGCTGAAGCTGAAGCTTATCCTGGTCCTTCACTTATTCTGGCTTATTCACCTTGTATTAATCATGGTATTAATATGGGCAAAACTCAGGAAGAAGAAAAACGTGCCGTGGATTCTGGCTACTGGCTGACTTATCGTTATGACCCACGTTTATCCGAAGAAGGCAAGAATCCATTCATGCTGGATTGCAAGGAACCTACCGGCGACTTCAATGAATTCCTGATGGGTGAAACTCGTTATAAGACTTTGACTCAGCAGTTCCCAGAAGAAGCAACCAAGCTGCATGCACAACTTGCTAAAGAATGTGCCCAGCGTTATGCTTTCTACAAGAAGATGTCTGAATAGGCAGCGTACACGCTGCACCGACTTCGTTTTAGCTGGTGATGTAAATTGCCGGCGTCGTTGCCGCCTCGATCCTTTCGCTTCGTGCTAAAGAGTCAGGCAGTAGCTAAATGAGTTGGTATAGAGCTTAAATAATAAAAGGCCCGGCTGTAAATAGTCGGGCCTTTTGCATTTATTGTGCCGCGGGTTTGTTTTGTTCAATAAATCACAAGACCATATAACGTGAAGCGCCAGCGCCACGACCGGTACCGCAACTTCTAGGTTAGCCAGCCCCTGAGCAGTTTTTAACTGATGTCCGGGATTATCGATAGTGTCAATCCTGAATTCTGATACTATCATCTGGGCCAGTTATTACTATCAAACGCTGGCGTTGATACTATCAGAGACCCCCACTGATACTATCAAAAGGTCCAATCGATACTATCAAAATCCAGATTTGATAGCTATTGCCCCGGCTCGGTTGATTATAACAAGGCCGTCTGTGCCTTAAAGTGGGCTTAAACTGGCAATAGCGTCCGGCTAAAAGTTGCTTTGCTTTGGCCCTAACCATGCCCGAATTAGCAGATACTTTCGTGAACCCAGTTTCACTTTTTACTTTGATATAAAAAAAAGACCATCCATTGATGGCCCCTTTATCAGAAAATTGTTTGGTTAAGGTTATTCTGATGTGAATAGCCAATTGTTGGCCAGTGATGCAATGTCTGCAAGGTTTACTTTGCCATCGCCGGAAAGGTCAGCGCCATGGCATAAGTCGCAATTGGTGCTGAGCCAATAACTGAGCATGCCGGCTAAGTCAGTTGTTCCCAGCTCACCTGTGTACATATTATTGACATTGATAGTCATGGTCGTACTTTCCGATAGGCCGGTATTGTCAGTTACTTTAACAGTAAATTCATTATTTCCAGTATTGTCATTGACAGGCAAGCCAGCTAATGTACCATCAGGTTCGACCGTAAGCCAATCCGGGCCATCAAGTTTGGCAAAGCTGATATTATCATCGCTATCTACATCTAAAGCGTCATCAGTAATCGAACCTTGATATTGAAATCCTTCGACAGCACCGTTTTTAGTGAAGTTTAAGCTTTTAAATATTGGTGGACTGTTATCATTAATATTTGAGCCATAAGCATATAGATATTGACCTGGAATTACTTGCTGAGAAATGCCCGGCCCTTGAAAGGCTACAGCACAATTATCGCCACCGCTACCTTCTTTCATAAGAGCTTCAATATAATAATATTGGCCAGCAGTTAATGTTACAGGAGCCGATTGCTGCGATGTTTCTTTGTCCCATTGCCGTGGCGATGTATAATTAGAAACATAAGCAATTGATGCAGAGTTTTCCGGGTTTTCATCCGAGCTTAAAAAAAGCTGACCATTATCATCAGTTGCTATCCAGAAAGTATAATCCCCGGTCGTGGGGACCTTCAGCCAGGCCCGCAGTCGCAGGCCATAGTTGTCCATTAAATTCGTTGGAGATTCAAAGTCCTCTAAGATAGCAATCATGTCAGGATTGTTGGGGAACTTGGAATTACTGGTCAGGTTGACAATTGAACTGCCGCTAATTCCAGTATAAGCTTCGGCTAAAACACCAGCAGAACTGGTCAGTATATTAATAGATACCTTTGCTCCTGCTTCATTACCATCAGGGTCGGTGGCAGTGTAAATAAAAGCATCATTGCCGCTAAAACCACTATCTGGCACATAAGTAAAAGTGTTATCCAGATTGACTCTGACCAGGCCGTGGCTGGCCTGGCTAAAATTTCCAATGGTAAGACCTTTAGCCCCTTCTAGTTTGTTGTCATTAGCTAATGCATCAATTTTATTTAAGCCGGTATGACATTGGGCTGTATCATTATTTGCTTTGAATATATTTGTGATGACATCAGTAATAACTCCATTGTCGTCGACTTCAAAGCTGTAGATCCGATCACCAATTGTAATTCTGGTAATGTAGCCTTTGTCATTACGTTGCAGCCAGGCACGAGTGATTGCATAGGTTGCATGTTTATATGGCGAACTTACGCCATGGGTATCATACATTACTACTTTATTAAGGCCAGCTGAAACAAAATCGATAAAGGTAACACATTCATTGATATTAGCTTTCATGGGTTCAATGCCATTTTCTACACCGCGTCTCCAGCGGTCGATAGCGCTGATGATTCTGCCTTCGGAATTGGCCCAGTGATGATTGGCCTGAGTTGCCAGAGATTCCTGGGGTGCGCCAAGGAAGAATTGAATATTGATACGCATGCTGGCTAAAGTATTAAATACACTTCCTGGTCCGGTTGACCAATATGTACTTAAGGCTTCATTCCAGTCCGATGTGCCGTCCCAATAACCTTTAGTCTGGAAATTCGCCTTGGTAGCGTTCCAGTCCCACCAGCCATTGCTGCCAGCGATTACATCCGGACCAGCGGCCATAGTAAGATATTGACCCCAACGGCGTCGCATATCTTTATTTGCACGGTCATTGACATATTTATCCAGTGAATGAGTTGCTTCATGGCCCATAACGAAAGTGAAATAATCACCATGGTCAGCTCCAGCACCAAGTATCGATTCGATTGGTGCTACAAGGTCGCCAGCCCATTCTGAAGAGTTGCTTCCTTCGCCAAAATTAAAGGTGTTTTTAGTGCTGCCAAAGCTGTTGACCATACCACCGCGACCGGCACCATTATAGTGGTTTAAGGTTAATACCGCATCGGGGAAAATCTCGCGGGGTTCATAAGTCATGAAATCTCTGATTGATTCGATCTGACCGCGAGGAGCTTTTAGATTGTCGCCAACATGCAAATAGCAATTTAGAAATACTTCACGATGGGTGCCAGTAAGTCCAACAGTGTTGGCGGTATTGATTCTATGGGTCGGGGTATCAGGCAGCATATGATGTAAAGTCATCAAATGTTGACCGGCGATACTTGGAATATGATTAATAGTGTCATATCTTTGTTGTAACCGTTCACGGGAATTTCTTTCAAAAAGTGCAATTTGTTAAAATAGGCAACTTGCGCATTTGCGTAGGATCT
>JAEIOG010000088.1 GCA_016342495.1 Phycisphaerae bacterium
AGTTGCCTATATTAACATTTGGCACTTTTTTGAAACTTTTTTCAAGAAATTTGCTCCACGTGGCTAAAATGTTACAAATATATATACTTTTTACTTGGAAAATAACCAGTCAGATAGATAGAATATATATTGCAGATTCATATAACTCGTTCGAGTTCTGCTGGCATAAAAAAAATTAGAAAGAGGAAAATAACAGGAGGTTGGCATGAAAGTTTTAAATAGCCTGACAAGCAAAAGAAACAGCCTGAGGAAACGTCGCATATCTCGTATTTTAAAAATCGAACAACTGGAAAACCGACTGTTGCTCAATGGCAGTGACAATGGGTGGCTAAGTGCAGCACTTGACATAAATACTTATGAAAAAGATATTTACGCAACTCCAGGCGTGCCAGATAGATTTGAAGATAATGATTCGATGGCAACTGCTACCGATCTTGGCGTAATCCCTGGGGTACACATTCAAGGTCTTTCGATTGAACAGGCAAGTGATAACGACTGGTACAAAGTCGAGCTGTTACGCGGGGATGATATATCTTTTTCAATTGATTTTACCCACGCAGATGGCGACCTTGCATTAGGAATAGCTAATTCCGCCGGAACAACACTTGCCCTGGCTAACAGTAGCGATGATAATGAAAATGTAAACCTAAGTGGCTTAACTGCAGGAACTTATTATGCTTATGTAACCAGTAGCGGCACCGATCTGAATGATTATGACCTCTCGATAGAGCCTTCCAGCAGTAGCAGTACTCGGGTACTTTATGTAAATAATAATGATACAACCAACGATTATTACACTTTAGCTGTTGGTGACGACCTGAATGACGGCTTATCCCCCTTAACACCTAAGGCAACGGTTGCAGATGTGCTGGCAGATTATGACCTTAATGTCAATGATCTGGTTTTGGTAGATACCGGCACATACGGTACAAATGTAGTAATCACAAAAGCTGATGAGTCAGCAGCTTATGGCGGCAGTCCGGGCAGTAGCATATTTAACGCAGGCGGGAATCGATTCGAGCTTATCGATGCCGACTATAATATCATCTATGGCATGAATTTCCAAAGTAATAGTAATTATTATGGCATATGGGCTCATAGCGATGGAGTCGATCCTTCTACTAACAATATTTTCAGGAATAATACCGCCGACCGGATGAGCATAGGCTTCTACCTGCAAAACGGTAGCGACAATCAAATAATTGACAATACCGTTACCAATAGTGGCTGGGGCGTCAGGCCACACACTGAAACTGACCCTGAAATTTCCGGCAACAACATTGCCAACAACACTTATGGCATAACAATCGAATACGGTTCAAATGCTTTTATCGACAATAATACTCTTGATAACGGGTCAACCGGAATAAGACTTCTTAATAATACAACAAACCCTACAGTTTCAAACAATTCTGTAACCGATTTTACAAATGAAGCCATTTACATCTATGACGCAAATTCTACTACAATCAGCGGCAATGAAGTTTCATATAGCGGATCTGGTATATATTCCCGTGAAGCAGATACGGAAATTTATAACAACCTGATACATGATAACACCAGAGGAATTTATGGCTGGGGTATTATCGGTGCCGAGGACTGGGATTCGGGTCTGGAAAATGATATTTATAACAATACCACAGGCATACAAACCCTAAGCAATTCAACATCTATTCAATTTAACAAAATTCATGGCAATGACACAGGAATTTATCTAAACAATGATAATATAACAGTAAGTCATAACCTCATATATCGCAATAATAATTATGGGATGTTGCTAAATGAAGCAGACAATATCAATATTATCAATAATACAATATATGCTCCTACAGGAGATGGCGTTAAACTGGAAAATAACTCCAGCGGGGCTCAGATAAGAAATAATATTATCTGGGTCGATGCTGGCTACGATTTGAATGTTGCAACTGATAGCCAGGTTGGTTTTGAAAGTGATTATAATAATCTGTATGCTACCGGAACAGGCAAGGTAGTGTGGTGGCAGAAAGATTTTACCGATTTATTCGATTGGCAGGTTGAAGCAAATTATGATACCCATTCAATAGGCTATACTGCCCTGCTGCCAGCTTTGGATAATCCACAGTTTGCAAATTTAGCTGGTGATAATTATCATTTGACTGATGTGGTTTCGACCAGTATAGATTCTGGCAAACCCAGCGATGATTATTCCAAAGAACCCGGTAGCGATGGCTACCGGATAAATCTGGGAGCTTATGGCAATACTACTCAGGCAGCGGAATCACCTTTGGCAGCTATCAAAATAGCATATCCTAATTTTTATACCGATTGGCAAATTGAAACACCTAATGTTATTGACTGGGATTATTTTGGAATAGGCGGCAATCTAAATATTGATTTATATCAGGTTGGCGTTGGCAAAATTGCCGATATTGCTGAAGTACCAATAAGTGATGGAAGCTTCGTTTGGGCACCATTTCTTAGTGGACTGACCGGTTCAACAATAAATAGATATTATATAAAATTAACAGCTATAAATAATGCCAGTATCGCTACACAATCACGTGAAGCGTTCGCTGTGCCACCAAATACCGATAATTATTATGTTGATGATGCTTCAAATATAGATGACCAGTACACGCCAACTGCTATCGGTAATAATCGAAATACCGGAACAACCGCAAATGACCCTAAGGCTAATCTATTGCCAATGCTTAGAAGTTATGACATGGGTCCTGGCGACACGACATGGATTGACACGGGCTATTATAATCATGTAAGAAATGTCATAATAAGCGGTGATTCAGTAATGGGTAATGACGAAGGTGCGACATTTTCTGGTCCAACCGATAGTGGCAAAACTGCACAGATCGACCGGGATAATCCTTACACCGGTTCGACCAACATCGATATTGATGACGGTGATTATGTTACCTTGCAATATCTAACTTTAAGTGGCGGGGATAAAGGCCTGTGGGTACATAACAGCAGTACAAACTTCCACGGCGAGCATCTGGTTTTAGCCAATAATATCAAAGACGGCTTAAGGATAGAAGCCGACAGTGAAGCTTCAACTATTTATGCCATCAGCGCTTATGACAATGGCCAGGATGGAATTTCTGTCGCAACCTCAATCGACACCATAGGTGACAGTACCGCTTACAACAATAGTAGATATGGCATGAATATTACCGGCCCGGGTACAACGGTAAGAGACAGTGAAATCTATAGCAATAACAGTCACGGTATATACGCAGCCAGCAATGACGCAAACAATCCAATCAATATTATAGAAAATGTGATACATGATAATTATTCTCATGGAATCTATGCCCAGAATTCTGTTGCTATCAGTAACAATGAAATCTATGGTCAAACAAGAACCAGCCAAGGGGGTATTTATGGCTATAGTTCAAACATAACTGTTCAAGACAATGATGTACATGACAATTATTATGGAATAAATTTATCTAATTATTGCACCGCCCAGGTAATCGACAATACTGTATACAACAATAATATCTCCGGAATTGAAATATGGAACGCCAACACTAATATTATCGGCAATGTAGTTTATTCTAACCCTATAGGTATCCATGTACTGGCTTATGGTGCAAATTCCAAGCCTATTACAAATAATATTATCTATTCTAATACAGACAAAGGCCTTGTTCTGGAAAACTCCAGAGGTGTCCCCAAAATAGAAAACAATACATTTTACTCTAGTCAGGGTAGTAGCCTCCATATCAAAAACAATTCCTCTGGGGTTCGTCTAACAAATAATATTTTCTATATTAACGGAGGCTATGGGATCAATGTCGACAATGACAGCCAGACAAATTTCGATAGTAACTATAATTTAATTTATACCGATGGCACAGGTCAGTCTGGATATTGGCAGACAACCGCAAGAGCAACCCTGCTTGATTGGCAAAATGCTACATTCGCTGATTTTAACAGTTTAGACAAAGACCCGATGTTTGTCGATAAAGATGGAGCTGATAATATTCTCGGTGGCATAAATGGAACTGATGACAATTTCCATTTACAGTCTGCCTCACCAGCTATAGACCGCGGTGATTTGCAATCTTACTATCTGACGGAGCCATGGCATAGCGGAGGACGCATAAATATCGGAGCATATGGAAATACCGCCACAGCAACAGCCAGCGATGCCGAAGTAGTACAGGTATTATCACCAAATGGCGCCGAACGTTACCAACTTGGCCAAAATGTCGACATTCAATGGCGCAGCTATGGCTTAAATCAACAAGCTTATGTAAGCCTGACCAATGCCGGCAGTGGCACAATCGATAATTGGCTGGAAGATGCCTATAGAATCGGTGGTAACACAACCAGTTATACCAACGCTGTAGATTTAAGTGGAATAAGCAATCCCGGGCCTACGGATATTTATCAAAGTATTGCTTATAGTTCAAGCGGTGTCGGAAATACTTTTAGATATGATATGCCCGTTCCTGATGGCAGCTATGATGTTCGTTTGCATTTTGTCGAACACTATTACAGCAGTGTTGATTCCAGAGTATTTGATGTCACTGCCAACGGAACACTAGCGCTGGATAATTATGACATCTATGCACAAACCGGTCAAAAATTCAAAGCAATTGCTGAAACTATCAGCGTTGTAGCAGCAGGTGGCCAAGGTATCGTCCTTGAATTTGAAAATGTAACGTATGCTCCATCTATGATAGCAGCAGTTGAAATCGTAAGAGATACCACAGCAGGTGTTGCATCACCTACGGTTGATTTGTCACTTTCAATAGACAATAAAGGTTCGTTTGCCGCGATAGCCGGAGCGACAGGCCTGACCATGGATATTTATGGTCGGGGTAGCTTCAACTGGGCCGCTGGACCAATATCCGGTGGCATAAATTCCTTCATCAGAGCCGAAAGTAATGATTCGACAATGCCAACTGATGACAGTGATGATGCTTTTGAAATAACTGAACCTATCAATATTTATTATGTCAATGATTCGGCATTTGAAGTTGGAGACTGGACCATAGCAGTTGGAGTCGCCGCAAATGACGGATTATCACCTTCTACACCCAAGGATACCATTCGTGGAATTTTAGAACAGTATGACCTGGGAATTGGCGACATTATCAAGGTTGATTCCGGCAGTTATCTGCTAAGCAGTGATGTCTTAATTGAAGTTGAAGATGCCGGAGTAACGATTGAAGGCTATCATGATTTGACTTACCCTGCACGCAAAGCGGTCATGGACCGTGCCAATACCAATCAGACCGTTATTCATGTTCAAGCTGATGATGTAAGTTTGCAATACCTGAATCTAACTGGAGGACGTGACGGTGTATGGGCAGAAAATGCTGATAATCTCACAGTAGCCAACAGTAATATATACGCCAATGAACGTTATGGAATACAGATAGACGTAAATTCTACTAATGCTCAAATTAGCAGCAATATTATTGATGGTAATAGTCGCCAACAGGACTATGGAGTATACGCTAAGGGAAGTGATATCACCATAGATTCAGGTAATATAATTGGCAACCATTATTCTCATGGTATTTATGTGGATAATGATAATGCGGTGATTATGGAAAATGAAGTTTATGGCAACCGACAGGATGGCATTTATGTAGCAAATTCCAGTGCCGCTGAGATTTCTGGTAATATTGCACATAATAATGACCGTTATGGTATTTATATTTCAGGGTCTAATAGTGAAACTCAAAATCTGGTTCTCGACAACATCGCCTATAACAATGGATCTCATGGCATATACGCAACAACAAATGTAATGGTAACTGGCAATGAAACTTATGGCCATGTTGGAAATGATGATGTGGGCATTTACCTCAATGGCGCCATTGCAGATGGTAATATCACCCATGACAATTATCATGGCATTTCGATTTATCCGTATTCCAGTTCAACAATAACTAATAATATCTCTTATCATAACAGTCACAGCGGCATTATCGCCTACAATGGTTCTATTGTAAAAGGTAACCAGGTCTATGCAAATGATGTCGGCATCGACATCCGGCAGGTATACAGTTTCACTGGCCAGGTATCAAACAATCTGGTTTATGACAATATTTCCACTGGTATTGTAATCAATTATGCAGCAAATGGCGCAAAAGTCGAAAACAATACGATATACCAACCACTTGGAAATGCCCTGATAGTCCAGAATAACAGCACCAATCTTTTAGTGCAAAACAATATTATTTCCGTCGATAGTGGCTATGGAATTTATGTAGCGGAAAACAGCCAAACCGGTTTTGCCAGTGACTACAATTTATTCGATGTAACCGGCACAGGTAAACTTGGCTATTGGGAAGGTGTCGATTTTGATGCAAGGATTGACTGGTTCTATGAATTAGGACTCGATGCCAACAGTCTGGAAGGCGACCCGCAATTCATCGATATTGATGGTGCTGATAATATCAGAGGCTATGACGAAACTGGAAGCGTCAATTATGGCACCGATGATAATTTCCATCTTTCCCCATCATCTCCAGGTTTAGATGGCGGATCGCTGTGGAGTTACTATCTGGCCGAACCTACCAATAGCGGCGGGCGGATAAATATGGGTACTTATGGCAATACCCCAGAAGCTGCTGCCAGCCCAATCGATATCGCACAGGTAATTTCACCTAATGGATTTGAAAAATTTGAACTGGGGCAAGATGTCGATGTTCAATGGCGCATCTGGGGCCAGGACAACGAACTTACTGTCGCATTACTAAACGCTGGCGGCACAACACAGGATAACTGGTTAACTGATTCGTATCGCACCGCTGGCAATACAACTATAAACAACAATACAATTGATACCTCAGGAATTACCAATCCGGCACCCCAGACTGTTTACCAACAGTTTGCCTATGCCCCAAATGGCGTTGGCAATAAACTAGCCTATAATTTACCGGTTTATGATGGCGATTATACGGTAAAATTACACTTTGTGGAAAATTATTATACCAGCACGAGCAGTCGCGTCTTTGACATTTATTCAAATGGTGCTTTAGCTGTAGATAATTATGATATTTATACCGCAGCTGGTGACCGGCACACAGCCGTCATCGAAGAACTCATCATCAACGCCGCTGCAGGCAATGGCATCCAGCTTGAATTTGTAAATGAAACTTATGCCTATGCCGAGCTTAGTGCCATCGAAATTATCCGAATTAATCCTACTGGCGCAGCCACGCCAACCGTTGACCTTTCGCTTTCAACTGATAATGGCGGAAGCTATAGTGCTATTGCAGCTGCTAATGGCCTGACGATGGACTATTATGGCCGCGGGCATTTCAACTGGTCAGCCAACCCGGTAACCAATACCAATCTGGCAAAAATTCAGGTCCGGGCCAATCAGGGTCTGATGCAGCCTGATGAATCGGACCAGGCATTTTTGATCGCCAATAATGGTACCGAATATTATGTAAACGATAACAGTCTGACAGGTGACATATTCACTTCTGCAGTCGGCAGCAATCTCAACAGCGGTAAAAGCCCTGATGCCCCAATGGCCAGTTTGCGAGCATTGCTGGCCGCTTATGACCTTGATGCCGGTGATACAATTAATGTTGACGCTGGCAATTATGATGTTATCCGCACAATTGTCTTTGATCTGGAAGATTCAGGGGTAACCATCAATGGTGCCGACGATTCAGTGACAATTTTTGACCGTGGCAATGTCAACGAAACAGTTATTGATCTTTACGCCAATAATGTAACTATCGAAGGTCTTACCATTACCGGTGGTTATGATGGCATTTATGCCAATAACGCAGATGGGCTGACTATGCTCAATAGCACTATCACCAACAATGCCCGTTATGGAGTTTATCTCAGCACAGGCAGTGATAATGCCAGCTTTTCAAGTAATAACTTCGATGGTAGCAGCCAAACCCAGGATTATGGTATTTATACCGAAGGTGCATATACCACTATTGAAAAAGGCAATAATTTCTTTGACCATTATTATACCGGTATTTATCTTGGAGGAAATGCTGATAATTCAACGATTACCAGCAGTTCAATGTTCAATAATCGTCAGGACGGGATAAGAGTTAATGGTGCGGGTGGCACAGATATATCCAGTAACCAACTCTACGACAATGGTCGCTATGGTATTTACGCAAACGGCAGCACTAATGAATCCCAAGTGCTGGTCAGAAATAACCAGGTTCATGACAATAATAATAATGGCATATACCTGGTAAGCAATACTCTGGCAAGTAACAATAAAGTATATAACCACAATGGACATGCCAACTATGCCGGGATTTACCTCCAGGGTGGTTATGCCGATGACAATGAAGTTTATGATAACAGCAATGGTATTTTAACTTATGCCTATTCCTCAGCTACAATAACCAATAACACAATATACAATAATGCCGACCGGGGCATTACCGCCGGCAATGCATCAGTAGTATCGGGCAACAAGGTCTATTCAAATTCTGTTGGTATAGAATCTTACAGCGCTTATCGCTTTAATGGAACAATTAATAACAATCTGGTTTATGACAACAGCAATCATGGAATTATGGCCTATTACACCAATACCAATGCTACATTTGCCAACAACACAGTTTACCAAAGTGTTGGCAATGCATTCTGGGTCAAAAACAGTTCCATAGGAACAACACTCAAAAACAATATTATTTACACAAATGCTGGCTATGGTATTTATGTCGAAAATGATTCGCAAACTAACTTCCATAGCGACCACAACATCTTCTATATCACTGGCACAGCAAATCTAGCCAGCTTCAATGCTGTAGACTTTAACGATTTGACGGACTGGTATTATCAAGTCGGCGAAGATGCCAACAGCTTAACTGGCGATCCGCAATTCATAGATATCGATGGTGCCGATAATATTCTGGGATATGACATCTCAACCAGTAGTAATCATGGCACCGATGATGACTTCCACCTACTAAGCGGTTCGATAGCTATCGACGCTGGTGACCCTGGATATGACTATTTAAATGAGCCAATGCCAAATGGTATGAGAATTAATATTGGCGCCTATGGCAATACCGCAGATGCTACCACCAGCCCGACAGAGCAAATCCAAATCCTCTCACCCAATGGCATGGAACGCTTCCAAGCTGGCCAAAATGTAACTATTCAATGGCAAAGCATTGGCTTACCTGCTGGTACAATAGATATTGTTCTGGTAGATTCTGCAACCAATACCGTTGCTGACCTGCTCGCTAATGACATAGCTGACACCGGCTCATTCAGCTGGACAGTTGCTGGCACTATCGCCCAGGAAAAAGAATATGTAATTCGCATTATCGCAAATAGCGGAACCAATCCTCAGGATGATTCTAATAATCCTTTCGTTATAACCAATGACGGCAATAATTATTATATTAATAATATGGATTTAACTGGGGATATTTTCACAACAGCGATGGGTAACAATGCCAACAGTGGCAAACTGCCTTCTAAACCAATGTATAGCCTGCAAGCCTTGGTAAATGCTTATGACCTGAACCCCGGCGATACGATTTATGTCGATGCAGGCGATTATCATGTAGTTCGTTCAATCGTTATTGATACCAGTGATGCCGGCGTGAACATTTCTGGTTTATCAGCAAATACCGCTAAACTAGACCGCAATAATATATATCAAAATGTCATTACTGTCGAAGCTGAAGATATTATTATCAGAGGTTTGGAAATAACCGATGGCTATGATGGCATCTATGCCGCAAATGCTGATAATCTACTTATCCAAAACAGTTGGATCACCTCAAACGCTCATAATGGTGTTCATTTTGATGCCAATTCTGACCATGGAACACTATATAACAATAGAATTGATGGCGATGGTCAAAAACAGGATTATGGAATTTATAGTCTGGGCTCATATTTAACAGTTGATAAAGGCAATGTTGTTTTTGATAATTATTATGATGGTGTTTATACTAATAATGATTATGCCAGAATTACCAGCAATGAATTTTATGACAACCGTGACAATGGTATTCAAGTGAGCAATTCTGCCAATGCATTAATTAGCGGCAATGCTGTTCATAATAATCTCGATACAGGAATAACAGTTTCCGGTTCAGGCAATGAACCCACAATTACAGTCTCAAACAATAACGTTTATAATAATGGCGACCACGGTATCGAAGCCACAACCAATGTACTCGTAACGGAAAACACTATATATGGTCATTCCAATGGCAGCAAAGACGGTATCTGGCTCAATGGCGCTACTGCCACCGAAAATATCGTCCATAGCAATTTCAATGGCATTGAATCATATGTATATGCAACAAGTATAATCGATGGCAATACAATCTTTAACAATTCTAATATTGGTATATTAGCCAATAATAATTCACTTATCAATGCCAATCAGGTTTATTCCAACTCCGTGGGTATTTCAACTATTCAGGGAGGATATCGCTTTACCGGTAATATTCAAAACAACCTGGTATATGCCAATGCCAATCAGGGCATAGTTCTTGCCAATACCAATACCGGTGCCATTGTTACCAACAATACTGTATACCAGGAAGTTGGTGATGCTATACGCGTACAGGCCAACAGTGTCAATGTCCAGCTGGCCAACAATATCCTCTGGGTAGAAGCTGGCTATGCTATTCATGTCGCACCAAACAGCTTGAGCGGTTTTGACAGCAACTACAACTTATTCTATGTCGGATTTGACCCCAATGGTCATGTCGGCAACTGGAATGGAAATATCGCCGATGGCTTTGGTACCTGGCAGTTTGCTTCCGGCCAGGATGCTAACAGCCTCTTCGCCATACCATTATTCGTTGATATCGATGGTGCCGATGATATTCTTGGTTATTCAACCGTTGGCAATGGCTATGACGGCGGCTCCGATGACAACTTCATCCTTTCGGCTGGCTCACCTGCTATCGATAGAGCCAACTCGTTTAAAGCACCATCTAAAGATATTGTTGACAATATTCGCGTTGATGACCCCGGCACAACAAATGGCGGATCCGATGACTACGCCCAAAGCAATCTGGGGCCAATAGCCTTTAATGATACCAGCGGCACAGCCCAAAACTGGCGATATGATAATAATTACTGGGCATTAGCATTGCCATTTAACTTTAATTTCTATGGCATTGATTACAGCTCGGTATATGTCTCATCCAATGGTTTCCTGCAGTTTGGCAGCACAACTGACATCAATGATACAACTAATTCTAATGCTGAATTGCTCAGCCACACCAGGATTGCTGCGATGTGGGATGACTTAAAAACCAATGGCACCGGCGATGATATTTTCGTCGATGAGACCATTGCCAATCAGGTAACAATTCGCTGGAAAGCCACAAATAAAGCAGATGACAGCGATGTCAACTTTGCTATTAAATTATTCTCAACTGGCGAAATCCAATTCGACTATGGCGCTGGCAATACAAACCTTACTCCTACAGTTGGCATTTCAGCAGGCGATAGTGCCCATTATGAAATAACTTCTCATAACACCCAGCCAATCTTAACTGATGCTGACACCCTGCAATTTGTCTTTGAATCCGGTATAGCCGACATAGGCGCTTATGAATTTGTCGGTTCCAGTTCAGATACCACCCCGCCAACGGTTGTCAGCGTCGACCCAACTGAAATTGAGACTTCAGCTATTGCCAATCTCCGCGATGGCATAGTGCAGGTAGTCTTCAGCGAAGCTATTAACCCGATTGATGCCACCGCTATTGCTAATTATGACCTGCGTTGCTCAGGGGCAGATGGCGTTTTCGATACCTTCGACGATGTTGTATTAGGTATCCATGACATCATCTATATGGCTGGTTCTACATTAGTCACCCTGCCTATCGATGGCGGAGTTGACCTGGTCAGCGGCCAATACCGCTTTACTATTTCAGGCACCACCAGCATCCATGACTTAGCCGCTTTGAAACTCGATGGCAATGGTGATGGCACCGGCGGTGATGATTATGTCAAATTCTTTGATGTGGTTTTAACTGGCCCCAAGGTAGAAGAAACAATTATCAATGATGGCGATATCCAAAGATCGGAAATCTTTACTATATCTGCCAGGTTCAACGAAAATGTAACAATTACCAGTGATACACTAACTCTGTACAACACTACAATCAATGCCGGAGTTGATCTTTCAGGTTTGACCGTAGATGAATTTTCTTATAATGCTTTGACCTTTACCGCCACATGGGATCTATCCGGCACTGAATTACCCGATGGTAATTACTTAGCTACCCTGGATGCCTGGGGGATCACTAACGGTCTGGGCAACCCGCTAGATGGCAACAGCGATGGCACCGAAGGTGATGACCATGCTTTTGTACTGCATAGAATGCTCGCTGATGCCAATGGTGACCGCAAGGTCGACAGAACTGACAGCGACATCTGGAAAACCAACTATGACCCATTTGGAAATAATGCTAATACCCCCGGCAATGGCGACTGGAATTTAGATGGAAAAATCAACAGCGCCGACCTGTTCATCTGGCAAAGGAATTTCGATGATACTGGTCTGCCAATACCAGCTCCCCCAGCAACCGAACCTGTTATTTTTAATCAAACAGCACCAAATCTAACGGTTCAAACAAGTCAAATTGAAACGGTAGCGGTCTCCACTGAAAAAGAACCCGCAAGTGCCGCCATAGTTGAACCAGTTGAACTTGAACCGATAGCGGTCTCACCTATAGCCATCAGCGATAAGGATAAATGGGGCTATAAGCCTGCCAGACTGCCAATGGAATACAGCCTGCCAGCTGAAATGCTGGTACAACCCAATGAAATTATCCCGGTAGATGTCATAGATAATGAAATTGATAATTCCAGCTTGCCAGATACCCCGGCAATTCAGGCACCAGTCATTGTAAACAGCACCCTGTCATTTGACAAAGTTATATTCGGCCGTGAATTAATCGAAACCTTCAGGACCAGCTCAACACCGCAGATGAATTCACTGCTTAACAGAACAATGGTTAAAATCCAAAAACCAATTCTTATCAATAATTATCAAAATGATATATTAGACACTGTACTTTCAGGCCAGAGATTTGTAATGAGAATTAATAATATCCAGTAGAAGAAGATGGAGGAAATATATAATGAAGCGTTTAATAATTGCGATTTTAGCATTGGTTTTTTCAATTTCAGAGGTTCAGGCCGCCACGGTTAATGCCAGGATAATAACTGATAAACCCTTATACCTTGTTGGCCAGACTGTCAACTGGGAAATTCAGGTCTGGGCCCTATCCGGCGGCAATCAGGGCATCGGCGGTATTTCGCTGAACTTAGCTGACAGTTTCAATGAAGTTCTGACCCCGGCGGTATCAACCGGCACGCTGATGCTTGATCTGGAATTGACCGATACTGACTTTGGTCTGGCCGAGAAATTCTTTTTTGCCAGCGGCGGACTATTTAACCCAACTTCAGCTACCCTGGAAGATATATTCATTGCCCAGTTCCCCGATGACCGGGTATTAAATATCGCCAATGACAATATCCCCCATACCCTGTGCAAAGGCAGCTTTACCGCTACCGCTTTGGGCACCCATGACCTCACTGTCGCTATTGTCGAGGCGACCTATTGGCCCAATGCTTCAGCTGCCGCTACTGACTTCCAAACTCAAAACATTACTAATGCCACCTTTAAAGTTGTACCGGTCCCGACAATCTGCGGCCAAATCGGAACAGTTTTCCTGCCCGGTGATATCAGTGGCGATTGCTATATAAATCTGGAAGATTTCGCTATCCTCTCTGTTAACTGGCTGAGCGTAAACTGCGGAGTAACTGGCTGTAATGGTGCCAATCTCGATGCAGATAATGATGTCGATCTGGATGATCTGGCCATACTGGTAGCTAACTGGCTGGCCTGCAGCGACCCGGCCAATTCCGCTTGTGATGCATATTGGCGATAAATTAGACATAGGCACACCCACTAATACAAACTCCCAATGGGCGAATACTACATTCGCCTTTTTTTTACCCATTGTTTTTAATCCAATTTCCTTTAAAAAGCTTTCCTTTTTGCTCAATTTCACACTAGAATCTAAGCGAAACTTCCTTTTTGGAGCAAAAATATCTATGAATAGCAACTATGAATCACCACAAATAGAAAATACCAAGCGACTCAGACTGATAACCTGTGAAATATTCACCCGGGAACTGGCATTACTGACCGCCACCAGCGAAAATATTGTCAGCACTTCCTATTTGCGTAAGGGCCTCCATGATACCGCCACCGAGAAAATGCAGCAGACCATCCAGGCTGAAATTGATGGGGTAACTGGCGATTTCGAGGCGATCCTGCTGGGTTATGGCAGATGTAATAATGGACTGGCAGGCATAAAAGCCAATGCGATACCGCTGATTATCCCCAAAATTCATGACTGTATCGGGGCTTTTATGGGCGGCAACGGCCAGTATATGGATACTTTCGCCCAGAATGCCCGCACATTCTACCGCAGCAGTGGCTGGATGGAACGCGATAAATATGATGATGACTCGGTTATGCACCAGCTGGGTCTGGATAATACCTATGATGAATATGTCAAAAAATATGGCGAAGATAATGCCAGATATATAATGGAAACGATGGGGAACTGGACTAGCCAGTATAAAGAACTGGCATATATCAAGTTAGGATTAGCTATTGACCAGAAATATGAGCAACTGGCCCGTCAGGAAGCCCGGCAAAGAAAACTGGAATTTCGCAGTATCGAAGGCACGATGAGCCTGTTGCGGGACTTTATCGATGGCAACTGGGATGATAAACGTTTCTTAACTGTCCCGCCGGGTTGCCTGATCATAGCCGATGATGATGAAGTCCTGAAGGTGCAGGAACCAGCTTAAAACCATACTTCAAAACTAAGTTTCATTAAGTTTATTTGCAATAAAAAGCCCTGGGGACCCAAAAAAATCAAAATAATAATATAAAATTACATTTTATTTTCAACTTTACTTTTCTTTTTCCATTTATGTGATATAATCAATATATAGGGGTTTTCCCTAGTAAAAATGAATATAGCAAGCCTGTTATGGCATAATAAAAGGAAGAAGGATATTGTTATGATTGCAAATAAATATATTCTCATAGTAGCCATGTGCTTAATATCTTTAGGTTCCCACCTGTTAATAGCTGGACCAACCATTGATGGGAAAATTGCAACTGGTGAATATACAACCGGTCATTATACCTGCTTCACGCTGGACAATGCCAGTAATGACATTGTCAAAGGTCAAATCTGGGAAACTCAGGCAAATGGCTTTTTATCAGTTGGATTCGTGATGCCGCTTGCATTGGTGGACAATACCTATGGGCAGAAAACAGGTAGTATTGATAATTCTGTTGGATGGGGGCCAAAAGGTACTGAATTAAAACACCTGATCAATAGCGATCTGGCAAGATTTAATTTTTGTGACTCAAACGGTTCGGTTTTGCTGGATCTGGAACTTGATTATGTTGAAGTCGAAAATAATGCCTTTGTTGGCGGTAATATACTAAATGGCATTGCTCCGGATAAAGTGACGACCTCTACATCAATGGAATATAACTGGCTAAACAATAATAACAGTCATCCTGAATTTTTTGCATTCAGCAATGGCGCTAACACTGATGGGTATTCCCCTGAAACCAACTGGGATGGCAACTATCCGGTAGATTACAGCAATCCAGAATCAGCTTATAGTCCACTGGTTAATATAGACTCTAATCCGAACAATGATGTTGACTGGGTATTTGAAGTCATATATGAAGTCCGGATTGACATGACATTGCTGGGTAACGAATACAGCTATGTTGATGTTGTAAGCGGACATGTCTCACCTATGAAAGAAGCCATTGTTTGTGATAACCCATTTGAGGAACCCATTCCCATTCCGCCATCAGATGACCCTGTTGTACCAGTTCCATCTTCAATACTTTTGTGCCTTGGCGGAATAGCAACATTTGCCGGTGGGAAAAAGATTAGTAAAAAAGCTTAAAAATAATTTCACTTTTGGTGATTAAAACGCTCTATACTTTCGGGTATATGAGCGTTTTTTTAACTCTACTGTCTTCATAAATATATAATATCTCATTTGTTTGCTACGTGGGTTTGAAAAATTGATGGCGACTTAATGACGTTGGTAATAATGTTGGCTTATATTCCCTCCGACGGATCGACTGGAAATATCATGCTGTCTATGACTATTATTTTATCGTTTAACAAACTGTAAAATGCAGGCTTGACCGATGATGGTTTATCGGGGATAATTAAGGTTAAATACTTAGCAATCTGGGTTTACATGGATATAAACGATAAAGAGCAAATAAAGACAAATGGATATAAATAGCAGCAAAAACAATAACTTATGTAGCGCAAAGATTACCAGAAGTGCCTGCGCAGTGATAAATCAGGAAGCTGATGCCCTAAAGGTGATGAGCCAAAGCTTAGATGACAGTTTCACCCATGCGGTCAAAATGGTGCTGGATTGCAAAGGATCGGTGGTATTAACCGGCATCGGCAAAGCCGGAATAATTGGCCAGAAGATTTCAGCTACGCTGGCATCAACGGGAACCCCCAGCCATTTCATCCATGCCGCAGAAGCGATTCATGGTGATCTGGGCAGGCTAAGAGCTGATGATATTGTTATCGCCCTGAGCTATAGCGGCAAAAGTAGCGAAATTGTCGAACTGATCGATCATCTCAAACAGCAAGATGTGCCCATGATCGGAATGACCGGCAATAAAAATTCACCTTTGGCAATACATAGCAATGTGACATTATGGCTCGGTGATTTATCTGAAGCCTGCCCTATAGGCTTGGCTCCGAGCACCAGCACAACATGTATGCTGGCGATGGGCGATGCCCTGGCTTTGACAGTAATGCAATTAAAAGATTTTCAGGCCCAGGATTTCGCCAAATTCCATCCGGGTGGTTCGCTGGGAAGACAATTAGTTACCGTCGAACAGGCAGCATTATTCTCACGCGGTATGAAGCTGCCTTTAGCACCTCTGGATTGTACCTTACAGCAGGCGATCGAATTGGCCGAAGCTGACACGGAACTCAGACATGGATGTATATTATTAATAAATGATAATGGCACACTGGCCGGACTCATAACCGATGGTGATTTACGACGCGGGATAATGCAGCAGAAAAATAAAATTCATGAAATCCCGGCAACTAAATTAATGACCGCTAATCCCAAAGTGGTCAGACCCGATACGCTGGCAAGTGAAGCACTTTCGATTTTGCATAAATACAGGATTGATGAATTACCAGTGGTTGACAATGATGGTAAGCCAGTGGGATTAATAGATGTGCAGGATGTGATGGCACTGAAAATCATATGAAGGTGCCAAAGCACAAAGATTTGAAAATATAAAGATATAACCTGTAGATATTGGATTAGTATGACTGATAAATTGAATATAAAAATGCTGGTAATGGATGTTGATGGAGTTTTGACCGATGGCGGGATCATATATGACAGCTGTGGCAATGAATCCAAGAGGTTTAATGTCCATGACGGCGCGTGGCTGAAAATATGGCAAAGACTTGGCCTTCAAACAGCGGTCATTACCGGAAGACAATCAGTGGCAGTTGATAGAAGAATGACCGAGCTTGGCATTGATTTTGTCTATCAAAACGCAAAAGTTAAAATCGGCGTTTTTGAAAATCTTGTAAAAGAATCCGGGATAAATCCCCAAGAGATGGCCTATATCGGCGATGATGTAATGGATCTGCCGGTGCTAAGACGGGTTGGTTATGCTGTGACGGTTCCTGATGCTATAGATGAAGTTAAAAGCCATTGCGATTACATAACCAAAAAAACCGGTGGCAGTGGAGCTGTGGGCGAATTAATTGTCTCAATGATTAAAGCCATGGGGATGTTCGATAAAGCTATGGAAAGGTATCTGGCCTGATGGGTAAACGCTTAATAATGATGGGAGCGACATTCCTTGGCATAATTTTGCTATTGCTGGTCTATATGCACTTCAATAGTGGGTTAGGCATTGATTCATCTACAATTGAAAAGCCAGATGGCAGTGGTGAAACCGACAATAGCAGCAATACTGATATGATAGTCGCTGGTAATGAAGACACTCGCATTGGTGACATTGAAGATTTTGAATATCTTAAAAAAGCAAATGGCCGTATTGAACGAATACGTTTTGAAGAGCGTACACCAAATAAAGAAGGTTATCTTGAACTTAAAAAACCAGTCGCCGAACTATCTCGAATTAAAATCCATCAGGACAATAAAGATGAATCCAAAAATTATATGGATTTCCAGACCGTCAGAGTCAGTGCACGATCATTGCTTGCTCCGGTTGATCTTAAACAAGGTGAGATGCCCGAACAAGGCAAGCTGACCGGTGATGTTGTTGTCGAAATGTATCGTCAGAAATTCCCTTTAGGAACAGAATCTCCCGTTTTTAATGAGAAGGATGCTATTCTTGAATTTCGTGTCCAAATGGCAGATGTCACATTCAGACGTGAAATGTCCGATCTTAGAACTGACAGTAAAATCATTTTTGAATCACCGAAAGTAAAAGTTGTCGGAAGCAAACTGGAGATCAAGTTTGATCAAATCAACCAGAGATTGCAATATCTGGAATTAAGAGAACCTGAATCAATAAGCTTTGACGCTGGCAGTTTCGACCCGGCTAAAATGACCGCCGAGACCAACAGTGAAACTGAACCCACCGTTGAGCCTGTTGAAACCAAAACTAAACCGGAAGCTAAACCAAAACGTTCCAAAGCGGCAACTTATCAGCTAAGCCTGCTGCAAAATGTTGTCATTGATATGCCAGATAAGCAACAAAAGATTTCGGCAGACTCAATTGTAATCGAAATCGGTTTTGACCCGGCCGATGACAAATTCAAAGATGAAGCCGATGCCCCCCAGGATAATAGCGATCCAACTGCCAACGACGATACGACTGAACCTGTCAGTAATTTTATCACTTTGACCTGCGATGGGCCTCTGGAAATAACCACGCTGGAAAAAGATTTTAATAAGAACCATTTCGCATTCACCGCTACGGGCAACCTTGAAAATAACAAAGCCGTTACAATTACAGAATTCTCGCAGAATAAACCCGAAGGCTTAGATACCTTCAAATGCGACCGGGCTGTGTTTAATCGGATGATGATTGAAAATGATATGGTCTTATATAATCATATGGTTCTGGAAAGTAAATCCGATAAGGCTGTTGAACTTTCAATAAGTGAAGATCAATATGTCTCGGCAAATGATAGAATTGTAATATGGCAGCAGCAAAAAGAAAACTGGATCAGACTGTTTGGCCCCGGTCAGGTGCGTATGTTGTATAAAGATGGTGCCGCCCTGCCGGAAACAACTACAGATAAAGCTAAAGAAGCCAGACCGCCAACGCCAATTGAAATGGATTATGAAAACCAGGTCGAAATTGCCCTGTATCCAGAATCAAATATAGCCAATGCCTTTGGCAATAAAACTAAACCAGAGATTTATATTAAATCAATAAATATTATCGACAGGGTTGAAACCAGATTTGAAACCGTAGAAGACACCGGAATATCATATACAAAAGTCATCGCCAATGGCATACATAGTGATTTCTGGCAGCCGGCCAAAAAGACAGCCGATGCGGTTCTGGTTGAAAAAGGCAAGCCCCTTGACTTATTGCGTTTGATGCAGTTCAGAAATAACATTGAAGTTTTAACAGCCACCAATAAAGAATACCTGAATCTGACAAATTCATTCAGTTGCGAGTCGCTGGACATCGCATTTGAAGGCGACAGCAAGGAAAATAATGAACTTATCGTAACCGCCATAGGAAAAGTTGATCTACAGACTGAAATATACCAAATGAATTCGCCGGGCAGTATTGTACTGAAATTCAGAAATGTCGACCCGGCTATTGCCCTGGTAGCCGGCGACAAAGCAGACAAGCTGTTGGCTTTATTAAAAAACCGCCAATTAAGCCAGGCAATTCTCAAAGCTGATGATATTGATGGTCAGGTATATATTTGCGATAATGAAAATGGTTTTGAAGCTCGTGGCCATAGCATCATCGGTGCAAGTGACAATGACTTGCGAACCAGCGGCTCCTGGACCCTTGCTGCCAGGCCCGGCCAACAGGCCCAAATCGACTATATCGATCAGAAAGTCGCAGATGGCACTAAAGCAGACAAAATCACCCTGCTGGGTGAACATATCGAAATGGATACGGCCAAAAACATCTGCACTATCAATGACACTGGTAATATAGCGATTCTCAGCAAGACCAAACTTGATGGCAACATAAGTCCAGAACCCCTGGAAATCAATATCAACTGGCATAATGGCGCTGACTTCATATTAGATGAACAGAAAATCGTTTTCAGAGATGTGACCGCTACCGCAATTGAACAATATTCATCGACAGTTATTAAATGCCCGGTTATGACAATCAGTTTTGAAGAATTCATCAAAGCTGATGGCAAAAAGACCCGCAATCTCAAAAACTTCATCGCCACACGAACCGATGGTGACATGAGTGTTACTGACAATACCGACATGGTCTCTCTGGAAAGCATTGAGTATGACCCAGTAACTAAGGATTTAAGCCAACAGGTTGCTATGCAGGCTCAGCAAATCACTTTAAATAATAATGCGACAGATAAACTTGATGAAAAAGGTAATATCATCTTTGAAAAAACATTACTGGTCGATGGCGAAGGCTGGATTCATGCCTTTAACTTCCCGGTAGCTCAGGAAGAGCAACAAGCCATTACCAGTCTGGAAGATTTCAACGTCGCTGACTTTGATGTAAAAACCGCTCCGCAGCCATCTGGTTTATTCAGCAGCACCGAGCCGGGCTATAACCTGATTCATTTTACCGGTCAGCTCCAATATGACACTCAAACCATAACGCTTAATGATGGCATTGCACTGCATCATGTACCATTGGTTGATGACCAGCTGCCTTATGATGAAAATCAACAGTTGATATGGAATAAGAACACCGCCCTGCTGCATTGTGATTCTATGATTATCACAGGCAATTTCGGTGGGATGTTTGTCAAGGATAAGACCAGCGAAGATAAGAATCTAATTGTCAAAGCTCAAGGCGATGTGGTCTTCCGCATGGCTTCTGATGATAGTAATATATTCTTCTTTGCCAGCGAGTCATTTACTTATGACCAGCAAGCCGATGAAATTATCGCTCTGGGCAAACCCGATAAACCAATCCAGTTTGATTCCAGTGATGATGCCATCCGGATCAGTAGTAATCAGCAGTGGCTTAAGTTTAACTTAGGCTCTTATGACCTGCATAGCGGTTCAGAACCTTTGACCGGTGAAATAGAAGAATAACTTGCAATAATTAAGGCCTTCGTGAAAAACATGATTGCCTTAATATTTCTGCAATAACTCAAGCATCTTTCGGTCCAGCTGATGGCCATGAAAATCTTCATACTGAACATCTTTTCTCTCAGAATCTATTATCCCGAAAGAACCTTTAAAATTCCATAAAGCCCAGCCTATCTTAGCTTTTGCATAGTTTTTAAGATTATCTTCCATCCAGCGCAAGGTAACATCGTGAGGGGTTTTATTGTGGCATCCCCATTCACCCACAATGACACCGGTTTTTTCTCTGGAAAGATCATACCAGGCCTTCAAATGATCATCCCAAAGCGATTGGCCATCAACAGGTGCCGGACCAGCAAAATGCGAAATATTATTGGCAGGATCATATTTGATTATTGGGCATTTAAAACCCCATTGCGGTTGAATTTTCAGTTTATGTTCCTGAGATACTTCTTTATCTGAATACATTATCGATAATCCGTTAAAATTCATCCAGTCACCGGATTCCAGTAATAGTTCAATGGTTTTGGTATTGGCAGGGATATCGATAAAATAGTCTTTATTGTAAATATTCTGATAAATGCCCCACTGCGGCTGATGGACAACGGTTTGCCATGGGCCCTGGCCCGGGCCGGGGTTAAAAGTCTGCTGCCAGATAATTTTACCATCAACTCTGCAGCAAAGCTTATTAGGACCGGAAACCGTCGCCACCTTGATTTTTAGCTTTGCAGGTTTTTTAAGATGAGTTTCAATTATAAGCGGACTGCTAAATTCCGGTTTTGCCTTGGAATAGAGATAGCCCTGCCAGGTAGCTAAGATTGGCCATTCAGGGATACTGAAAGAATCAGAATTTGCCACCCAGCTGGCCCGATAATGAGTCAGCGGCATAGGTCGATAGCCACGGGTTGCCTGGGCAATATTAAGTCTTTTAAGTTCCGCACAGACAGTGGATGCATAATCCCTGCCATCGGCAATTATGAGCCGCTGGGGTGATTCCCGGCGAATTGCCTTAACTAAAAGCTCAATGACCCTGGCATGAGTTTTGGCATCAACGCCAGCTGGCTCATTAATAAGATTGAAACACAACCATCCCATAGTCTAGGGAATAGGTGTGTTAAGCTGATTTGCGGTAGCAAAAATAGCTTTTTTTTGGGG
>JAEIOG010000089.1 GCA_016342495.1 Phycisphaerae bacterium
AATAGATACAACCATCAAAAGCTGGAAAACTCGTCAGCGCAGCGATGCGGCAAGAGAGTAAGAGGTTGGTGTCGCTGGGGCGACTTTGTTTTATTTTTGTTGGTTTGTGTTGGCGATGATTTGATATGCTGCGGGCGATGGGTGGGTGTTAGTTGGTGGGCTGGGTTGTGGAGTTCGCTGCGCTCATGTTGATTTTTATTGGGGCAGGTTTGGGTTTTATTTTTTGTATTGAGCGTGAAAAATGTTATTATGATAGTTTTGGGGCTTTGGAGATGATGGGATAAAAACAGCGTGGCTGAGGGCCAACGGGCGGGTTTGTGGGCCAGAGGAGATTGGTCCAATGCAATTTAATGGTTGAGACGGATTGGGTTTCGGGTTGCTGCGCAGGGCGCTGCCACCCCCGTTCATATATTTTTATTTTGAGGAAGTCTGAGGTTATGCGGTATTTCAAAAATTAAATGAATGTTCCTGGTTGAGCATGTTAAAAAAGTATTCTCTTTGCTCATGAAATTTTATCAGCTTATATTGTCCGCTGGCCCGGTAAAATCAAACCAAATACCACAACCGATCACTTATGTAGTTTTGCTGATGTGATGGCAACTCTGGCAGAATTAGCAGGAGTTAAACCAGCTGATAATATTGATAGCATCTCTTTTGTGCCGACACTGCTAGGCGAAGCTAAAATTGGCAAACCTCAAAAACAGCATGAATATTTATACTGGGAATATCTAAATCAGCGGGCGGTAAGAATGGGCAACTGGAAAGCAGTCCGGCCAACCAGCGATACAACCAACTGGGAATTATATAATTTAAGCACTGACATTGAAGAGAAAAATGATATTGGTGATGCTAATCCAACTATTCTGGCCCAGATGGTTGCTTATGCGGCTCAGGCCCATACGACTCATACTTATGGTCAGGTTCTGGATTCTTCATTGGTTTATAATGTAGGATATTTCAGGTAAACTGATTTTGCATGCAAATACTACGACCCCGGGATGAATTATTTCGGGGTTTTTCTTTGCGCTAAATGAGAGTATTCTGTGGCCATATTATGGGAGTTGGCTTGTTATATTCCAGGTTATTCCTTAAGGGGGCATCAAAAAAATGATTTCTACTGCGAGCGAATTTTTTTCTTTTTAACTGTAGTTATTCCATTGTTCTTCAGCCAGGTATTGTATTTGCGTTCCAGCTCTTTAACTTTTTCTTTTTTGGCATCGGCTAAATTGTTCAGCTCCGTCGGGTCGGCTTGCAGGTTGTAGAGCTGCCATGGACCGCCATTGACCTTTACGATTTTCCAATCGGCAAATCGTACCATTCTAAAACGGTCACTATATCCTGAAATAATTATTTCAGGTTCATTGCGATTTTGTCCTTTGAATAATGGTAGCATGGAATTGCCATCCAGTCTGGGCATGGGCTTATTTTTTACTGTCGCGAGATATTGGGTTGCTGTTATGTCCAGCAGTGTCGGATAAATGTCAACCAGGTGACTTACATCATGGCAGAATCCTGATTTGATAATTCCAGGCCAATTTGCGATGAAATTGCTTTTTGCCCCACCTTCATGGCCATATTGCTTATAATATCTAAACGGGGTGTTGCCCACATTAGCCCATGCCGCACAAAGTGAACGATATGATTCAGCCGGACCCGGTGGGATTGAAAAATCCTTATTAGAATCATAAGGACAGGAGCCATTATCGCATAAAAACATGATTAGGGTATTGTCCCGCACTTTCATTTCGTCAAGCTTGTTTAACAGTCGCCCGATATTCTGGTCCATGCGATCCACCATTGCGGCAAAAACTGCCATCTCCAGATCCAGTTCATTTTGTTCATTTTCATCGAGGCTGTCCCATTGGCGATATTTGTAAATATTATTTCGATAGGGTCCGCGGAATTTGTTAATATTATCTTCCGGTGGGCTCAATTTATAATCTTTCCCAATAACGCCTAGTTGTTTTTGACGTTCGAATCTTTCCTGGCGGATGACATCCCAGCCTTTTTTGTATTTACCGCGATATTTTGCTATATCTTCATCGCGAGCCTGCAGGGGATAATGAGCTACATGATAAGGCATATACAAAAAGAAAGGCTTGTCCGCTTTTTTTGCATTATCTAAGAATTCCAGGCCATAATCTGTAGCTAAATCGGTTTTGTACAAAGGGGGGTTGTTTACTGGCAAATCCTTTTCTTCGATAACATTGCCGTTGAGTTTGAATTTGTTACTGAACTTGCCATCAGGTTTGGCAAAGTAAGTGTTGATCGCCCAATACTTAAAAGAATCATCAAAAGCATTTTCGGCATAACAGCTTTTGGGTACCCAGCCATCGAAATGTTCCTTGCCGCTCATTGCGGTGTAATAGCCTGCTTTGCTGAGTTGTTTTGCCAGCGGGATGGCGTTAGCGGCGTTTTTTTTGCCCATAAACAAACCGGTCAAGAGCGCCGAACGTGTTGGGTTGCATTTAGCCATGCTATAGAATTGAGTAAAGCGTTTGCCGCCAAAACCCAGCTTGTCGAGGTTTGGGGTTTTGATTTCTGCACCAAAACATCCAATATCTGAATAGCCCATATCATCAGCCATTATCAAGATAATATTGGGTTTGTTTTTATTTGGTTTTGGAAAATTTCCTGCACATCCGCTTGCGACAACAGCTAATGCTGCGGCTTTTAAAAAATTTCTTCGATTCATTTAGGACCTGTGTTCGCTATGAAAGCAATTATTGGAGATACTCTATAAAATAAGCTTTGAGCCATCATTGGGATTGTTATTTTTATTATAGTTAGAATTATCATATTCCACTTCAGCTAACAGTTTGCTTTCATCTTGGAATTGGTCTTTTGGCTCTAAATCCTGCTTTTCTTCTTCGGTGAGATAATCGTCATCTTCATCATCGTTATCGTCGCCAACAGGGAGGGGTACGTATTTTTCTTGTTTGTTTTCCTGCTGTACTACTGACTGTAACTCTTTGATGGCCTTGACTGTAGGTTCTTTTACTGGCGGGGTGATTTTTTCAGGAGTTGTTTTGGGCCTACCTCCTATGAGACTGACCCGTATGCCATCGCTTTGGGCCGGCAGAAAACCCACAATAATAAAACCTGCGATAAAAGAGCATATTGCCGTTGCCAAATGCAGATACATACAAGCAATTATTGCACAAGCTAAAACAATGCCCGCGATTCCGCCAAAAATACCCAGAATAAGGAAGAATAATTCTCCGCTTTTGAACAATTTTAACTGGATATAGAAATATCGACACATGATAAAGCCCAGCAAAATAATCGCAAAAGCCCACCCGGCAAGGAGGTATCGTTGATTTTTGGTGATTTTTTCCAGTTGAGGGTTTTGGGTAGGGACTAAGACATTAACAGGATTTTCGGCAAGGTGTTTGCTGATTTTGTCAAAATCTTTTTGCTGTAAGCCATAAGCGTCTATTGGCTTGACATCATATTTGGGGGTGGTAGCACCAGCTGGCTCGGTGAGTTTGTCTACTGTGGTAGAATCTTCCTGAGCCCAGAGGGGTAAAACAGATAATAAAACAATAAAGACGCTTATTTTTAATATCTTAATACTCATACTTACAATGATACCCAAATTGATGAGAAAATTCAAGCCTGTTTAAGGGAACCTCTAAAAATTCAATTTCTACTGCGAACGAATCTTTTGTCCGCTGGACTGCCGAACAAAAAACCGCGAATATCTACAAATATGCACGATTCTTTGTTCTTTGCCAGCAAACAAAATATTTCGTTCTCGCTACGAAAGCAATTATTAGAGATACCCTTAAGTCATTATTCAACGGATATTACGGATTAAAGATAAAAAAAGCAAATTTATTCGCCGATTAATGCTGGTAAAGAAATAAATAAAGGAGTTATTGCAGTATATTATTCAAAGCTGCCCGATGGTCAGTTTGAAAGTTAAAAACTACATAGTTAAAAGTGAAAAGTTGTGTGACATTTTAGCCAAGTTAAGCAATAGGCGACAATCGGTATCGCTATCGCGATATGATTTTTATCAGCATGGGCAGAGCCCATCCTACCTGCTAAAATGATACAAAGTTATGGAAATGTATTTACAGATAATGCTCTGTCAATTTGAGTATATTATTTTTGTTTTGGCTTAGAAAAGAGATTATATAAATGAGTTCATTGAGATTGGCTTTGGTAGGAGTTTTAAGTTTTTGTTGTTTTTGTTTTGCAGATGTTTCTAAGGAGGATTATCGGCGGGCGGATAATCTCTGGCAAATCACTCGTGGCAAAATGCTAAATGGTAAAATTAAACCGAGCTGGCTGGATAGTAATCAATTCTGGTATCGCAAGCAATTAGCTGAAAATAAGAAAGAATTTATTCTGGTCGATGTGGCCGAGGCTACAAAGGTTGCGGCGTTCGATCATGAGAAACTGGCCGCTGGCTTAGCTGTTTTGACTGGTAAAGATGTTGATGGTGATAATCTTCCTTTCGATACTTTTGATTTTGTTGATTCTGGCACAGCTATTGAATTTGTTGTTGGTAAAGAAAAACTCAACTGCAATTTAAGCGATTATAAATGTGTTAAAATCGAAAATCCGCAAGAGCAAAAAAATGACAGCGAACAGCCACGTGGCAACAGGGCCAGGCGGCAGGGAAGAAATGATAGCTCTCCCGAGCGTCAATGGCGATTCTTTGTTCGAGATCATAATCTTTTTGTTCGTGAAAATAAAAATGATGCTACAGATATTGGACTGACTGATGATGGAAATGCTGGCTGTTATTGGGCCGATGCTACATGGTCGCCTGATTCAAAAAAAATCATAGCTTATAAAACTACACCCGGGGATAATAAAGAGGTTTATACCATAGAATCATCGCCAAAGGGTGGGGGGCGCGCTATTTTGCATAAACGTCGATATGACCTGCCTGGTGATGAACTGACCAGAAGAGAAATGTTTATCTTTGACCTTGAAACAAAAGATAAGATTAAAGTTCAGCAGGAAATTCTGGATTTTGGATGGGTGCCTCATTTGTTCTGGAAAGATGGCGGTGCGAAATTCTGGTTTACCCGCACAGATAGAGGCCATCAGCGATTTAGAGTTGTAGAAGTTGATACAGCCAACGGCTCAGTAAGAAATATTGTTGATGAAAAGACCGAAACCTTTATCAATAGCTGGAACCGCGACAAAATTCATTATCTGGATAATAGCAATGGACTAATCTGGGCAAGTGAAAAGGATGGCTATAATCATCTCTATCTGGTAGATGGAATTACGGCAGCAGTTACCGCTATCACCTCTGGCGATTGGGTTGTCCGTGGCATTGATAGTGTCGATGAAGAAAAACGCCAGATTTATTTTAATGCCAGTGGTGTCAATGCTGGCCAGGATCCTTATCTGATTCATTATTATAGAATTAATTTTGATGGTAGCGATATGGTTGCTCTTACCGAAGGGAATGGCAATCATAGCATTCAATACAGTCCTGATCGTCAATTTATTATTGATACCTATTCACGCATCGACAGCCCTCCGGTACATAATTTGCGTAAAGTTGTTGATGGTTCATTGGTTTGCCAGTTAGAGCAGGCTGATATTTCTGATTTATTAAAAACCGGTTGGCAAATGCCCGAGGTTTTTTCTGCTAAAGGTCGTGATGGCAAAACAGATATATGGGGCATTGTTTGTCGGCCTACAAATTTTGATCCGGTGAAAAAGTATCCCATAATAGAATATATTTATGCCGGGCCACACAGTTCATTTGTGCCTAAAAATTTCTCTTCCTGTTTGCATATACAGACAATGGCTGAACTTGGTTTTATTGTCGTGCAATGTGATGGTATGGGCACTTCAAATCGCGGCAAAGCTTTTCATGATGTCTGTTGGCATAATCTGGCAGATTCTGGTTTTCCTGATCGTATAGCCTGGATGAAAGCATTGGCCGCAAAATATGATTATGTCGATGTTTCTCGTGTAGGGATCTATGGCGGGTCAGCGGGGGGGCAAAGTTCCACTGGTGCATTATTATTTCACCCGGAATTTTACAAGGTAGCGGTTTCTGCCTGTGGGTGTCATGATAACCGTATGGACAAAGCTTCGTGGAATGAGCAATGGATGGGTTATCCTGTTGGTGACCATTATGCAAAACAGTCAAATGTTACCAATGCCCACAAACTCAAAGGCAGGCTTATGCTTATTGTCGGTGAACTGGATACCAATGTTCCGCCTGAGTCTACTTTGAGGGTAGCCGACGCATTAATCAAAGCTGGCAAGGAATTTGAATTAGTGTTTCTTCCTGGAGCTGGCCATGGCGATGGTGGCAGTTATGGTGAACGCAAACGTCGGGGATTTTTCATTAAGCATCTTCTTGGTGTTGATCTGTCGGATTGGAATAAATAACTTAAACTGACCGATTGATGCATTTGGGGTGAGAGAGATTATTTGCTGGCTGGAAAAAATATAAGATATAGAACGCGGATTTTGCGGATCGGGCGGATTTTCGCGGATCTGATTGGGTAAGAGTTCATGTTTATTTAAATTGATTTGGAGTTTTTGACTGGCAGAGCCTGTTTTAGTGTTGTAATCATTACAATCGATACAAATGTAATCGTTGTATTTTCCGGGCAGATATGGATTAAAGTGTTGAAATAACAGTGTCAATATGTTATTATTCAATGTTGAAAGTATTGCCCGCAAGGGGTTTTCAGTAGTGTTGTGAATTGCTGGTACTTTTAATTTGTATAGGCCTGCAATGGGCTTAAGTTTTGTTTTTTTCATTGTAAGGAGAAAAAGATGAGAAATTGTTTTAGTTTTAGTGTTGTGATTACCGTTGTTTTACTTTGTTTTTCAGGTTTTGCCTTTGGGCAGAATTATGTCTTCTATGAAGATTTCCAAGATTATGATGTAGAATATTCTGCGGATTTTTCGATTGGTGGCATTGCCAGCGGTAACTGGTTTGGTACTAATACTACCGATGCCAGTGCCTGCCGGATATTTAGCACCGGTAATTTTGGCGGTACGAAGCTTTGGATTACCAATGTTGATGATAGTGGTCTGGTTTCCCGTGCGATTCAGTTGCAGTCAGGTTTGGTTTATACTTTTTCGGCGGCGATTGTCTCGGAAACTTCTGTTGGTTCCCGTCAGATGTCAGTAAGTTATAATTTATTAATCGGAGCGGATTATCAAAGCGCTGTTTCTGTTATAGGTGGCCCGGTAATAATCCAGACCCATGGCGATGACTGGGAAATAGACAATTCTAAACAGGACCATATTTTCACTTGCGATTTTACTACCGGGCAATTGAATGCCAGCGACAGGCTTTTTATTGAATTTATTGATCTGGGTTTGTATGCCGGTTCGGCGGCCTGGGTTGGTGTCGATGATGTTATAATTCAACGTCAGCCCGTGATGGAGTTGCAGGGGAATTTTCCTTTTAACTTAAGGGAAGGTGACGCAACGGCATTTGAATATAGTGTTGTCTTGAAAAAACAGCCCACAGCAGATGTGACAGTGACTGTTGATCCCTGGGGCGCCGATGGTAGTGATCTTGATCTGGGTGCCGGGTCGGGTGTAGCTGTTGAACTGAATTTTACTACCTCTAATTGGGATACAGCACAGAGTGTTTATGTGACAGCTGTTGATGATGATATACTGGAAAGATTCCACAGTGGTTTGATTATCAATCGTGCCTCAAGTGCTGATAGTGAATTTAATGGCGTGGAAATGTATGTAGATGTAAATATTGAAGATAATGATGCCATTATTAATTCCAGTGATGCTTTTGTCAATGGTCAGGGCGGACATGCTGTTTATCGTATTCCCAGTATGACAGTTTGTAAGGATGGTTCAATTATTGGCGCAGCTGAAGGAAGGCCTAATACCGGCGACCCTGGAGCTTCAGGTGATATTGCTATGGTGGTAAGACGATCTACTGATGGGGGGCTGACCTGGGGGGATTATGTTGATGTTAATGATACCGCTGGCTTTGATTATTCTGATCCAAGACTGGTCGTTGACGATGTTACCGGGCGGGTGCATTTGCTTTATACGCAATGGCCTACCCGTGTCGGTCAGGCTTCTGTGCCGGTAGCGATGGATGATACTTCATCGGTTTGTTTTCACATGTATAGCGATGATAATGGCATTAGCTGGTCAATACCAATTAATATTAATCAGCAGATTAAAGATTCCACCTGGCATGTAGTTAACACTGGGCCAGGTATTGCTATTCAGCTTAAATATCAAAATGACCCTGCTAAAAATGGCAGGCTTATTATGGCCAGTCATAATCGAAATGGCAGTGGTTCTTACAATGGCGCACCAATCTATAGTGATGATAATGGTTTGACATGGCATATCGGTGCTGAGACTGGCTCACCCAGTGTTAATGAATCAGAAATGGTGGAGTTGACCAATGGTGATTTGATGTGGGATGGCAGGCCATGGTCCGGTTCGTCCAGACCGCGATTTTACAGCTCTGACGGCGGACAAACCTGGGGCGATTACACCGCTGGCGATGTTCCTTCGGTTGTATGTGATTACGGGATAGACCGCTTTTCAGCTAAGCGTGATGGCGATGACCGAGACAGAATTGTTATTGCTGGTCCTTTGGGTAATCCTGCCGGTTCTGCTTCAGGTAGAGTTAATGTTGGGTTGTGGACCAGCTATGATGAAGGTAAATCTTTTATTAATCCTGTCCAGTTGGAAAACTTCTCTGCTGCTTATACAGTGGTTGACAAGCTTGTCAATGGCAATGTCGCGGTTTTCTATGAAGTTGATGGCTATACGAAAATTCGACTATTGCAGTTTGGTATGGAGATGATAGAAGGCAATGGCCATTCAACTGATTTATTATGTTATGATGGTTTTAATAATCAAATCGACCGCAGGCGTGCGGGTTTGGGCTTTAGCGGTTCATGGTCAGCTGGTCCGGCATTTGAAGGTGTAAGTGTTGGCTTTGACGGTTTGTCTTTTGCCAGTGGGGATGGGCGAGTTGACCTTAGCGGTGATACGACTGTGAGGAAAATGGCAAATCCGGTTGATATGGCCAGCCAGGATGCTTTGTATGTTTCGATGCTGGTTAGCGCCAAAGGTGATAATGTTGATGATATGGCGGATGAAGATTTTACTTTTGAGCTAAAAGATGCCCAGGGTGATGTCCAATGCAGTTTTGGTGTTAACAGTGCCGAGGCTTTGACTGTTAATTCTATAGCAGTTACTGATACCGACTTTATCAATAAAACTAAAGCTTACTATCTTGTGATTAAATTGCAGGCGGATAAGGTTTACGTTAAGGCTTTTGTTGATGGTCAGAAAATTGTCAATGCTGAATCTGGCAATTACTGGACAGCATCAGGTGATATTGATGCGGTATCGATTATTGATAGTATAGCTATGACTGCTGGGGAAAATGCCTTGTGGTCTGTTGATGAAATTCGTGTCGGCACCAGTTATGAAGCTGTTGTTGGCGATGTCAGTAATTGCGATGTTTTTTTCACTGGCGATATCAATAAAGATTGCTATGTCAATCTGGAAGACTTTATGGTTTTAGTTTCACAATGGCTCCAGTGCAGTGATGCAGCAAATCCTGATTGTTTGTAGATAGTGTAATAGTTTAGATATCCAAGGTGGGTGGCTTAGTGTCGCCCGCCTTTTTTGATGCGCGTTAATATTATCTTGGCGCTTGTTAAACTGGGTATTTTGTTATCCTAAGGCAGGTTTTCTTAATCGTTATAATCGCTACAGACGAACCTTATGGGTATATTTTTTTATTATGTGCTGCCAAAAAACATTATTGGCCTTGGGGCTGCTGGTGTGACTTTGTATAATATTTAATGAAGATAGTAGTTACTTTGTTAACTTATAAGGATTGATTCGACAGGGGTTAGTGATCTTGCTGACGCAGGGCTTTCGCATATCAAATTAAAGCTCTGGTTAAATCGCAATGGCTTAAATTTAGCCTGATAATAGCGGTATTTGTGCGTCAAGATAAAATATTGTTTACTCTCTATTTTGAGGAAAATAGTTTGTTTGGGTAGGAAAATGTTGTGAGAACTTCGGTTCTCTAAGGCGTATTTCACAGCTGAACACTACTGGATTTAGCTCTTCAGTTGGCCGTTCGCTTGAGGAATACGCCTGTTTTTTTATTAAAGAATATTTTGTATATCCATAATTATTTGTGGCATTTCAGCCACAAGAAGCAAATATATTAGTCAAGGATTTAATGGATTATTACCGATTAACGCAGATTCCCTTAATATATTGCTTTAATATTGGATCAATAAAAACGGCTTATCTTGGAAATTAGCTTGAGATGGCTAATGTCATATGATTTTCTATTGCTAAAATTGTTCCATTGGGAGATTATTATATGAATGAGTAAGGTAATAAAACTGATTTTGATTTTGGTTATCTATTGGTATGTGATGATGGCTGTCCATGAACTTGGCCATGTCGCGGGTTCATGGGTTACTGGGGGGCAAGTCGATCGGGTAGTTTTTGGTTTATTGAAGCTATCTCGTACTGATCTTATCTGTAATCCCCATCCACTGATTGTCGCATGGTCTGGTTTTGCCGGGGGAGTGGTTTTTCCGGGCATCATTTATCTGCTTTGGCGGGTATTTAAGATACCGGGCTTGAATTTTATTTTTGGTTTATTTTGTTTTTGTCTGATTGTTAATGGTGTATATATGGCGGCTGATGCATTCTACAAATCCGCCGATGGCAAAAGTATCATCCAGCATGGCGGTAATATGTGGCAATTACTAGTTGTTGGTATATTCTTAACAGCTTTCGGGCTTTGGCTGGTAGATAATTTACAACGTAAAGTGGAAGTAAAAAAACCTGCTGCAAAACAAGATAAATCGCATTGTTCTTGATTGACCTGAACCGCCAATATAGGTATAAATTATTAGAGATATCCTTAATATCAATTGGCTAATATTATTTCGATTAATGAAAGGTACAAAAATGAAAACTAAACGTTTTATTCTCATTGCTGGTGTTATTGTTGCTGCTATGTTGGTTACGCTTCAGGCCGCTGAATTGATTAAAGAATATAAATGGGGTGTTCATGACAATAGTCGTCCCAAACCTAAAATTATCACTCCAGGTACCTTTAGCACCGACGATGCCGTCGGCAAAGCTCCCTCTGATGCTATCGTTCTTTTCGATGGCAAAAATTTGGATAAATGGTGTGACAATAATGGCACCAGTCCATCCAAATGGATAATCAAAGATGGTGTTATGGAATCGGTCAAAGGCGCTGGTTATATCCGAACCAAGGATTCTTTTGGCGATTGTCAGCTCCACGTTGAATGGGCAGCCCCATCGAATGTTATCGGTAACAGTCAGGGCCGCGGTAATAGCGGGGTTTTCCTGATGGGCACTTATGAAATTCAGGTGTTGGACTGTTATGAAAATGAAACTTATGCTGATGGCTATGCTGCTGCGGTCTATGGCCAGAGTCCTCCACTGGTCAATGCCTGCAAAAAGCCCGGCCAATGGCAAACTTATGACATAATCTTCCATCGGCCACATTTCAAAGATGGCAAAGTTGTGAAACCTGCGACGGTAACCGTTTTGCATAATGGTGTTCTGGTTCAGGATCATTGGGTAATTGAAGGTACTACCTGGCACAAAAGAAGGTCAGAATATATTGCCCATGCTGATGCCTTGCCGCTAAAATTCCAGGACCATGGTAACCCGGTTCGTTTTCGCAATGTCTGGATTCGCCCGCTATAAAGAAAAAACATTGTTGTGGCTTATGAAAATATGATATAATCAGCCACAGCGTTAAAAAGACTGACTCTAAGCTCGTCGATACGCTCGACGGGCTTTTTTTAATTATAAAACATAAAGACTTATATTTTATGACTGATAAACATCAAAGACTGCCACATTGGCTCAAGCGTCCGTTGCCGACGGGCCAGAAATTCGCCCGGGTACTAAATACCTTAAAAGAACTCAAGCTTTCTACCGTCTGTCACAGCGCTCGATGCCCTAATCAGGGTGAATGTTATTCCTGTGGCACCGCTACCTTTATGATTATGGGTGAGGTTTGTACCCGCAATTGCCAGTTTTGTGCTGTTGCCCATGGTGATGTTAAGCCTTTAAGTGCAGATGAACCGCAAAGGCTGGCTCAGGCTGTCGATAAACTTAATCTTAAGCATGTTGTGATAACTTCTGTTACCCGTGACGATTTGCCTGATGGCGGAGCAGCTCATTTTGCCGATGTCATTGAAACTCTCCAGCGGCAATGCCCATTGGTTACAGTTGAAGTTCTTACCCCGGATTTTCAGGGTAATACCGATTGTCTGGACATCATACTGGCGGCTAATTGTAATGTATTTAATCACAATATTGAAACTCCCCGTCGGCTCACCAAGGAGATTCGCAAGATCGCTGACTACGATTGTTCATTATCAGTTTTGAAATATATGGCAGATGCCCAAGATGGACCGATAGTTAAAAGCGGATTCATGCTGGGTCTGGGGGAAAATTCAGAAGATATAACTGAGATGCTTACCGACCTGAAAAGTGCCGGTGTCCAGATGGTAACGATTGGCCAATATCTGCGGCCAACCAAAGATAATATCGCTGTTCAGAAATATTATACTCCCGAAGAATTCAAAGCCATAGGTGATCAGGCCCGGGCTATGGGTTTTGTCAAAGTTGAATCAGGCCCATTTGTCCGCAGCAGCTACCACGCTGAGGAGGCAATGCAAAAGTAGGGTGAGATTTTTTGGTGGTGGGGGAGAATATAAGAATAGCAAACGGATTTTGACGGATTTAGGCGGATAGAGGCGGATTTGATTGGGCTGGAGTTAACGATTATTAAAATGGTTTTAGGTTTTTTTCTGGCATCACCTGACAATGCCAAGCAAAGCAGCCCTAAGCGGTAGCGACGGGCTAATTGGCGTCCCATGGCTCACATTGTATCCATGCTGAAAAAGCTGAAATGTAAATTTACTGGAAAATAATAGGTGTTTTGTGATTGTTGGCGTAGTGATGAAACGCATCTGCGGGTGTCACTTAGCGGGGCGCTGCCGCTTGCCGCTGTTTTTTGCCGGAAATATGATTACCAGACAAGATTTTCGTTCACCATACAAAGACCTGTACATATATGAAAAATTATGGTAATATTTTAGACAAGTGAAGCAAAACGCAACAACCGGTATCGCTATTGCGATATGATTTTTATCAGCATGGGCATAGCCCATCCTACCTGAATTTTGCTTCATATAGCTAAATGATACCAAATTATGAATAATTCAATATTAAGAATCATAGATGCCAATTTCAATCGCAGTCGCGAAGCCTTGCGAACCATGGAAGATTACGCCCGTTTTGTTCTGGATAATTCTTCACTGAGTTCAATGGCAAAGCATCTTCGCCACCAGCTATGCAAGGCCATGGAACTTTTTCCACTGGCGGACCTGCTCAATTCCCGTAATACTCCCGGTGATGTTGGAACTACTGTTACCACCGAGTCCGAAGCTGTGCGTCCAGGTGCTTATAATGTATTAGTTGCAGCAGCTAAACGGCTGAGCGAAGCGTTGCGTGTAATCGAAGAATATGGCAAGATCGATAATGCAGTCTTTGCCGCCCAAATAGAATCCATTCGCTATCAATCTTATGAACTTGAAAAACAATTGCTCACTTATGCTGACCCTTCGGTTCGATTTAAAGATGTAAAGCTTTACGTTTTGCTTACTGAATCATTATGTAAATTACCAATTATCGATGTAGCTAAACAAATTCTTGATGCCGGCGTCGATTGTATTCAATTGCGTGAAAAAGATAAAACCGATTCTCAGCTTTTGGATCTGGCTTATGAGCTATCAGAGCTTTGCCATGCCACCAACGCATTATTTATTGTTAATGATCGTCCCGACATCGCGACCCTTGCCAAAGCTGATGGCATCCATCTCGGGCAGGGTGACTTGCCTGTTGATGCCGCACGCAAAGTTGTTTCTCATGATATGATTATCGGTAAAAGCACTCATTCTATCGCTGAAGCTCAATCTGCTCTCGATGTCGACTATCTGGCAATCGGGGCGATATATCCTAGTGGTACTAAGACCGATGTCGCACCGGTTGGCTGCGAAATGATTAAATCCATAGCCAACTTCACCGATAAGCCGATAGTTGCAATCGGCGGGATCACCCCGCAAAATGCCCAGGCAGTATTTGCTTCAGGTGCAAGTGGAATCGCGATCTGTCAGGCTGTTATCGCATCAGATTTTCCCGCTGCAATCGTGGCCGAATTTAAGACTGTTTTGTAGATACATTTATTGGGAGTGAGATTTTTTAGTGGCAGGGGAGGGGGATATAAGAATAGCACACGGATATGTCGCCGGGTGCTTGCGGTATCATGCCATCGGGCTGGCTGCGCCAGACCACGGCCACCCGGTGAGATGGGGGGCAGGAAATTCAAATCACAATTTTTGGCTCGAAGAACTGGATTCCCGTCTGGGCGGGAATGGCACAATTAAATTTCATGCGTTAGCCCTATTAATTATATTGTCTATTGACAATCCCGGTTGCTTTAGATATAATTCTTTGCTGGTATTTTGTATACTCATTCCAGTTTTGAGTTTTCCGTGTTGCCATTATGTAAAGTATTGCAGTTTAAGGCTTTACGTTATTTATGTGGTAATAAAGCTCACAAATAATTGAGTATGGCTTTTTTTGTAAGCTTTTATATTGAGGAAATTTACATGCGTAAATTGTTAATCGCTACCGTAGTAACAGCCTTGTTCGCTTCTACTAGCTTACTTACAGGTTGCTCAACAGCTGAACGTGCAGCCGCCAAACGTAAGTATAGTCGTATTTTCGCTCAGGACCGTCAACGCGCCATCCATGATGCTGAAGCATACCTTGGCCTCTCTACCAGCAGCCGGCTCTCAACTTACCACGTTTATGCTGAGTAATGTTGGACTCCTGGCCGCTAGTAAAGTGGTTTAATCGCTTACCACGCCTCACACGCCTGACAATGCAGCAAGAAATTGTTGCCAGCATCCCCTTAGGTGTAATCTTCGGTGTAATCGGAGGTTCGTTTTGTGGGCTTATTGCGCGCAAAACTCTTGGCATGAATGACAGGATGTTTGCTATTTTTACATCTTGCTGTATGGCCGGTATGTTGATAGCCTTGCCATTAGGGGCATTTTTCAGTTCATTTCGTAAGATTAAAGTTATCACAACTCTATTGCGTACAATCTCTGTATTGTATATTTGTATAGCTTTTATACCTTTTGTCTCGGCTACTAATATTTTCGGGTGGCATATCTCTTTTTTATTGCTTTTATTGTTTTCCTGGGTCTGTATCGCCAGTTTTACGACATTAAGAGCATCTATATGGCGAGCAAATTATCCTGTCCAGCATCGTGGTCAAATTACGGTTTATGTATATTTTTTTATTACTGTTTTTTCCAGCTTGAGTGTTTGGCTTTTTGGAAAAGCGATGGATGGCGGGATGTATTTTGGCGATGTGTATGTTATTTCAGGACTTATGGGATTCATTGTTGCCCATATTTATTCTAAAATTCGTATTCGTGGCGAAAATAAGATGATTTCTCGAAATGCTGACCAGAATGTGAAAGTCCAGGTTTTTGCTGGTTTTTCAATGCTATTTAAGGATAAAGCTTTTGGGAAATTTATGAGTTGGCAGATGCTCAATGGTATGGCTACTATGGTCGTTGAAGGCGGCGTGATGGTTTTGATATTCACAGAGTTTTTTGATGTTAATATGAAGGAAGGGGCCGTCGTTTTAGGTGCTATACCTCTTGTTATCAGTGGTTTATCTGCTTTTTTCTGGGCCAGGCTTTTTGATCGTACAGACATTTTTTTTATGCGTTTTATTGGTTCTTGCGGTTGGGCGATTGGCAGGACCATGCTATTTATCGCGGTGTTCCAGGGGAGCTATGCTTTGGCAGTATTTAGTAGATGTCTTACGGGCCTTGGTATGGGGGCTGGCCAGCTGGCCTGGCGTCTTGGGCACATGCATTTTGCTGCACCTGATAAAGATTCATTATATATGGGTGCCCACGTTGGATTAACTGGTATCCGGGGAGTGCTTTCTCCTTTGATAGGAGTTGGTATTTATAGCTATCTGCGAAAATATAATGGCGAAGCTTATATGATTGCCGGGACTGCGGTTTTACAATTTATTGTTGCACTGGCTTTTTTGAAAATGAGAAAAGATTATAAGCTTAGTAAGAATAAGGTTTTATAGAGATATGCTATTTTTTTTGGAGAAAAGTTCGACTTGTCGTACATTTATTGTTATACTCTATTAGGGTAGAAGTTTTATGCAGGATGAATTTATGGAAAATGACAAGCTAAGTTCCAGCCTTGAAGATTATCTCGAAGCTATCTACACGCTTTGCACCGAGAAGCAGGTTGCTCATGCCAACCAGATAGCTATGATGCTTAACGTAGGAAAATCCTCAGTTTCCTGGGCTTTAAATCAACTTAAACAAAAGCAATTGATAAATTATGTTCCCTATGAATCTATAACCCTAACCGATAAAGGATTAGCGATTGCCGAACCTTTAGCACGCAGTCATGCCCAAATCAAAAATTTTCTCACTGAAATCTTAGGTATGCCCATAGCTGATGCTGACAGTAATGCCTGTCGCATGGAGCATGTCGTTGATCATGAAGTATTGGAGCGTATGGATCGTTTTGTCGCTTTTATGGATACCTGTCCCAATGCCAAAGCCGACATTAAGCATGGTTTTACTTCTTTCATTGAAAATGATGGCTGTGGCAAATGCGGTAAGCCCTGCAAGGGTGCTGAAATTAAAAATGAGTCTGACGAAGAATTTGATGATAAACCTTTGCCAAAAGTAACAAAAGAGCGTGATATTCTATTAATAAGTCGTTTGGCCGAGCTTTTTGATGATGCTGGTATGGAATTTACTGATCAGCAACAGGCGATCGTTGATGCTTTTATGTCAACCGAGCGGCATCAAACAGTAGATGCTTTGCATAAGCAGTTGAAAAAACAAGGCTTTAGCGTTACCTTAACTGTTATTGATGAAACATTGAAAATGCTTTGCGAACATAAAATTGCCCGCATGATAGATTTTAATGGTGTTTTGGTTTATGAGCATTTGCATCCGGAATCGCATCATGATCACCTTTTTTGTGTAAAATGTGGTAGCATTATAGAGTTTTTTGACCCGGAAATTGAAAGATTGCAGGCAGAAAACGCCAAAAAAGCTAATTTTAGATTGATTATGCACAGTATGAATCTCTATGGCGTATGCAAGGATTGCCTGATTCAGGAAAAGCATATCCGTACTATTTCCGATTGTCTGGCAGGTGAAACAGTCAAGATTGTTAGGATTGTTGCTGATGATAAAGTCAAAGCCAAGCTGGCTGATATGGGCTTGATGGCTGGAAATGTGATTAATGTTTTAGGTGACGCTGACAGTCAGGGCGGTAATTTTATCGTTGTGGCCCATGGCAGCAGGCTGACTTTGGATGGTGATACGGCCCGGATGATTCGGGTTTCGCCGATTGAGAATGCTGTTTGTAGCCAAGGTCAACGACGTAGAAGGCATATGCACAAAGCGGATCGCTGGCCTTTTGGCGGGCGGTTCAGGCGGCAAAAAAAATGATTTAAGAGTAAAATTAGCGTTTATATATTTTTTTAATCGCGGTATTCGATGCATCGAACTTTCTCCGAAAGAGTATTTTAAGGGTAATTTGGATGAAAAAGAAGAGTGTTTTGACATTATTAGTAATTTTTTCATGTTTTTCATGGAGCGATTATTGCTGGGGTAATCATGAACATAAGGACATGGTAAGCTTGTGGGATGTGCTGGTCTCTGGTGAAACTCAGGCGGGTATGGCCAACAATGTAGAGCCGAAATTAGAGCAATATGGTATAGATATTGATTTAGGCTATACCAATATTTATCAGATAAATGCCAACGGTGGCCTTGATACCAGTAAAAAAGCAGGGCGGTATACCGGCAGCTGGGATCTGGAATTGAATTTTGATCTTGAGAAAATTTCTGATATAAATAATGCCAGTGTATTTATGTTGGTTGGTGGAAGTTGGCCCAGGGCCGAAGGTATTAATGAGCAGGCGGTGGGCAGTATTTTTGGCGTAAATGGCGATGCCGCCGGCAGACGAGATATTGACGTTTATGAGCTTTGGTTTGAGCATCAGCTATTTGATGGCAAGCTGCAATATCGTATTGGTAAGCTGGATATGGCCGGAACATTTCAATGTAGCGGCTGTCCGGTCTCCTTTGATGGCTCGACATTTGCTAATGATGAAACAGCGCAATTTTTAAATGCCGCATTGGTAAATAATCCTACGATTCCGTTGCCTGATTATGGTTTAGGTGCAATAGTTAATTTTAGTCCAGTGGAAGCCTTTTATGTTTCTTTGGGTGTTGCAGATGCTCAGGCAGATGGCCGGGAAACAGGGTTTAATACTACTTTTCATGGAGAAGATGATTTTTTCTATATTTTTGAAACCGGTTTATTGCCAAAATTTCAGGTAAATAATGACAATTTGCAGGGGGCATATAGATTTGGGTTGTGGTATGATCCGCAAGCGAAAGATAAATTTGATGGTTCTGGTATCAAGCGTGATGATAATGGTTGTTATGTAAGTTTTGATCAGGAAATATATAAAGAAAATAGTGAGGACGATCAAGGTCTGGGTACATTTGCCCGATGGGGTTATAGCTCAAGTGATGTCGAGCCAGAACTTTCAGAATTCTGGTCTGCTGGTATGCAATATCGAGGTTTGTTTGAAAGCCGTGATGATGATGTTTTGGCTGCAGGCTTTGCTTATGGTACCCTAAGCGACCAGTTAGATGGCTCGGATGAGTTGGCAATTGAACTTTATTATAGCATTCAAATATCGCAATGGAGTACAATTTCGCCAAGCATTCAATATATTGCCGATCCAGGGGCAAATGAAGATGCTGGAGATGCTTTAGTTTTTGGTATCAGGGCGCAAATGGCGTTTTAAGTTAAAAATTTACAGGTTGCTGTTGCGACCAAATAGGAATAAAAAATGAAATTGTCAGAAGTAGGGTCAGGAAGTTCGGCCAGGATTGTTGCTGTCAAAGGTGGCAGCCCGTTTAAGAAAAGGCTTATGGAAATGGGTTTTATGCGCGGCGAAGAGATTTATAAAGTTAAACTGGCGCCACTGGCAGACCCGGCGGAATATATCGTCAAGGGTTATCATGTCAGCTTAAGAGCAGAAGAAGCTGATGATATTATTGTTGAACCTATGTGATATTACTTTAAAAATGACAATTGTTATTGGCAGAGTGATATTTTGCCTGAATTTTTTTAAGGAGTTTAGTTCGATATGTCGAACTCTAGTGAGAATAATCAGAGAAAAAGTATTACTGTCGCTTTGGCGGGCAATCCCAATTGTGGCAAGACTACCATATTTAATAATCTTACCGGTGCCCGTCAGCATGTAGGAAATTATGGTGGGGTAACTGTTGATACTAAAGAAGGATTTTTCAAACATGGTCAATATGATATCAAAGTTGTTGATCTTCCTGGCACTTATTCGCTGACGGCTTATTCGATTGAAGAAATCGTTACTCGTAATTATATCTTAAATGACAAGCCTGATGTTGTAATCAATGTAGTTGATGGCACAAACCTGCAGCGGAATTTATATCTTACCGCTCAGTTGAAAGAATTAAATGTCCCGATGATATTGGTTCTAAACATGTTTGATGAGATGCAGGATAAAGGCATTGATGTTGACCTCAATCAGATGAGTGATAGTTTAGCCTCTCCGGTAGTGCCAACGGTCGGCAGCAGAAATAAGGGAACCGATAAGCTTATCGATATGATGATCGCGGTGGCAAATACGGAATTTGTACCTAACCGGGCCCGGATCCATTATGGCGATGAGATCGAAGATGAGTTGGAAAAAATTACCGCGGTATTGAATCAATGCAATAGCTGTGGCGATAAAATACTGAATCATTGTCCGCACTGGACGGCTTTGAAACTTTTGGAAAAAGATAAAGACATTATCAAGCATGTCAAAAATGAAGAGGTTCGTCAGAAGATTCAGGAGCAGGTCGCCCATAGTCACAAGCGTTTGTACAGTCTATTTGGGGATGACCCCGATGTGCTGATAGCCGAACAGCGTTATGGTTATGTCAAAGGTTTGACCGCCGTTTCAATGCGAATGTCACCAATGAAGCGTAATGATATTTCTGATATGATCGATAAGGTTTTAACCAATCGGATACTGGGATTGCCGATTTTTGGTTTGCTGATGTTTTTGACATTCTGGATGGTTTTTGCCGTTGGTAAATATCCGATGGAATGGATTGAACAAGGTCAGGAGACTCTGATATCAATGCTACGGACAAAATGGTCAATTGAGTATATGCCACTGCTACGTTCGCTGGTGATAGATGGTGTGATAGCTGGTGTTGGCGGGGTTCTGGTTTTTGTGCCGAATATTGTATTGCTGTTCTTTGGTATTTCTTTACTGGAAGATACCGGTTATATGGCTCGTGCGGCTTTTATAATGGACCGCATGATGAAATGGGTGGGGTTGCACGGCAAGAGTTTTATTCCGATGCTGACCGGTTTTGGTTGTACTGTTCCGGGGATAATGGCTACGAGGATATTAGATAATAAGCGGGATCGGCTCACGACTATTCTGGTTTTGCCTTTGATGAGTTGTGGGGCACGTTTACCGATTTATGTTATGATATCCAGTGCGTTTTTTCCTAAACATCAAACGGTAGCGATGTTTTCAATTTATGTTATTGGTATTGTTATTGCGGTTGTATTGGCACGGCTACTGCGATCTACTTTGTTTAAGGGGCAGCCATCGCCATTTGTTATGGAGTTGCCACCATACCGTATCCCGACAGCTACGGCGATTAGCTTGCATGTCTGGCAGCGGGCCGGCCAGTATATCAAAAAGGCTGGAACTGTTATCCTGGCATTTTCGATTTTGATGTGGGTACTTTTGACATTTCCAAGAATACCTGAACAAAATATTGCGGGTATGGACCAAAAGCAGGCACATCAGGCTCAGCTGCAATATTCTATTACCGGTCGAATCGGTAAAGCTGTTGAACCTGTGGTTAAGCCGATGGGTTTTGACTGGAAGATAGGAACCGCTATTGTTGGGGCATTTCCTGCTAAGGAATTATTTGTGACGCAAATGGGTATTGTTTTTTCTTTGGGTGAAACCGAAGCTGACAGTCCGGAACTGGCCAGTGAGCTGCGCAGTCAATATTCGCCTTTAACGGGTTTTTGTATAATGCTGTTTTGTTTAATATCAATGCCGTGTATGGCTACGGTAGCGGTAACCAAACGTGAAACCGGGTCATGGGGCTGGGCGGTATTTCAGCTGGCTGGTTTGACGATTATTGCCTGGCTGGTTACTACCGGGGTTTATCAAATTGCGACGGCATTAAATAATTGGGGGTTATAAAATGGAAATGATAATTATATTCAGTCTGGTAAGTATATCGCTGGTTTTTGGTGGTGTGATGATTTATAAATCATTGACTGGCAAAAAATCATGTGACTGCCCGATGGCCAAGAATTGTCCGGGGAAATGTCCTTCAATTAAAAAGTGAAATTTTTCGCCTAATTTTTGAAATTAGATATCACAGCCATCCCATATGAGGTGGGGCTAAAACTAAATATTTCAAAATAGCGGGATATGAGTTACACTGTAGTT
>JAEIOG010000090.1 GCA_016342495.1 Phycisphaerae bacterium
ACCCCCCAAAACAAGTGAAAAATTAGAGCTTAATTTTCTAATAGAATTGTCTCATTTTGCTTGACAATTACCGTCTCTATCAAACTCAAGGCCTTATCGTATGCAACATGTTGGGCTGGAGTCATCTTGTCTGCTGTCTCTACAGCAGGCTCTACCCAAGCTTCACCATTAAAGTAAGCCTTAATTGCGGTTTTGCCTTTCTTGACAATCTCCACTGGTGGTTCTTCTAGCGGATTTCCACGAAGATAAATACCATTACCTAAATACAAACCGCCATTACCCCAAACTATCTCCATATCCATCTCAGTAATCCATTCGGGTAAAACCTTGATCTTATTATCATGTATATATAGCTTTTCCAGAGAATTCAAATTACTTATTTCCACCGGCAAACTGGTTAAATTATTACGATATAGAAACAGCGATTTCAGGGATTTTAATTGACCAATCTCGGGCGGTAGTTGCGATAAACCAAGTAAATTAAGGTCCAGATGAGTAGCATCATCTTCTTTGGCTTTTTCGATCATATCTAATGCTTTATCGTATGCCACTCGCTGAGCTGGAGTCATCTTAGAAATCGCCTTAGCAATCTCTTCTGCCGAAGTACTTTTGATTGATTCATTCGTCTTATTATCGCAAGATAGCAGGCCAATTACCAAAAGTAATAACAAAGTTGCGAAAAGTATTGTTTTTGTATTGTTAAATATCATGCTAGTATCCATAAAAATAATAAATTTAATTCCATTAGTGGCGTCTGCTACTTAAATTCCCAAAATTCAGCCTATTAGTATATTTGTTGGTTATCGCTAAAGCAACCACCTTTCCGCGTCAGTTATCAAAAAAAATGACTAAACCTCCGAGTGTTCTCAATTAAAAAACCGCAGGCATGCTACTGGTTTGCCTCTGACACCAGATAGTTACTAGTAGCATCTCAAACTGTCGTTTACAAAACACAAAAAAACAGGATTGCATAGCCAAGGCCAAAACTCTATACTGTATGATCATAACTTTACACAAGATATAAGCTTATAATCACAAAGAAAGCATAATGTAATGGCGAAAAAATGGTATCATGGCGGCTTGGCCTTTAGCTGTACAGGCTGTGGCAATTGCTGCAGCGGTCCGGAAGAAGGCTATATCTTTGCAAATGAAAAAGAGTTGCAAGCCGCCGCTGATTTTTTAAAAATGCCTTTGAATGAATTAAAACGCAAATATACTTATAAAATTGGCAGACGCTATAGCTATACCGAGCAAAAACCCAGCAATGACTGTATTTTCCTCAGAGATAATGGCAAGGGCGGTAAAGGCTGCATGATTTATCCGGTAAGGCCCCGGCAATGCCGCACCTGGCCATTTTGGGATATTAATTTATGCTATCCGGATAACTGGCAGGATGCCGCTGAAGATTGCCCCGGAATTGATCATGGCACTTTCTATGAATTTGATGAAATAATCAATATTATGGATGGCGATGGCGAACTGAAAGATGATGGCTTGACTGTCCAGGAAGCCGCTATGCAATGGATAGATGCCAATCTTGATAATAAAGCGGTGTTTGCCGAACTTGATGAACTTTATGGTAACTTAAATGAGTATATCGAAAGCGCTGGCGGCACATGCAATAATTGCGGTCGCTGCTGTGATTTCGAAAATTATGGACATCGACTCTATGTCACTACTTTGGAAATGCTTTATTTCTGGGGAAATCTAAAAAAAGAAGGCATTGAACCTTTGGAAGTAGCAAAAGGTTTGTGTTCCTATCAGGGCAAAGATGGTTGCCTGGCCCATAAGTATCGACCGACTGGTTGTCGCATTTTCTATTGTCAGGGCTTGCCAGATGAATTCCAGCATGAACTGTCCGAACGCATTCTCATGAGACTAAGGGCACTTCACCAACGCCATGGTGCAGCCTACCTTTATACTGATTTGCTGACCTGGCTGGGGAAATAGGTTTTTGATTGTGGTTTAGTAGTATTTTTTTAACTAATTTATGCAGGTAAAAAATGAAAAGACGCGATTTTATAAAAACAATTGGTTTAGGGTTTTTGGTCAAAACTGAATTTTTGTTTGCCCAAAAAAGAAACAGTAATAATCGACCTAATATTATCTGGATCATGGCAGAGGATATCAGCACCGAGTTGGCCTGTTATGGCCATCCGGCAGTTAAAACTCCTAATCTGGACAGGCTTGCCAGTGATGGGGTACTCTATAAGCAAGCTTATTGCACTGCTCCATCCTGTACGCCATCGAGAAATGCTATGATGACGGGGCTTTACCAAACAAGAACAGATACCCAGGATCAGCGTAGACGTGGAATTAAATTGCCTGAAGGTGTTAAACCAATCACTCATTTATTACGCGATAATGGTTACTATACCGCTCTTGGCTGTGGTTACTCCAATAAAACAGATCTTAATTTTGAAGTGGAAAAACTTTTTGATGGCAAAGATTGGAAAAATCGTAAAAAAGATCAACCTTTTTTTGCCCAGATCACTTTGTATACCAGCCATCGACTGGGAACCGGATGGCAACCTGTTCGAGATAAATCAAAACATCCCGTTGACCCCGACAAGGTGCAATTGCCTCCATATTTTCCCGACCACCCTATTTGTCGGAAAGATTGGGCTATGTATCTTGATGCGATTGAGAAAATCGACTCTGATGTCGGTGATATCCTTAAGCGACTGGATAGTGAAGGAATAGCTGACAATACCGTTGTGGTTTTTATCGGGGATAATGGACGTTGCCATTTGAGGGGAAAATGCTGGCTTTATGACCCCGGTATTCATGTGCCATTAATTATCCGTTGGCCCAATCGGCTTAAAGCGGCAACAGCCAATGAAGATCTAATTAGCATGATTGACATCTCTGCAACTGTTTTAGATATAGCTGGGGTTGCTTTACCTGAAAATCTTGATGGACATCCCATCTTGGGACCAAGGGCAAAAAAGCGTGATTGTATTTTTGCGGCTCGCGACCTGATTGATGAAGTTATGGATCATATACGTTGTGTTCGTACCAAGCAGTTTAAGTACATACGTAATTATAATCCCGAAAATGGTTATAATGAGTGTAAATATGTTCAGGAAAATCGCCCCATGTTAGCAGTTATCAAGGATTTGAATGATCAGGGCAGGCTTAACAAGGCCCAGCAGTTGATTTTAGCCAAAACCAAGCCCAGAGAGGAACTTTACGATGTCCAGGCCGACCCGTATGAAATAAACAATCTGATCCAAAAAGTTGAGTATAAAAAAACAGTAGAAGAATTAAGGGTTTTGCTGGATAAGTGGATTTCTGACACCAAAGATAAAGGCCTTGCTAAGCTATAGCTGGCTATAAAATTCTGATAAATAAAATTTTACGGAAAATAACTATTTAATGCTTGCAATAGTAAATTGGTTCACTATAATCACAAATCTAAATTGATCGCGGGGTAGAGCAGCCTGGTAGCTCGTCGGGCTCATAACCCGGAGGTCGTTGGTTCGAATCCAGCCCCCGCTATTAACATAAATGAGGCATTTGCAAGTACTTACAGCAAATGCCTTTTTTTATGCGCAGAAAAAATGTAGACAAATTGTAGACATGATTTTCCGTCAATCATAAATCAGGCAGATGTTTTTAGCACAAAGACAACTTTTGGTAATATTAATACTAAACTGAAAGGAAAAAGGTTGTCATGGCACATTTGTACAAAAGAGGAAATAGATATTGGATTTGCTATTATGTTAATGGTGAAAAGGTCCAGGGATCTCTTAGGACGGATAATGCTAGAATTGCAAAAGATAAGCAGCGGAAATTGGAATATGAATTAGCGTTGGGGGATTTGCATCAGGCCAGCCAATTGCGGCTTGATTGTGTTTTAGAAGAGTTTTGTCAGTTTTTACGCTCACGACGGACATTCAAGTCGTATAAAAATGATATTAGTAAACTGAGGGTGTTTTTTGGGCCGATTTGTGATTCATTGAAATTATCTGAAACTTTTCCCGGTACTGGCAGGTATCTCAAAGATAAATATGAAAATGATCATGTTATGGCTTTGATGCTGGAAGATATTAGTTTTGAAATGATTAATAAATTTTTAACTGATAGGGTGAAGGTTAATAAATGGTCAGCAAAAACTGTAAATAATATGCGTCAGATCCTGCATAGGTTTTTTTCATATACCATAAAGCATCATGGATACAGGTCTCGTGATAGCAGGAATCCTAACCCCGTCGATGCTGTAGAAAGGATGCGTGTAGCAGCATCAGATATAAGATTTTTGTGTCGAGATGAGATTGATATACAATTAGAAGTAGTTAAATCGAATCCGAGAATATATGCAATGGTTGCAACATACATATATGCAGGGCTCAGGCGAGAAGAAGCTGTCTGGTTGACTGATGATGATGTTGATTTTGAGAAACGGATGCTAAGGTTACGTGCAAAGTGTATTGATGGAGTGTTTTGGCAGCCAAAAACAAAGAAGAATCGGGCGGTTCCAATTAGTAAGAAGCTCTTTGAGATTCTGTTAGCGTATAAAGAAGGGCCAACTGCCAATAGCAACTGGTTTTTTCCATCGCCAAAAGGTAAACGCTGGGATGTGGATAATTTTTCACATGATTTAAGGAATATCAATAAGAAAAATGGCTTAGTTTGGAATTGTCTGGATTTTCGGCATACATTTGGCAGTCATCTAGCCCAAAAGGGTGTTTCGTTATATAAAATTGCGGAAATAATGGGTAATTCACCAGATATTTGTCGGAAACATTATGCCGCATTAAGGCCAGAGTTGATGGCTGATGTAGTGGAGTTTGAAGAATCAAGTGATATTAAACCTACTGATGATAATTCCCCTGGAATGGAAGCAGTGATGGAACAGCTTAGGGAATTGAAGGCTTTGATAGGAAAGAATGGAGAGTCTAGTTCAGAAGTGCGATTGAAGTTAGTTGCATCAGATGATTAGTCAACTTTTTGACGAGAATCAAGCCAGGCTTGTATTTCTTTCCAGCGGTAGCGAATAGCTGCTTTTTTGCCTTTACCCATGACTATCGGTTTAATGCCGGCGTCTTTGAGCCAACGTCGTATTGAAGAACGATGACAATCTAGCATTTCGGCCAATGATTTGAGGCTGATGGTCAGTTTTTTATTTTTAGGTATATCGTTTTTCATGGTTATTATTGAGTAAAAACGAATGGAGAGCATTGCTGCTTTCCATTCGTAGGTTTGTAATTATTTCTTAAGTGTAATATATTCATAAGCTTTGGTTAGAACTAACTGGAGTTTGGGGATGTCGTCTTTGAAAAAGGTGGTTGAGTGTTTCCAGTTGTTATTTTTGTCTTGATAGGATTTCTGGATTGTGACTGAATATATTCTTGAGTTATTGTTTGTTTTTGCCCATATAGAGGTTTTAATTTGCCCGGCACGGTATTCTTTTTCGGGTTTGGTTTGCATTTGTATTGCCTTTCTTTATCGCATAAGAATAAATAATATGTTTCGCAGGGCCAGGGCTGCAACATATATTGCAGCCCAGTAGCACCAGTTTGGTAATCTGGAACTTATTTTTCCCAGATGACGTTTAGAGAATAATAATGCGGGGTCTGTAAGCTGCCTTACTTTTCTGTAAAAGAATGTCGATCTGGCTATATTTGTGGCTTCCATTAACAAACGTATGGTAATGGTCCAGATGTAAAGTTCTATAGCCCAGATCAGCAGGATCACAGGCCCCGCCAGAAGGGTGTTGGTGTAAAAGTACATAATAATAATTCCATTAGAATGTAGAGGTTTTGCCAGCCAGCTGGGTAAAGGTATGCATCAGGTTCTGGCTGTCTTTGATGAAACGATAGCGACGCTGGCCTTCAATGATGGATGCTACTTCTTTCAATTCGGCTTCATTTACATTGCTGGGGTCATCACCGACGCCAATAACATCAATGATGACACCATTTTTCTTTAGTTTATCAGCGACAGGGATGGGATTACCGCCATCGCCATCGGTAAGTAGTTCAATGCGTCGAACAACGCCAGGGCGATTCCAGTTAAAAGTGTTGCCGGCACACTGAAGGGCCAGGCCCTGGTCGGTGCCACCATCTGAATATAAGTTCTGGATGGTTTTGATCAGATCCTGTTTATTTGTTTCCAGAGGAGCTGGTGGGAAGATGCAATTAGCCTGATGATTAAAGGTTACCAGGCCCACTTCATCATTACTGTCAATACGTGCTTTTTCCATGATCAGGGTAATAGCTGCCCGGCAGGCAGCTTGAATTTTGGTTAAATTGCAGTCATATTCCAAGTCCATACTGCCGGAAACATCAATGGCAATAATGATGCTTTCACGCTGATTTTTATCAGTTGAAAAACCAGAAAAGTCAATTTTGGTCATTTGCGGGTCCAACTGTTCTGTGATTTCATTGATGCGGTTATTGATCTGTTCATCGCTGAAATTCGATACAGGTTTGTTGTTTTGGAATACCACAGTTTTCTGGCAATTTATAGTCGCAGACAGAGGTACGCCGCAATAACGACAGTAAATAGATTTCAGGGTGTTTTCAGTATTGCATTTGTTACAAATGTTATTCATGGTAAATTTCCTTAAAATGTGTTAATGGTTTAATTGTATAAGAAAGTTAGCTTATTAATGTTTTGCATTAGTATAGATGGCATTACTCCTTGCTACGGTGATTTGACAATTATTTATCAATGGAGTTGGTCTTGCAGCTATCTGGCCGGCAATAAAAGTTCCATTGCTGCTGCCAGCATCACTGATTATTGCAGTTCCGTTGATACAGTTTACCAGCAGGTGACGCCGGGATATTGATATATCCCTTTCACATAATTGATTTCTGCCAGAATAATATTCACCTTCGGCGATTCGATAGACCATAGTGGTCAATGGGCCGGATACAAAGGTAATGCGGTGGTTGCTGGGACTAAAATGCCTGCCACAGGAACTGCAGCAAGAATTTTCACCGATCTGTGACCCGCAGGCCAGACATATTGCATCAGCAGATACTGTTTTGAGTGCGGCGCCACAATAATTGCAGTAATCAGCATTGTCCGGATTAGTTTTATGGCATGATTTACAGATATTGCTACTGATTTGGGGATTGTTACCTTCAATTGTAGCAATAATATTATTGCAGTTGCAGAAACGTTCGGAAGAGTTTTTCGCCAGCATTTTCATGCAAATATCGCTGATATTCCTGGGAATATCGGGATGTAAGATATGTGGGGCGGTAGGGACATGACAGAAAATGGCATTAATGAGATTAGAGCTGGCAATATCGCCGGGGATGGTATTCTGCCCGGTCAACATGAGGTAAAGAACAATCCCTATGGAATAAATATCCGAAGATGCCGATACCGTTGCAGAATCCATTAATTGTTCCGGGGCCATAAATTGCAGTGATCCCAGGATACCGTTGCCTTCGGTGATAGTATTGGCATTGAGGTCTTTGCAGATCCCCATATCAATGATATGGGGATCGCCGTTTTGGTCAATCATTATGTTTTGGGATTTTATGTCACGATGAACAAAACCCTTATCATGCATTACTGCAAAGCCAGAGAGGAGTTTCTTGATGATCATAATAGCTTCATCATGTTTGAGTCTGCCTCCATTATTGCTGATATATTTATCCAGTTCTACACCATCAATGAATGGGAATATCATAAACCACTGTCCGTCATCTTCACCATAATCGATACAGTCAACTATATGGGGATGATTGAATCGCACCTGAGCCCCGCGTTTAAATCTTTTGATGGCTATCTCTTTATTAGCATCTGAGAGATGGCTGGTCATCAGGTGTTTGATAACGACTGTCTGACCTGAACGATGGTAAATGGCTTTGGCAGTCATGCCTTCACCGCCCTGACCTATCAGGTCTTTGACTTCGAAGTGATCTAAAATAATATCACCGATTTGCATATAATAATTATCCATTACTTTAGCTCCAGTTTTAGCAGGTCTTTTCAATAATTAAAGTGGTGGTTCCGATCAGAATCGTATCACCGGGGGTGATCTCTACGGGGCGATTAACTTTCAGGAATGTGCCATTGGTGCTGCCGGGATCTTCCAGGATAAGCTTATTGTCCTGATAGGCAATTTTAGCATGCATCCTTGATACCCAGGGATCATTGTTGATCGGCAAGTCGCAGGTGCCAGCCGACCCAATAGAAAGTGTTTCTGCAACAACCTGGGCATTAGTGACAGAGCCATCTTTGCAGGTGCAGGTGAGCTTGTATTTTGGAAGAGGTTTTGCTGGAGGCTGTTCAGGGATGATGGCTTCAGTTTCAGCTGTATCATTGCTCTCGGTATTGGTTGGCATAATCTGGTGATTTATGCAGGAAGGTGCTGAGCTTGGATCATGTTCTGACTTTTCTCCAAAACTTTGAATGACAGGTTCGGGTTTTTCCTTACTCTCATTATTGAGGTTACGGCCGCATTTAGGACAGAATGTTGCCCCGGAAGCCCAGGCGATCTGGCAGTGAATGCAATTTTCAGAATTTGCCGGGGTGATAGGATTGAGATTTTCCATGATTATTACTCCTTGGAAAGAGGTTTAAAAAAATTGGTTAATGCTTGACGATACATCTCGTCAGCAGTTTTATTATTAGGTTGAGAATGCTGATATATCAGAGCTGTGGCATTGTCGGTAGTGTGATTTTCCAAAGCTTTTTGGGTCAATATATGAGCTACCTGGCTGCAACTTAGCTGATTATTATTTGCCATGGATAAAATATTGTGAAGATCATTAGTAGCAGTAACAACATCACTGAGGCCATCGCTGCACAATAAAAGTATGTCATCATCATTAATTTCAGTAGAAATAACTTCCGGGCAGAAATCTTCTTCTTTTCCGACATACTGGGTAATGGTATGTGCAAAAGGATGGCAGTGAGCCAGTGCCGGGTCGAGTTTGCCCTGGCAGACTAATTCCTGCGTAACTGAGTGATCTGTGCTAATCTGCTGAAGTTTTTTTATTGGATTATAAATGTAACATCTGGAATCGCCGGCCCAGGCGATATGAACGGTATTTTCGATTATCAGGGCAGCTACAATGGTGGTAGACATGTTGCTGAGCTGCTTATCTTTTTGTGCCATCTCCAGAACTTGTGAATTAACCTTTTTCAGAACTTTGATAATATGTTTACGGATGGTTTTCTGGTCTTTCAGGTCAATATTCTGTATTATAGCCAGTAGGTATATTTGTAGAAATTCAATAGCTTTAATACTAGCGATTTCACCATAACGATTACCACCAACACCGTCGGCAACAGCAAGTAGCTTGGCTTCAATTCTGCTGTCTTGCTGAAATATAATATTTATCACGCAGGCTGCATCCTCGATGTTTTCTCTGGGACCCTGAACGACTTTGATTGCGGTTTTTGTGTCTGTCATATTTTACCTTTCTATTATTTGTATACTGTACTCCAGGAACATAGCTGAGAAATGACCGGTCAATGACATTATGATTTCTTTTTGAACAGCCTAACGATACAAAGCAGGCAGCTTAACACTAAGAGTAAGCATGCAAACTTTATAAGATTTTCTGGATGTCTGATCCCCCATTTCCGCATCATCTGCTCAAATGTAAATGCAGGTTCCGCTCCATTGATAAAAACGAAGAAGCTGATAACGGTTAAGGGCACGGTCAGTATTGGCCAGCGAAAACGATATTTTTTCTTTTCCGGTACTTGCGGGTCGGGCTGAAATTGCGGCTGTGACGGTTGCGACTGCTGGGGGTTATTAGGTAACATATAGTTCATATTCATGCCTTTTGGTTAGTGTTTAATTTATAGATATAATTATTACATACATTGAGATATGATGACTGACAGGTGAATAAAGCTTAAAAAATATATTGCCGTTGTTTGAGTGATATTAAAACAACTTTTCTCATTCATCATCCTTATTGTTACGGTTAATTTTGCAGATAGCATAAAATAGCATTAGCAGCATTATTATACCGCCGATGGTATAAGCCTGATTGGGTTTTCCATCCAGAAAAGGCAGCATACGGGCAGCTGCAAAGTTCATGTCGGATTTAATAAAACGGATTAGTGTAATAGTTGTAAGAATCAGTAATGTTAACAAAATAGCTTTCATTGTTTGTACTCCTGCGGATAAAGTTCATTGATAGTTTTGAATGTGATTTTGTGTTTATGGGCATTGAATATTAAACTATTGTCCAGCTCTTTTTTAACTTTGGTTAATTCCTTTTTGGTGATTGCTACAATCGTCAGAGAGTTGACCTGGCTGCATTTATCGAAGCACTCGAAAATATGATGTTCGAGATTAGATGAGCATGTGAAAACTATCTCAATGGCATCAGTTGCATTACCATCAAAAACTGCAACATCAACCGGGTGATTAGTTCCGGGCAAAATAAATTCGATTTCTGCAGACTTACCTTGAGAATGATAATATGTCTGTATCCAATGTGCCAGTGTTCGGTGAGCAATAGAGCCTCGCCCCTTTTTATTTGGTTCAGCGATGCCGGATTCGGCGAAACCCTTACTTGTTGGATAACCGATACGTTTGGGAAGTCGCCAGACATTAAGCTCCTCGAAATCTACCAGCCCATTTTCCTGTAGGTAATCACAGATTTTATCCTGATAGCCGGAGTTAGTGATATCGATTTTCTTAAAAACATTCAGGAATGGTTGATAGAGCATTGTTGCTGCGGTTTTGAGGGTTTTTACTGAATCTTCATGCAGTTTGTTGCCGACAGATAATGCCCGGTCCCGCTGGGTATTGGAATTCTGATTCTGAGCAATGGATTGTATTGCAGATGAAATTCCATAAATATCGTAGAAGTTTCCATCAGGGACAGATTTATTAATGACAGTCATATCCAATGGAGACACATAATCTTTATCAATTGGAACAAAATCTATGTCTATCAGGAAAGGTCTATGCCAGGTAGGAAGATTCTGTTTGAATACGGCACGGCCTTCTGGCAGGCCACTAAGAAGGTTTTCACAGCCTTTGGGCAGCTGAAGGGTTTGCATAGCATAATAAATTGCCTGATCAAATAATCGATGGCAGATAAAATATGTCATATTGCCGATGATATGTGGTGATCGACAGCTCACCAAATTACTGAGGCCCATACATCCCATTAAATTTAGTTCTCGACCCAGGCGGAAAAATAGCTCAAGAGTAGTCATTGACCCGGAAAATGCCTGGTCGGTTTGCTGGGCATCCAAAACGGTATCAGCTTCATCAACTATCAGCAAGACACTGGACTGGCGACTGTATTGTTTGTCAGTCAGTCTTCGCATAAGCAACTGCATTACTAACAAGTCAAGGGTAATCATGGCGGTCTTTTTTGCGAACTGTCGAGTGTCCAGCACGATGTTTTTGCCCTGATCGAAGATGCTGTTGATGTCCAGGCCTCTACGACAATCGAATATGCCATTAGATTCCAGAATAACACTCTGCAATGCCTGCTTGAGTGATTCTATATATCCTGGTTTAGTAGAGAATTGTTTGGCGATGGTTTTATTGTGAGCGGCCTGGAGAATTTCATTGAGACTGGGCAGCAGAATTGGTCCGCGATTGCCAGAATTCAGATGGCCCATGATAAACCTGATTATCCCTGCGAAGCAGCTTTTGCCAAAGCATATGTTGCAACGGGCGGCAATGATCTCTGAAACGATGTCGATCCACTTATTAACAGAGACATTATGAGGATTATTCAGCCCCATTTTCAGATTGCTCTCGTTTAAAATAATGAAATTATTAAATTTTTCAGGATAGCACAAAGCATCACCTTTAGGATCGATATATATGATGTGAGTATCTTCTGGTAAATTACAGAATTGGGAGACAATAGTTCTTATCGTAGTTGACTTGCCTGATCCAGTGGTACCATTAAGAAGTATGTGTTTGGGGGGAGGTGCCAGCAGGCCGATATTAATTTGCGGAATATCAGTCAATTTTCCGATATTTAGCTTTGGCTGGCCGTATTTGCCATAAAGCTCTTCTTCTGATGATGGTGCCCGGGGTAGCCAGTTGCCGGAATCCTTGATGGTCTCTATCTCATTTTTAGCATTAAGTAGCAAATACATACATGTGTCTTCATCTAAAATATTAAAATCCAGCCACTGGTTGATATTTCGCCATTTTTCAAATCTATCTAGCTTGTAGTTGGTTATTGTAATTTTCAGTTCTCTGGCACTATTATTCATTCTTTGATTTCCTTGAAGAAAAGGCTCCTGAAAAAGGATTTGAAACTAAAACCTTTGTGACAATCTGGACATCGGAAAACGCCATCGGAACATTTCTGGGCATGCACCGGGCATATGAGCTTACCGCAGGTACATGATTTGGCTTTGGCCAATTGTACTAAACCGTGGGAATATTTGGTTTCACGGCAAATGTCGCATACACCAATGAATACTGCACCATTTTGCATTTGCCAATGAATTGGCATCCAGACAGAGCCATCCATAAGTTGGATTGCAGTTGATTCGCTGATAATTTTAGGGATTCCCGATGAATCAATATACCATCCGCTATCATATGAAATCTCAGCAGCAATATTGCCGTATCTGTCATGTATTCTAGTTGTAATCTTTTTGCCAGGCATTTGTTGAAAAGTATTACTCATTCTTTATCCTTTCTATGTTGCTGATTTTATTGTGGCTTGCATAAATAGTAATATCCATATGATTATTCTCAAAGCTATGGAAAATGCTATAAATGTGAGAGTGAACCATAATAATATCATTATTGTAGCAATTGCATATTCCTTGGTTTTCTCGGCAGTATCTTTGGGATTTTGCGGTAATTGGGGAGAAATAAGGTTTTGATTTCGCTTGATCATTGTTGCGTCTCCTTTGGTTAGATCAGAACTCAAATACAAGTATGTATTTTACAACCAGATAGATTAGCTTGAAAATCCCAAATGCTATTGTTAATGCAGCGGCGGAAACACATAACCATATAAGGGCATGAATTGATGCCAGCGTAAATATTTTTACTTCTTTGAGCATTAGCGACAATTTTAATAATTTACTTGGTGTCTGGTTGGTTGGCATGATTGTTCTCCTTGTTTATAATTGGTTTGAATGAGATAGTTTCGGAATCGACTTTATCTGTATCAGCAAAAAAACACTGAAGTTTTTTACCGATAGTATCTTCAAGAGCAAATTTCTGACCGACTTCAAGATTGAACCCGCAAGCTTGAAAGAATCTTATAGTTATACCTTGAGGCCGGACTGGAAGCGGCAGGTCAATTGATATATGCCTACCGGTCTGATTTCTGCTAAGCAGCTCAAAAGTCACGCCAAAGGCAACTTTGCCTTTGTTCTTTAGCGAAATGACTTTGCAGGTATAGTATTTATTTTGCAATGCAGGGAAATCGTGAATTGTTATTGTCCATTTGCGCATAGTGGTAGTTCTCCTTAATATTTGAGTCATCCTTTTTATAATACAAACCTGGCCAGATTCTATGAAAACGAGAGAATGATTTAATGATTACTTTTCAGTTTTGTTATGCTTCAGTTATAAAGCAAAAAGACTTTTCCGGGTTCCACATGAATGAAGTTGGGTAAGTGTTGCACATTAAAAACAATTCCGCATGAAAGCAATTATCATCTTTGAATAATTTCCTTAAGGCATTGATTCTTACATTGATAAGAGCGTAGTTTATAGCATGTCCATCATATGGACACCAAAGATCTTGTAGAGTCATATAAGTACCAACATTTTCAAACATCTTTTCTAACATGGGAATTGTTTGAGTACCAAGACCCGGAATGTTTCCGTTTTCTTCGTAAAATGTTTTATTTTTGATGAAATACAAGACTTTGGAAACAGAGTTATAATGCAGATCAAAACATTCCGGATCGTAATCATTCAAGCAGCTGCGAGTCACAAATTTGGTCTCAAGACCATTTTCGACAGTATAAGTCATAACTTTATATTCCATGGTTGTGGTTTCCTTTCTTGTCTTCAGGGTGATTTTTTCCAGGGACTCGACTGATCCAGCAGTAACTGTAGGCAGGGTTAAACCTGATAAGGTAAGGACGTTTTACGGACTGAATGAAGTTGTCTGTCTGGTAGGCTGATCCATCTTCATGCAACAGTATCCGCAGGCGGCGTATCATGGCACATACCGTGGAACCGCCAGACATTTCGTCATCATGACCAAGGAATTCGAAATCTTTTGGATACAAATACCCCCGGCCTAGATTAAGCAGCATCAACTCAAGGCTCTTGATGGCTTTTTTACCAAAGTTGGGGATGTCACCCTGATAAATGTATGTTTTACCTTCTTTTTTGAACTTTAATTCCCATTCCAGTTCATTAAAGCTGAAATCAAAGTTTTTGTTAGCAAACAACTTAAACTCCTCTTCATTGAGATTTTTGATTACCAAGTCGGTGTCTGGGGAGTAGGTTACTATTTCGTACATAGCGTAACTTCCTTTCTTATAAAATGTTATATTTTGCCAAAATATTCATGGCTACTTTTGCATCTGAAAACACAGTTTCAATCGGGCTGTAGAGTTCGGTTTCGGGCAAGGCGGACTTGCTGTGGAGCAATATTTTTCCATCTGATGCTGTAATCTGACAGAGATTGTTTGATATCAATTCTGACAAAACCATGAACTCATTCTGCGATATTTGCCGTTTTGGCATTATTGGAATCCTAAGTAGAACTCTCTTGTTTGCTCCGTTAGTTGTTGTTAGAAAAGCACTTAGGCCATAGTCGCCACAATCAAGAAAGCCTCTGGTGATATGTGTTGAATAATCCGGTTTGATTTCCATCCAGAAATCACGGGCGGCCTGAGTGACAGTTGGGAAAAGATTTTCATTAATTTTTTGCATTGTTTTGTCTCCTAAATGTTGAAGTATTATAAATATTTTGTTATTATTGCTTTGCAAGTTTTCAATAACGCTGAAATCAACGTGATTTCACTGATAAATAGTTTAAATGTTTTTGGATGAAAGGTGTTAGGAACAGGATAGGCACTTTTTAGGGAATATTATGAGCAAAAAAGGAAAAGATACTTCTGGAATCATTCCTAATGGCAGGAAAATCCGAGTAATTCGTGAAAGACAAGGATTTAGCCAAGAAGGACTTGCTGAAAAAGCAGGATACGACCCAAAATCAATAGGAAATCTTGAAAGGAATACAGGTAATCAGAGCATAAATCTCATACAGGTATTGGCTGATACACTTGGAGTACCTTTTGAAGAGATTGTTATTGATAAAAATTCCTTGGTTGGCAAGCACCTGATCTCTTTTGACACTTATCTTGAAAACAAAATAAAGAATTTCATTGGCCGGGATTGGCTTTTTGAAAAAGTAGATGATTTACTGAACTCTTCCAACTGGAATAGTGGGTATATATTAATCCAGGGCAATCCTGGTGCGGGTAAATCTGCTATACTTTCGAAACTTATTGAACAGAAAGACATATATGCCTATCATTTCAATATTGCTACGCAGGGAATCAATACGACAGAGAAATTCTTAAGAAATCTTTGTGCAAGGCTCATTAATCAATATGATATTCGACGTGAATCTCTACCAGATGATTTCGAGGAAGACAGCAAGTTTTTGTCTGAGTTACTTTTCGATGTCTCAAAATGTATTACTGAAAAGAATCCGCTAATTATTGCCATTGATGCTCTTGATGAAGTATCTGATTCAAGGGATATATCGCAAAGAAATAATATTCTCAATCTACCTTCTTCGTTGCCTGAACATGTTTATATTATTGCAACAACACGAAATGTAAAAGACTTGAAATTAGTTGTAGACAATCTTGCATCGCCAATTGTAATTGAAGAATATGCAGAATTCAATATTAGTGACATTTCAGCTTATGTCGAAGATTATTATTCTAATTCGAAAGAATTGAAATCATGGGCTAAAAAACAAAAAATCAAGAAAGATACATTTGCATCGGAATTAGTGCGAAAAAGTGAAGGTAATTTCATGTATCTATGCCATGTATTGCCGGCAATAGAAAATGGAGTATATTCGGGGATTAAACTAGATAAATTGCCAGCAGGTTTAATGAATTATTACATCAGCCATTGGCAGATAATGGAGCAACAGATAGGCGGCAGATTTGACAAGACACATAAAAAAGTCATTTGCACTTTGGCTGCTGCCGAAGATTTAGTTGGAATTGATCTTATTGCCAAGTGGACCAAGGAGGACATTTTTCTAGTAAGAGAAATCTTGGACAGTTGGAATGAGTTTTTGTCCAGACAATTGGATGAGAGTGAAAAAGCAAGGATATACCACTTGTCCTTTAGGGAATTTCTTGAGCAACGAGTAGACCCTGGCCTTAAAACTTACCATAAAATGATTGCTGATTCAATAGCTGATCAACTCGGTGATGAATTTGGGATTTCATGATTAGTAATTTTAGCATTTTAAATGGTGGTGCTATGTTATCAGAGTATGAATTGTCAATATTGGTTAAGCAATACATTAAGGCTGAAGAATTTGTAAAAGCTGCTAAATGGTTATCAAATTATGATTACATCCATAAGAGATTAGACAAAAAAAGCTCTGATGGAGATCCAAGGAATATCTTAGATGAGTGGGATGGACTCAACGGTAAAATTGGATTTAGCAAGTTAATGAAAAAATGGCATGATTTCTGGAAAAGCAATATTTTCATATTTGACAAAAACAAAGGGTATTGTTTACATAACAGAGTAATGCTTCCTCTAATCTGGGATACTTCCAAAACATCAGTATTAAGAAAACAATTAGAGCAGTCAACGACATTTCAAAATATTGACTATTGTTGGCCCAGTCTCGCAATTCAACGTGACATCCCAAAAGTGACGGACGAGATATACGTTGACACCAAGGGGGAACGCTCTTTTTGCATCGATTATTCTATGAGTCATAATGTTTTGGCAATTGGCTGTGAATGCAGCTTATTGTTATTTGACAACAAAAGTAATAATATAGTGTTCCAGGAAAGTAACTTGACTAGATGTAACAATATTGCATTGTCTCAAAATGCTGAGATTTGTGTTTTTGCAGTAGAAGCTGAATCTGACAAAGATAAAGTTTTCGTGGTTAAAAGAGATGAAAATGGAAAGTATGAAATCTCTTTGATATGCGATTGCTCTAAGGTATGCCACATAGACATCTCTCCGAATTCTGACATGTGTGCTGTAGTCGATAGAAATGGTAATGTCAATATAATAGATATCAAGGGAAATGCAATAGTAAATAAGGTCCCTATTGACTACCTCAAAGTTAAAGGTACAAGTTCGAAATTTAAAGTAAAGTTCATTAGTAATGATGAAATTATTGTCGCTGGAACATACAATTGGAAAGCGGCAATTTTAGATGGCTTAGTAGATAGTATTCAGTCATTAGACGACGGTGTCAGTTCGAAACATTTCGATAATGAGTATAAGGAATACTTAGGTTCTTATTTGTCAGAAAATAAATTTACAAACTATCAGGAGCAAAATAATAGAGGGCCAGTTTCAGTATATAATATACCTCAGTCAAAAAACACTTTTACGCTCCATGATTCAATTGAAGATAGCATTGATTTTACCGACATGGCCTTAGTCATTAACAATGAAAGAAAAAAAATAATTATTGCAAGTCATAATAACCTAGTTATGTACGAATTCCCTTCTTTTCGGAAAATAAATACACTTTTGAAAAATATGTCATTTATCAAGAGTATTTCTGTATCTAACGACGGCAGCTTAATAGCAGTTTCAGATACTGACTGTTTTGTGGTTATTGACATTCAAACAGGCGATATTGTACACGAAAAACATAACCTTGGTGGGTTTCATGAGATTATTTTTTCTGAAGATAACAATAAGTTAATCGGATTACATGAAGATCTTACGGTTTCAATTTTCTCATTGAAAACCAATCATGAAAATGAGAGTAATACATGTAGAAAACCGCCGGTAAATGCTATTGTTTCAGCAGAATCAATCATTACTTATAGTGGATGTCATGACGAAATTGCTTTTTGGCACCCTAAAAAAAGTGACCCTACAGACATTTATTATTTGTCATGTCCAAAGCATATAAGACATTTTATTGCCATGTCAGCGGATGCTAGTAAAGGGTTAATAAGTTCTGATGCAATCTACCTTTTTGGGGATAATTCCGGCAAGCTGGATGAACTTGTGGCTAATACTAGCAGTCACGATGAAATATTTACTGTTATGGGTGTTGACTACGAATCAAAGCTGGCTGTAACAATTTGCTTAGATAAAATAACCCTTTGGGATATTGTCACAAAAAAGGAATTATTATCAAAAACTCTTCAAGAGCTAAATCGTTTTTACTCTCCTTATATTGAAGGTGATTTTTTTATAATAGAAAACATTTCAATACTAAGTAACAAAAACACTGCTTTATTTTGTATCAGAGGAGGAATTGAGACTTCTTTTTATGGTTTCTTTTTAGTTGATCTAAAAACTTTCATGCCTATATGTAAACCAATAATTTTTGAAGAAATTTCAGCTGTTATCATAAAAGAATCTGGTCAAAGCATAACAATGGCTGCACGAGCAAAGGAAAGTGATATGTTTCTTTTGGCCGACTTAAATACACAAAAACATGAAACAGGTAATGTAAATATATTACTGGAACATTTAGATCTTATGGGACACCTTATAAATCCGAAACGTAAATATTCAGCATGGCTGTTTGACCGGCCAGATATTTACGGTCCTTTTATGCAAATAACAAGCTCGAGCGTTGAATATTTTTGGGCTGGTTCTGGGGAATTTGCAATCGCCAAATTGATAGCAAATGTTGAGAAGGATACTGAAAATAATGACATAAAATACTGTATGATGGAATTTAAAAAGCAGATTTGGTTTTCTCCCAATAACGTAGATTGGGATTACAGGCATTTTATTTTTGAAAAAGTCTTTTCTCAGTACAGTCTTCGAGAAATAAGTTTATGGCGTGGACGCAAACATCCTGAATGGGCCAAAATAAAGGCTTATAACGAAAAACAATCCCAAGTTTCAGGACATTAACTTATTATTCAGTAAGCGTTCGGTGAACCGCAGGTATTTATTGTGCTGGCTGCCAGTTGTTCGGCAGTAGTTGCTGGATTTGGCATGCGGGATGGTCGGCGATTTGGGCGATTATGGCTTTGAGGTACTCGTAGATATTCAAGCCATGGCGTTTGGCGGATTGGATAATGGTGGCGATGACTGCGGCGGTGTGCCCACCTTTATCGCTGCCAAAGAACAGCCAGTTTTTACGTTTATGCTGAGCTTTGCATAAACGCAATTATGCAAACTTGTGGATTATGTGGAGTTGATCACACTTTTTTTTAGCAAACCGCCTTTTTAGCATTAATTCTTTGCGATTTGCAAAATATGCAGGTTTACATAATAATTGACACTTTTCTTAAGGCCATTTAGGCCAGAAAGAGAGTGTCTTATGTTTGAGTATTATTTTACTCGCCCCCGTGTCCGAGTACGTATGCGCGCCAATGTGCTTTTTCCCGAGATTAGAAAGCTTATAGATTATCTGCATGATTGTGGGTATCGAGCTGAGACTATCCAATCATACGCGCAAAAAATCGAACACTTTGGCAACTGGCTAAAGACTCATAGAATTCAGGTAAGGTTCGTAAACAAGGACACGATAACCTCATTTCTTAATGAGCATCTGCCCAACTGCCATTGTACCAGACTTCGTTCTTGTAACCAAATAAATGTTCGCGCCGCATTGAATCGTTTGCTTTATGTTTTACCATCTGGCAGTCAAAAGCCAAAAGATTTGTCTGTAAAACCTATTGACAAAGAAATTCAAAAATTTAAAGCTTACATGACCGATGTATGCGGCCTTTCAGCTTCTACGGTTCATTATCGAGCCCGCTATGCAACGGAATTTCTGATGAACAGATTTGGCAAACGGCAGGTGAAACATCAAGACATCACTCCTCGTCATATAATAAAGTACGTTGCCAACAAGGCAACGCAATACAAATCTGGCTCTACCAAGGTTCTCGCATGTTCTTTAAGATGTTATTTTCGGTTTCTTCAATTTAACGGAACATGCTCTCTCAATCTGATTAGCGCCGTGCCAACAGTTCCCAGCTGGAAATTGGCAACATTGCCAAAAACTATGGATCAAGAACAGCTTTCCAGGTTCATAGCTTCCTTTAACAGGAAAACGCCGTCCGGGCAAAGAGATTATGCGATAGCTTTGTGCTTTCTGGATCTGGGAATGCGAGCTTCTGAGGTAACAAATCTTCTGCTTGATGATATTGATTGGAAGAACTCAACGATAAGTATTCGTGCGTCAAAAACCTTTTCTTACCGCATTTTACCATTGCCTGTTCATCTTGGAAGAGCATTAGCCGGCTATTTAAAAAACGCCCGGCCAAAGACGAGTTCCCGAAACATTTTTATCAGACATAGCGTTCCTAAAGGCAAGCCCGTCACTATTTATATTGTACGGGCAGCCATGCGTTATGCTCATGAAAGAGCTGGGCTTGGAGATCTGTTTACGGGGACGCATGTATTCAGGCATACTTTGGCTACTGCAATGCACCAAAAAGGAGCGTCTCTCAAAGATGTGGCAGATATACTTGGCCATAAGTGCATAGATTCAACAACAATATACACCAAACTCAATCTCACAATGTTAGCGAAAGTGGCGTTGCCATGGCCGGGGGTGCAATCATGAAAAAACAAAAAACAATGGTTGCTCAAGTGAAAGAATATGTTTCTTACAAACGGAATCTTGGATTTCAATTACGCATAGAGGCAGGACAATTATTGAATTTTGCAAAATACGCCGATAAATCAGGGCACGCTGGGCCGGTGACCACAGAACTCATTTTACGATGGGCGCGGCTTCCTGATAAAGCTTCGCCATTATATCAGGCGCGTCGTGTTGAAGTTGTCAGGTGTTTTGCAAAATATCAGGCGATCTTTTTTTCCAAAACTGAGATCCCTCCATCGCGGATACTTGGTCCAGCTCATTGCCGCACAGAACCGTATATTTATTCAGAACAGCAAATCTTGGCATTATTGAAGGCTTGTACACAATTGACACCGGTTGACGGCTTAAGACCGCGCACCTATACCACTATGTTTGGTCTTATTGCTTGCACAGGGCTTCGGATCTCAGAAGCCTTGAAACTATCTCGTGACGATGTCGATTTAGCCAATGGAGTCGTATTAATTGCAGAAACAAAATTTCATAAATCTCGGTTAGTACCTCTTGATCCGTCTGCGTCAAAGGCGATTAATAAATATGCTAAATTCAGAGATAAATATCATCCCATATCAAAATCAAAAATGTTTTTCCTTTCAGAATCAGGACTCTCTCTACCTTATTCTACAGTGAAGCACAACTTCAAATTGCTCCGTGAAAATCTAGGATGGTGTACTAAAGGCAAGCGTCCGCCAAGGATTCAAGATATGCGTCATTCGTTCGCATGCCGAAGACTCTTTTTATGGTATAAACAGGGAGTGGATATTAATCATGCAATCTACAGTCTGTCAACATATCTGGGACACGTCAAGGTAACTGACACATATTGGTATCTTACGGGCATACCAGAGCTATTTGCAGTTGCTGGCAACAAATTTGAAAAATATGCTTTGAAAAAAGGTAACACTTTAGCCATGTGAAGCAGATATGTCTGCTAGTTTTGGTAGTTTTCCGGTTTTGGTGTAGATTTTCAGGGC
>JAEIOG010000091.1 GCA_016342495.1 Phycisphaerae bacterium
CCAAGCTCATTTCTCCGATCAACCTTTCCCTTCATTATTAGGGCCATAATCCACATTCACACCCCGTGAACGGTTACAAAAATTTGTTATGGGGTAAGTGGAATTTTGGCATTTACAGGTGGGCGGTTCTAGGGTAAAATAGCCACCCTTGTTACAATAATAATGGATTTATCTATCCAGTTCGTTCAAATAGAAAGGTAATGTAATGGCAAAAAAAACTATCGCAGACATTGATGTAAAAGGCTTGAAAGTCTTTATGCGCGTTGACTTTAACGTTCCTCTGGACGCTGATTGTAAAATCACAAATGACCGCAGAATAGAGATGGCTTTACCTAGTATCAAAGCCGCCCTGGAAGGTGGGGCTAAACTGATCCTGGCTTCACATCTGGGCAGACCAAAAGGCGAGTTTGAAGCAAAATATTCTTTGTCTCCTGCTGCGATTCGTTTAGGTGAATTGCTGGGTAAGGAAGTAAAACTTGCCCCTGACTGTGTCGGACCTGAAGTAAAGGCGATGGTTGATGCCATGGCCGACGGCGATGTGATTGTTTTGGAAAACCTGCGTTTCCATAATGGTGAAACCAAAAATTCCCCTGAATTTGCCCAGAAATTAGCCGATTTGGCAGATGTTTATTGCAACGATGCTTTTGGTACTGCTCACCGTGAGCATGCTTCAATGTTTGGCGTGCCTAGTATTTTAGGTAAAGAAAAAAGCGTTTGCGGCTTTTTGATTGAAAAAGAAGTTAAGTATCTCGGCGAGGCATTAGCTGACCCGCAGAGGCCATTTGTCGCTATCTTAGGTGGTGCGAAAGTTTCTGATAAAATCACAGTTATTGATAACCTGATTAATAAAGTTGACCGTATTCTGATCGGTGGCGGGATGGCTTATACATTCTTCAAAGCTCAGGGCATGGAAATTGGCAAAAGTATCTGTGAAGATGATAAACTTGATGTTGCTATTAAACTTTTAGAAGTGGCAAAAGAAAAAGGCTGTGAAATCGTATTACCGATTGATAATGTCATTGCTCAAGAGTTCAAAGCTAATACTGAAAATAAAGTTAATACCGGCGATATCGATCCTGAATGGGAAGGCCTTGATATTGGTCCAGAAACCCGCAAGCTGTTCGCTGAAAAATTAGCGGATGCTAAAACCATTGTGTGGAATGGGCCAATGGGCGTATTTGAACTGGAACCATTTGATGCCGGCACCAAAGCTGTCGCTATAGCTATCGCAGATGCAACCGCAAATGGCGCGATAAGCATCATAGGTGGCGGTGACAGTGCTGCCGCCGTTGAGATTATGGGTTTAGATGACAAGATGAGCCATATCTCTACTGGTGGCGGGGCAAGCCTGGAATTCTTAGAAGGCAAAGTCTTTGGCTCGCTGACTGTGCTTGCTGATAAGTAAGAAGAAGGCATGAGGCACAAGGCATAAGCATGATGCTGCTGTTTTGGGGTCTTGTTTTATTGTTTTATACAAAGGGCAGGCTTTTTGAGTCTGCCCTTTTTAAGTTAAAAATTACAACGGGAAACGGAAGTGACCCGGGCCAAGCGTTCCAATTTCTTTATGCGATGCAATCGTCCAGTCGCTTGCGCTCGTGGTTATATGGGACTTGGTACATAAAAAGTAAGAGAAAGGTTTTGTAGATGGCTGATATTAGAAAACTTGAGGATGTGGTGTCGCTTTGCAAGAGGCGTGGTTTTATTTTCCAGAGCAGTGATATTTATGGCGGGTTGGCCAGCTGCTATGATTACGGGCCACTGGGTGCTGAGCTCAAACGCAATGTCAAAGAACAGTGGTGGAAACAAATGGTGCAGATGCGTGATGATATGGTTGGGATTGATTGCTCGATCCTGATGCATCCAATGATTTGGAAGGCATCTGGCCATGTCGATAAATTTGCTGATCTGGTAGCAGACTGTAAAGCTTGTAAAACTCGTACCCGTCTGGATCATCTGCAAAATGCCCCGGGTAAAGAAGATGCTGATATTAATGATACATCAGCAAAGGTTTGTCCCAAGTGCGGCAAGATTGGTAACTTTACTGAGCCAATGGAATTCAAATTAATGTTTGAAACTCAGATGGGTGCTAATGTCGATGATTCCATGACAGTTTATCTGCGGCCTGAAACAGCTCAGGGTATTTTTGCAAATTATCGTAATGTATTGGATAGCTCAAGGATGGCTGTGCCTTTTGGTATTGGTCAGATCGGTAAGAGCTTCCGTAATGAAGTAACAACCAAGGCTTTCATTTTCCGTACGCGTGAATTTGAACAAATGGAAATCGAATTTTTCTGCAAACCCGGAACTGATGAAAAGTGGTATGAACATTGGAAACAATTGCGTATGCAATGGTATCTCGATCTTGGCATTAATAAAGATCATTTGCGTTTTCGTGATCATGCTTCTGATGAGCTGGCCCATTATGCCAAGGCTTGTGTCGATGTGGAATATCTATTCCCCTTTGGCCAGGGCGACTGGCAGGAGCTGGAAGGTGTAGCTAATCGAACCAATTATGATTTGCGTCAGCATCAACGCGGTATGAGAAGCGTCACCCGCTGGATCGAAAATGATCGTGATGTTATCAAAACTCCATTGGTTGATGAAAATGATAAATGGGATAAAGGCCCGCTGGCATATTTTGATCAGCCTAATAACGAAAAATATATCCCCTATGTTATCGAACCATCAGCAGGGGCCGACCGTGGCACGCTGGCATTTTTGGTGGATGCTTATGATGAAGATGAAGTCAATGGTGAAGTTCGCAATGTATTGCGTTTTCATCCGAAGTTGGCACCGGTAAAAGCTGCGGTATTCCCATTGGTTAAAAAAGAAGGTATGCCGGAAAAAGCTACCGCGATTTATGATGACCTTAAAGGGCATTTCAATTGCAGCTATGATCTCAAAGGTGCTATTGGCCGTCGCTATCGTCGTCAGGATGAAGCCGGCACGCCATTTTGTATCGTGGTCGATGGCCAAACTAATGAAGATAATACCGTAACTGTCCGTGACCGTGACAGCATGGAACAGGTTCGGGTTAATGCCGATCAGGTTAAAAGCTACCTGCGGGATAAGCTGGATTTGTAAGATTTATAGAACACGGATTAAACGGATTTTCGCTGATGAAAATAATGAGAGGGGATGGGCATATATTGCCTATCCCTTTTTTAAAATAAATTTGGTATAGGACGTTTGTATGGAAACAAAAAATAAAATTGATAAAAGCATAATCATTTGTACTCGTGGTTTTTATGCGATTTTAGCGATGAGTGCATTTAATTGGGTTATGCTAATCTATACATATAATGTCGTATTATCAAAGGATAAGATAAATGGTTCTGATATTGTAGTGATTGTTTCAAATGCAGTCTCTTGTACTATGCTTTTCTGTGTAGCGGGGCTAGTTTTTATGAAAAAGGAAATGGCCAAGTTAGAAAAACGCTTAACGGAAAGAATATAAACTCAGAAGATAGTTAGTGTTCTATGGGATAGTGTCAGAAGAAAAGTCTGCCTCTGTGAACAGGTAAATCACAGGCTCCATAAGCGTAATCGACGTAGGAGATTGTATGGATAATAATATGATTCCAGCCGGTTATATGGCTAAAAGAATTACTGGCAATTCCGGTCATCTTCAAACTAAAAATGTGGTTGACTTTTACTCAGTCAGCAATTGTATCTCGGCTGACTTTGCCAGCTATGTTGATTATTGGAAACATAATGGATACTGGCTTTTTGATTCGCCGGAAATAATTTTGAACCTTGCAGAAGATAATTCAATTGATATGACCGGCGCGAAGTTTTTCTATTATGAAATCTATGGATTTGAATTCAATGAAGATGATGAGCTGTGGCATGAATATGAACCAGAAAAATCATTTGCAACTGATGTAAAGATTCCTGAAGATAAAACACTCGAAGGGTTTGATATAGTAACATTTTCTGTTGGAACTTCTGCTGAGTGTTCGCCGCTTTCGTGCAATGGGCTGGCTGATGAAATCAAAACCAACCGCCATTGTTTGTTGAGTTCATTGGAACAAGCTAGGCAATGTTTGGAATCAGGGTTGTTTTCCAATTCAGAACCAGGTCCTTTTCGAATATTTGCAGTTTATTCCGTGGCCCCACCGGAAAAAATTATACCTTTTGAGGACGTTCGGCCAAAATGGAACTGGCCAGCCGTAGTCGTTTGTTTTGTTGTTGGTTTGCTGATCCAGTCGGTGCTATTGCCGTGCATGTGCCGTGATGGTTCAGTAAAAATGGGGGTTGCTTTTGTTTTTGATATACTGATAACGCTGCGGCTGGGTTGGGCGTATTTCCGCAAAGAAAAAGGCAAGGTTTGGCTATTCTACGCGGCTTTATGTCTGTTGCTCGGCCCGATAATTGAAGTGGGATTCAGGATATTTTCGTCTCATTGAAAAAAAAGCCCGCCTCTGTGGTGGGTTTTGTGTTTGACTTCTGACTAGTCAAGGAGATTAAATAAAGAAGATACACTAATAATAAGATATGATTTTGGGATGTGCAAATAATTTTGATGAAGAAGGGAAATAAAGGACAAAAAGGCTGGAATTGGCCGGCGGTGGTTAGCTGTTTTGTGGTTGGGCTTGTGATTCAGGCGACAATGCTTCCATGTATGTGTCGTATCGGCCAGATAAAGATGACGGTTGCTTTGATGATAGATTTGTTGGTGGTGATACGTTTAGGGACAGCTTATTTAAGAAGGGAAAAAGGCAAAGGATGGGTGTTTTATTCAATTCTTTGTATCTTGTCAGGTCTGATAGTTGAACTTGGTTCAATGGTTTTCGTGAATCATTGAAAAAAAAGCCCGCCTCTGTGGTGGGTTTTGGTTCGATCTCTGACTGATCAAGGAGATTAAATAAAGAAGATACACTAATAATAAGATATGTTTTTGGGATGTGCAAATTTTTTTTCTAATTTTATTTTCATATGGCCAAAAGCCCCAATATTCAGCGATTAAGACTGATTATTGGGGCTTTTTGTTGATTTTATGGATAGTTTTATTTGAATTTGGTTTCCAGCAGCCCATCGCCACCGAGTTTTAGCCGGTCGAAATATTTCGGGACTTCTTTGCCGAGCAGGGCATCGACATAAAGTTTGGCCAGATATTGACCGAGCATAAAGCCCTGGCCCCGCAAGCCAACGAATAGGCCATTTTCCGGGTCGATCACCATTTTTGGTTCGACATAATAGCCTGCCCAAACCGCTTGTAAGCCAACCGAGGAAAGTTCAGGTATCCAGTTGGCAAACACTTCTGAAACGATTTCCAGAAAATCCTTTGAATTAAGATTAAGATTTTTATTGGTTTGGGTTTCTTCGATTGCAGGTGAGGCACAGCCGATGATTTGTCCAGTTTCGATGAGTTGTTGGCCATAAACAGCGGAGAAACCTTTGTATTTCCTCCGGTCAATCAGCATAGGTAGCGGGCCTTTGTTGATGCCCATCATAGGTAATCTGCGGGTGATGAAAGCCTGGTGCTTGACGGGATATACGCCGGTTTCCAGACCCAGACTTTTAGCGAATACATCACCATTGGGTCCTAAGGCATTGACGAAATGGTCGGCTTGATATTCGATATATTCTTTGTTATGTCTTTGGACGAGAATCCAGTAGCCATCGCCATTCTTTTTAACATCGATAAGCTGAGCATCTTCCAGAGCTTTACCGCCATGTTCGATGCCAATAGTCCGGATCAGATCAACAACTTTACCGGGGGTTGCTTGCCAACAATTATTAGTTATCAAAGCGGCGATATAATTATCCAGCTTAGGGTTGATATAAGGCGAAATTTTGGTGGCGTAATCTTTTGGGTTAACCATCTGGGCATCAGACCATGCCATCGATTCGGTCAGGTCATTGTACGTTGCCTGGTCATGGGCGAAGGTAACATAGCAGGTTTGATAATAATCAATATTTTTGTTTTTTTGCAGTTCTCTAAATATCTCATGATTAGCCCGGGCAATATCTGATAGTTCTGGCATGGAGAAGTTTGGTCGTCCGCCAGCGATATTACGCCATGAAGCGCCATGTCCATAATTGATCATGGTCGGTTCCTGGCCTGCTTCGGCGAGGTATCGGAACAGGGCACTGCCGCCAATGCCGCCGCCAGCGACAAAGGTTTTAACTTTGACTTTTCTTATGGGCTTGCCATTGACATTAGTGATATAGTTAGGGTGTGCACTATGGGGGTAAAGATCACCAAAACTTAATTGATTAGAAAGCGGTGCACGCGGGGTGGCATCGCCAATAAGACCAATGTCCATAGCCGCTAAAGTTTGTTTCAAACGAGCGATACAGCGTTTACCACGACAGGCACCCATGCCCAGCCGGGTGGTATGCTTGATTTCATCGACGCTGATGAATTTGCGTTGGCCGATGACTTTGGTAACTTCTTCAAGTTTGACATCGGCGCAATGGCATATATAAGATTCTGAGATTATTGGTTCTGAATTATATTTGAAAGTTAATTCATCGGGATATTTATCTTTGGGTACAAAGCTGCGAACTTGCGTAAGAGTTTCGGGGTCGATATCGTCGGCTTTGATGATGGCGATATGGGTTTTATTTTTCTTTTTCTGGATTTTTTCGATTATGCCGGTGCCGAGTTTTTCGCCATTGTTATTGACCAGGAATACTTCGGTTTTTTCTTCAAGGTCATATTCGATTGGGATATGGATAAGCTGTTTTGGGATATTATAGCCAACTATCGCCAGGCCCGGGCATTGATGCACGCATTGCATGCAGCCTATGCATTTGTCGAAATCAATTTCAGGAATGGATGAAGTTGATGTCTTGGTGATAGCTCCATAAGGACAGGCGAACGCGCAAGGGTTGCAGGCAAATCCATAGAGACAATCAATCAAAACGAAAGGTTTTTCCTTACGCTGGGGTGTGGGCATGAATGGTTCATCGGCAATTTTTAACGGATGCTGCTGGGAATCGATATATTCCTTGGAAATATTCAAATAGGCGTCATAGCTGTATTTTTTGCCCATGCCGTCCATGATTTTATAGGCGACCTGCTTGCCGCGAAGCACAGCACTGGTTCCTTCGCCGATACGCACGGAATCGCCAGCGCCAAAACAGTTTCGGCCAAATACTGCTTTGCCCTTGGTAAATAGCTGGTCATCGGGGACTAATCCGGTACAGATATTAATGGCGTCGATACCATAAATTTCTTTTTCAGTACCGGGTATGGCCTTGAAGTTTTCGCATTCAGCTATGACCGCTCCGATAATACCATCATTATTTTTATTTGGGATAGCTTCCATTAGCATATGGGAACACATAATCGGGATACCTAATCGACGCAGGCGGTTGGCCTGGACAGGGAAGCCTCCTTCGCTGTCGCGGGCTTCGATAATAGCTTTAACATTGGCTCCGGCCTGAGTCAGCTGATAAGAAGTAAGATAGCCGATATTGCCGGCGCCGACGGTCAGTATATTTTCACCCAGCAGGGTCAGTTCATCATTCATCATTTTCTGGATAACCGCAGCGGTATAAACCCCCGGCACATCATCATTTTTAAAAGGTGGCATATAAGGAACCGCCCCGGTAGCGACGATCAGGTAGTCTGCTTCCACATAATATATTTCATTGGTTTTGATATTTTTGACCGCAAGTTTTTTACCTTCCAGAGCGTCCCAGACGGTGGAATTTAAGAGTATACCGCTATGGTCATCGCCAGCTAAGGTCTGAGCAATATCGAAGCCACGCATGCCGCCAAAGAGTTTTTCTTTTTCGAAGAAGAAAAACTGATGGGTTTGCATCAGGAACTGGCCACCAATTTGAGCATTATTGTCAATGACGATATTGGGTACACCATGGGCATTTAAGATTTCACGTGCGGCCAGGCCAGCCGGACCAGCGCCGATGATGGCTACATCGGTACGATAGATATTTAAAGGTTGGTCGGCTTTGACCTCTATGATAGGGGGATGATATTCCTGGGGAATTTCGCGGACTTCTTTGACGCCATCGACTAAAGTAATACATATTCTTTTTACCTGGCCATCGACCAGCATTTCACAGGCACCGCATTTGCCAATACCACATTCCAGACTGCGGTTTCTTTTTTGCAGGCTGTGGCTGTGGACCGGGTAGCCATTCTGGTGCAAGGCCGCGGCAATGGTATAGCCACTGTAACCTTCAATTTTTTTCCCTTCAAATTCAAAAATTATTTTTTCTGAAGGCTTAATGTCGATAATAGGGTGTTTTTCAATTCTACTCATAGTGTCCACCAGTATTTGTATTTTATTTTATATATTAATCATTTCTGCGCATAAAAACAGCGACTTGACTGTCTTATGAAGTTGCTCCAATGCCCGTGGGGATGATTAGCAACGAGGTATGATAGCAGAATCCGGCGAAAAAAGCAAGCAGTGACAGCACAGGAAATGAAACATTTGACTCTGTGCCGGGCTGTCAATAATGAGCTGAATCAGGTTACTTATCGGCTTGGGTGGCATTAATTTAAGTCACAAATATAATTAATCTGAGGATTCTTCCGAAGAGCCCATTTTCTATTTCCTGATAAATGTATTATGTGGGAATTTGCGTTTTTTATTGAAAAACTGGCTCCAGAAGTTTGCAATGAGTTTGCCTAAACCCTATAATCTTTTGTTCTGTGTTGTGAGTGGTTTCACGATAGGCCAGGTTGTGATGGCGGGCCAACCTCTGGGTGATTTTATTTGGGTAATTTCCCGCTTGCTTCATTGTCTAAATTTAGATACGCTCTTTATTGTCAGCTGTTTTATGGCAAAGAGGGTACCAAACTGCTGGCTGTATTTATCTCTCATTTGTTGCATTCTTGATTTGAATGTCAATATAGCCATTAACATGGAAATAAATTATATGTGTCTTGCAATACCTGGAAAAATAATAAAGATTAATGAAAGCTTAAATGCCTTTGATAAAACCGCAAAAGTTGACTTTAGCGGTACAGAAAAGGATATTGGGCTATTAATGGTGCCTGAAGCTGTGGTTGGTGAATATGTTTTAGTTCATGCTGGCCAGGCGATTCAGATAATCGACGAAAAAGACGCCAAGGAAATCTGGCAATATCTCAAAGAGACCTCGGCAGAATGACTATGGCAAATCAAACCACAGAACATATCAAAGAACTCTGTAAAGGGCCAGAGACCATTAATATTATGGAAGTCTGCGGCACTCACACAGTTTCGATAATGCGGAACGGGATAAGGTCGCTATTGCCTGACAGTATCAGGCTCATTAGTGGGCCGGGCTGTCCTGTTTGCGTAACGACACAGGGTTATATCGATGCGGCGATTGACCTTGCCCGCCGGGAAAATATTATGCTGTGTACTTATGGTGATATGATGAAAGTGCCCGGCAAAGATATTTCGCTGGACCAGCAAAGAGCCAACGGCGCAGATATTCAGGTAATTTATTCAGCATTAGATGCAATTAAATTTGCCCAGCAGAACCCGCAGAAGGAAATAGTTTTTGCAGCGGTTGGCTTTGAGACTACAACGCCAATTACCGCGGCGGCAATTTTGCAGGCACGTGAGTTGGGTTTAAAAAATTTTACTATTCTTGCTGGCCATAAGTTGGCTATTCCAGTCATTGAACTTGTTGCCCAGGGAGATGCAGTTATTGACGCATTTTTATGCCCGGGCCATGTCAGCGTTATTATCGGCAGTGATGCATATATAGATATCGCGACCAAATATAGAAAACCATGCGTAGTTGCCAGCTTTGAACCACAGCAGATATTAAATGCCATTGCAAAAACAGTCGAGATGATTGTAAACGGGCAAATTGGAGTTCATAATGAATATAAAGCAGCAGTTACCGCCAAAGGCAATATTCATGCTCAAGAGCTAACCGCCAGGGTATTTGATATTTGCGATGTGAACTGGCGGTCTATTGGTCTTGTGAAAAACAGTGGCCTGCGGTTGGCTGATGAGTTTTCAAGTTTTGACGCTGTGACCAAGTTTAATTTAAGTGATATAGAAAAAGATTATAGCATGGGAGGTTGTAAGTGTGGGCAGGTTATTCAGGGAATGATGGATCCGAATCAATGTCCTCATTTTGGCAATAAGTGTCTGCCGCAAAGCCCGCTTGGCCCTTGCATGGTCAGCTCGGAAGGAACTTGTGCGGCATGGTATAAATATCATCCTTTGGATTAAAATGAAAAATAATGATAAAATAACGATGGGCCATGGCGGCGGCGGCCAGCTTACCAGCGAATTGCTCAATAGCACGATATTTGTAAAATTGGCTAATGAGCATCTGGATAAGGCTGATGATGGCGCGGTTCTTGATTGTCCTTTTGGACAGCTTTGCTTTACTACCGATTCTTATGTGATTGACCCGATATTTTTCCCAGGAGGGGATATTGGCAAATTAGCAGTTTGCGGCACGGTAAATGATTTGGCTGTTATGGGAGCAATACCACGTTGGCTTTCATTGTCGCTTATCATATCTGAAGGATTGAGTTTTACTTCATTGAATAGAATTATTGATTCAATCGCAGCAGCGACCAAAGAAGCGAATGTGCAAATTGTAACCGGTGACACCAAAGTAATAGAAAGCTATAATAGCAAAGAAGAGATCTATATTAATACCGCAGGAATTGGATTTTTTGTCCATGAGAAGAAACCTGACATTAAGGCAATTGTGCCGGGCGATAAAATTATTATCAATGGTCCGATAGCCGACCATGGCATCGCGATTATGTGCGTAAGGGAATCATTGGGTTTTGAGACTAAAATCAAAAGTGATGCTGGAGCGTTAAATTCACTTGTCAAAGAGGTAATGGATGCCGAACTTGATATTCGTTTTATGCGTGACGCTACCCGTGGCGGGTTGGCGATGCTTTTGGTTGATATTGCTGAAGCGACTAATCTGGGTATAGAAATAAATGAAAATGCTATACCGATAAATGCTTCAACTCGCCATGCGGCTGAGTTATTGGGGCTTGACCCTTTAACTACCGCCAACGAAGGCAAATGTGTTTTTGTGGTTTCAGCGGAAGATGCCGATAGAACGCTGGAGATTTGCCGCAGCCATCCATTGGGCCAAAAAAGCAAAATCATTGGGACTGTAACAGGAAATAATAAAGTTGAAATGATTACTGATATTGGCGGGCGAAGGATAATCACCAGGCCATTAGGTAAAGAGCTACCTCGTATTTGTTAGAATCGCGTCGGCAACAACAATCTGGCCAAAAGATATTGCACCGTCGTTGACAGGAAGTTTCTGATTGTAATAAACTTGGAATTTCTGATTTCGTAATTTATCAATTGTCTTAGTTAATAATATGTCATTTTGGAAAACCCCGCCGGCTAATATAATTTGGCTACAATTGTGCTTATTGGCGAGTTGGCAGAGTATGCCAGATGAAGAATCGGCAATGTAATTATGGAACTTACCCGCTATGATGCTTATCGGGGTATTGTTTTCTAAATCGGTTATGACCTGCTGGATAAGATTTGAAGGATCAATGATGGCCAAATCATTTTTGTTTACAATATTAACTTGGTAACTATCAGGGATATCTTTAGCAAAATATTCCAGTTCGATAGCGGCCTGGGCCTGATAGCTGTTTTCAATGCAAATCCCAAGCAGTGCACTAATGGCATCAAAAAGACGCCCCAATGATGATGTTGCTGGGCAATTGATATTTTTTTCTATCATTTCCGCGACAATATTAATATCAGCAGCTTGCACACCTTTTAGATATTGCCTGGATAATTCTTTACCTTTTGGAATACCATAGGTGTTTAAAAGATAACTTACAGCCATCCGCCAGGGTTGTTTGGCCGCTTTATCTCCTCCGGGTTGGCCGATAGATTTTAAATGTCCCAAACGTTGAAAACTATCGCGTTTAGCGAGCAAAAATTCACAGCCCCAGATATTTTCGTCATCACCAAAGCCCAGACCATCGGCTGCTAATGCCAACACCGGGCCATCGAGGTTATGTTCACCCATTACCGCTGCGACATGGGCATGATGATGCTGAACCTGAATCAAAGGTAAATCATATTGGCGGGCATATCTGGTAGTCATCATGGATGGATGTTTGTCGCAGACAATTATCTCAGGTTTCAAACCAACCAGAGCCTGAAGTTTTTGAACTGTCTGAACCATATTATCATAAGCATTGGCATTTTCTACATCGCCTATGTGTTGACTGATATAAACCTGGTTGTCTTTGGCCAGTGAAACGGTATTTTTCAAGTCAGCCCCGAAAGCTAATATTTGTTTTCCGCTTTTACTTTGCAGAGCAATGGGGACTGGGGCAAAACCACGTGAGCGTCTGAGAAGCATAGGTTTATCATCAAATACTTTAACCATTGAATCATCGCAGCAGGTGAAAATGTCCCGATTATGCATGAGGAAATAATCGGCTATTGTGTCCAGTTTTGCCAGAACCTGAGAGTTATCTGTTTCGATAGGCTCACCTGAACTATTGCCGCTGGTCATAACTAAAGCAGGGTAGTCGCCCTGCATCAGCAATACATGCAAAGGGGTGTAAGGCAACATTAACCCTTGAAAACGAGAATGTGGGGCGATGAGCGGGCTGATAATTGAATTGTCTTTTTTGCGACATAAAACAATTGGACTTACAGGTGAAAGTAAAAGTTCGCGTTCAGAAATCGAAATATCTGCAAGTTGAGAGCCGGTTTCAATATCATTGACCATCAGAGCAAAGGCCTGAGCTTTGCGGAATTTACGGTTACGCAGATTTTCGATGGCTTTGTCATTATCGGCCCGTACCGCCAAATGAAAACCACCCAAACCTTTGATGGCTAAGATATAATTATTTTCGAGAAGCTCAATCGCCTTGGCAATTGGGTAATTAGTAGATAATTTATGATTTTTATTATCACAAAGCCAAAGTTCCGGGCCACAATCACGGCAGGCATTGGGCTGGGCATGATAGCGACGATTCAATGGATTGTCATATTCATTTTGGCAGGGTTCGCACATTTTGAATTTGTGCATCGTGGTGTTGACCCGGTCATAAGGAATGTCTGCTAATATGGTATAGCGAGGGCCGCAATTAGTACAGTTTATGAAAGGATAGTGAAAACGTCTGTCGCTGGCGGTGAGCAATTCCGTTTTGCATTGCTGACAAATAGCAGCATCAGCACTGACAACTACCTGTCTGATACCAGCTGTTTGTGATTGTTTTATAATAAAGCTGTCTTCTGCGTCAACAATATCAATTTTATTTTTATAAATGATCTGGGGTTTGGAAAGTATAGGGGCCTGGGAAGAAAGCAATGCGGTAAACTTCTCGATAGCTTGCTGGGGGCCCTGAATTTGCACAATGACTCCATCGGAGCGGTTGGCTATAAAACCAGTGAGGTTCAACTGGCAGGCCAAACTATACACGAAAGGGCGAAAGCCTACGCCCTGAACTATGCCATTAATTTTAATTTCCAGACGCTGCATATTGATTAGGGAAAGATATAATTTCCCGAACCTGCTTTCTTTTCCTGTAAGTTTAGTTGGTATGATTCATCGAATTCGCTAAACTTTACGGCAAAATCAAGAGGGTTATCCTGTATGCCAATATCAGCATTCTTTATAGAGATTTTGAATGTGCATTTTTCCAGGTCAAATATTACAGCTGCGACGGAGCTGTTATGAACTTCATTTTCAGTTTCATCATCAGTGCCATCATCGTCATCGTCGTCATCATCATCTTTGTCGTCATCTTTGTCGTTAGACTTTTTGTATTTGAACGACTTTTTATTGCCGATGCGAGAAAAATCTTCAGCTGCCAGAGTTAAACTGTAATTGCCCCAGCTGATCAGGACATCCTGATTAGCTATATCTACTGCGGTGTCTTTGACGGAAATAGTGCCCTGAATTTTCAAGGTATCATTTTCAGGTTTTTTCTGGTCCAGTTTGAATTTAACCTTTTTGACACCAAGGGTGTCATCAATACCAAGCAACAACTGAATAGGGACAGGATTCTTACCATTAATTACATCGAGATTACCACCAGAAGCGGATATTTCGCCATCATAGACAATGCCAACAGATTGCCAGGATTGAGTTTGCAGAACAATTTTTATCGGAGATGATAATCCTGTCAGATCCATCTTTTTCCCAGAAAATTGAAATGTATTTTTCTTGAAGTCAACTTTATATGAAAAATTGTCTTTTTTTATCTTCCAAACTTTTTTTTTAGTGTCAATTGGAAGTTTATCAGAAAATATCAGAGACTCATCGTTGCCGCAAAAAATAAGGAAATCAACTTCCTGGTTTAAATTTTCAGGAGCGAGCTCTGGTAAAGTTGCTTTGATACTTATACTGTCCAGCGGGCTGGTACGGGATTTTCCTGCTTTTACAGTGATAGAATTTATATTAATAGCATCAGCAGGATTTTCTTCAAATTCAACTGTAATAGTTTTGTCAGCATCCATCATTACGGCATTTGTATTTGAAGTGGATGAATCATTTTTGGTTCCATGCCAGGCTTTAACCCGGTAGCCGGGTTTTGGCACTGCGATTATATTAATAGTTTCGCCAATAAGTGCCTGGTCGGTATCAAGCTGGATTTGCCCATCACCTATTATTTCTGTGCTTAACGAATATAGAACAGCGGTCATAGGGGCTAGAAGCCAGTTCTCTGTAAATATATTAAAATCGATCAGATTAACGATATCGTCCTGATTGAGATTTGCATGAAGCACCTCAAAAAAGATATCGCTAGCCAGCCATTGCGATGCAAACATGGCAATGTCAAGGACGTCGAGTATATTATCAGCGTTAAGGTCACCAATGATTTCAGTGGGTTTGGGCCACATGCCGAGCATTACCAGACCACCGGTTTTATCGGCAACCATTAGTTTAGAACCTGCAACGGCGACCGCCAATGAATCACTTAAAGTGGAATCTGCCGCATACAATTTTGGTTGGGCAGGTATTGAAATATCCAGAACAACAATGCCTGCATGCCTGTCAGCGATACATAACTTGCCATCAGCGATAACAACATCAGTTGCGATACCAGCGGTGTTATAGGAATTAAGTAAGGCCGGGAAAGCAGGATTGGAAATGTCGATTATTTGTACCCCGCTATAGCCATCTGCAACATAAGCAATATTATCTGCAACAGCAATTCCATAGGCAAATCCAGTCGTGTCAAGTTTGCGAAACAAAGAAGCATCGCTGGCATTGACAATCGCCAGGCCATCCTGTCCATTTGCGATATAGGCATAAGTGCCGTCAGTATAAACATCCATAGCCCAGGAGCTGGAATTGTATTGGCTAATGAGCGAAGGTGAATCAGCGGTTGTGATATTTACAAAATAGACTTTATCACCATCGGAAACGGCGGCAAGGTTTCCAGCGACACTGATGCTGCGTGCAAAACCATCGGTAGGGAAATTCCCGATGATATCAGAGGTGGAGATGTCGATAATACTCATGCCATCGGAACCATTAGCGATATATATTAATGAATCACTAATAGTGATATCCTGGGCATCTCCAAGCATATTTATCAGTGAAGACTGCTGTGGAACAGGATTTGCTGTCATATCAATAGTTTGAACACCTTTTGGCCCGGCAGCAACAATTTCGGATAGAGAACCAGTGGTATTGACAGCGTTAGCGGCAGCCAGTAACTGATAATTTCCGGTTTCAATTGGGCTTAATGGGTTTGTAATATCAATTATTCGCAAACCTTCGGCAGCATTAGCCAGGGAAAGATTTGTGCCATCAATAACAAGATCATAAGCATTCTCGCCAGTATCGAAATTGGCCTGTGAAACCGGGGCAGGCAAAGCCGGGTTTTGAATATTAACCACAGTCAAACCTGTAGCGCTAGCAAGAAAAGCGTATTCGCCATTTATTTCGATAGCAGAAACCATGCCACCGGTTGGCCGCATCTGGCCAAGCAATGTCGGCGTCCCTGAAACATCAACAATGAATAAATTACCAAGTTTATCGGCAATATAAGCTTTGCCATTGTCAACACTAATGGCTGAGCCCAATTCTATCTTATCCAGACTTGCCGTAAGTGTTGGAGTGCCGCTCTGTAAACTGTATATTTTCAAACCACCACTAGAATCAAGGAAATATAGTGTAGACCCCGCGGCAGTAATAGCAGTAACAGGTCCGGCTGACGGAATAGAGTTCAAATAATTTGGAGTCAGTGGATCGTCGATATTGTATAAGCTTACTCCTGCTGAGCCATCAGCTATGCAGAGTAGACCATTGGCAATCACTGACTCATAAGCGAAAATTGCTGTTTCGACTGGAGCATTTGCAATAGGTGACATAATATTAGTTATATTAACTGGCTGAATGCCAGCGGTACCTATCGCTGCGTATATAGTGTCGCCATTAAGGATGATGGATTCAATAATTCCAGCCAGATGTACCTGAGATATCGCAACAGGTGAACTTCCAGAAGTATCCAGCACAGTCAGCATAGCGCCTTGAGCCAGATAAGTATAAGAACCGTCGACTGCGACAGCTTTGCTATTGCCACCAAGGCCGGCTTTGACACCTATCATAACTTCAGAGTCATTTGCCAGAGAGCTAAGAGCTACTCTTGCTGCTGGGATATCTTTGGCATTTGATCCTACAGCAATAAAACAGCCTTTGAAATCAATGTCACTATTGGGTGTGAATCTGACAATTATTGGGCTGGAAGCTCCTGAAGCTCCAACTGTTAAAGGAAGCGATGGCGGGGATACAAAAGTAAAGTTTTCGGTATCAATGCCAACAAATTCCAGTGAAGTTACTTCAAGAGCAAGGTCGCCATCATTGACTATAGTAAATGACAAATCTTTTGATTGGCCAATAGGGGTAGATTCAAATTGTAAAAATTCCGGGTTTACCTCAATTTTGGCTATCGGCGGTAAAATCCGGACTGTGGCATCCAAAGTTGGTATCATCGACAAATCACTACTGCCTATAGATTGATTATGAACTTCTATGGCAAAAATATTTTTACCTGCGACAAGAGCTGAAACATAATTTGAAATATCTATAACTGCGGCGGTTCCCGCTTCATGACTGGTTGCTGTTGTGGTATGGGTTTGATTTGCGGCAACGCCTATGCGTGCCACTTCGGTGCCATTCAGAAAAGCGACAAATCCATCATCATAGTCTACGGTAAATGTCAGTGACTGAGCAACTGATGGGTCGGGTACCGTAAATTCTTTTCTCAGGTAAACTGTAATATAACTATCTTCCATATCTGACAATACGGTGTTATCATCGCCATCGCCATAGCCAAAACCACTTGGCCCAGATAGCCAATCGGTATCATTATAATCTATAGCAGTCCAGCCAGCTGGGGTGGATGTTCCTTTGAAATATTTCCAGATGTCTCCTTCTTTGAAAACATTAGCCGATACGATATTGCCCGCTTCAAATGAAATACTGGCATTGCTCCATACTGTTTCTGATGAAGTGGTAGCTTTACAGCGATAATAATAAGTAGTTCCATCTTCCAGGCCAGAGATGTCAGCAAAGAAATCTCCTGATTGGCGCGTGCCCAAATTAATTTCATTATCCCAGACACCAAGACCACCATCATTGTCGCCCCAATAAATATAAACCGAGGTATTATTGCCCGATGCCCCTGTAAGAGTTCCATTCAGACGAGCGGTAGTGCTGGTTATATTTGTTGCTTCATTATTTTCAATGCTCAAGGTTGCAGGGGTGTATTGTGCTACAACATCCTTAAAAGTACCGCTAACAGGTCCAGCCGTCCAGGCTGTTTGACCTTTTGTGATCACATAAGAGTCAACATTGAGGGCAGAACTACCATTGCCGTTGGAACATTCCAGCCAGAGTTTGTATTGCCCATCGGGTAAAATTGTTCCATCGGGCTGAGATGTATTATACATTTTACAATCCCAGTTGACTGTATAAGCGGTGTTATAGCCGCCATTGTTCTGGGTCGCACCTGTTCTATCGGTTTTATCTGCGGTTCGATATGTCGGATTATTGTTATACCAGGTATAAACACTGCTGGCTCTGGTATTAGCCCAGAGAGCGACTTTACCACTGCCGGTACCGATGGTACAGATACGATTATTATTCATATCAGTAATCCACGCGGCCATCACAAACCTATTGTTATAACTTCCGCCAGCATCCTGTGGCGTGAATGTCAAGGTAAGGGTGGCATCGGTAGCAGCTGATGCAATACCGATATTAATACCTGCAATTACCATCAATATAAGGATAATAAGCATTGTTGATATTCTGGGTTTCCCTGCTATACGAGTCATGACATAACTCCTTTTCTTGCGATCTTTGAAGCAATATGTTTATAGGTATTTTGCTCAGAAGTACAGTTGGTAGATATAATTTCTTCTATAATTAATTCAATTGTTTTCGTAACAACAGGCACAGCCTGGATAAGATTTCTGGTCATTTCCATACCGTAGTCAATCGTTTCGGGTTTAACGCCAACAACGATAGTTTCTGGCCTGAGATTTTCTGGGAGGAATTTCATAACGCCAGCAATGCCAAGGTCGTGCAAAGACATATATTGGTCATTCATTGCGGTATCACCATCAAACAGAAATATTTCACCCGGACAGCCAGCAATATTGACTGCGTCCACTGCGATAGCAATATCGGCATCCTCTAATAAAGTCTGAGCCGACAATATTGCAGTTCCAATTTCAGCAATAGAGACATTTTCAGGCAAAGATTTTTTCTGCAGATCACGAATCACATGCACGCCAATGCCATCGTCCATGAGTAATTCATTACCCAGGCCAAGAATCAATATTTTGGATTGTTTCGGGATTTCAGACATTAACAACAACCTAAACGATATACTTTGGTTTCTTTACCTGGTCTTATTATGTGTGAGGCACAATCAAGGCAAGGATCAAATGAATGGATGATTCGCATGACTTCAATTGGCTCATCGGCATTTTTTATGTGGGTTCCCAGCAAGGATTGTTCAAGTGGGCCAAGCAACCCATTATTATCTCTTGGACCAACATTCCACGTTGTCGGAGTGATAATCTGATAATGAGCAATTTTATGGTCGGCACCAATTTCAAGCCAATGGCCCAATGCCCCGCGTGGAGCTTCGGTCAGACCAATACCTGTGCCAATATTTGTGAGATTTGGCTCATTGTAAACCGGTCCGCTGGCATCAAGCTGGGCAATCCAGGTTTTCATTGCCAGTGCAATCTTAAGGGCTTCCTGGGCTCGAGCTAAATGTCGATCCATCGTAGAGACTCCTCTTTGGTAATCACCATTGACCCACATGCGTGCCAGTGGTCCAACTTCATAGGGCTTATCATTATATCGCGGGGATTTAAGCCATGAATAGGCATCGCCTTTGGGTTTTTGAGCTTCGGTTTTTCCTGTCGCAGGATTTGCTGGACTGTGATCTTTGAACCAGGAATAACCTACATGTTCAGTGATACTGGCAATATCGAGAGGTTGAACTGTCGTTGAACCCTTTTGGATTTGCCCCTGAGCCAGGAGTTGGTTGCCGGAAGCATCCTGATCAAAAGCACCATATGCCAACAGATTACCATAGCCCTGACCAATATTCAGATAATCAGGATATTTAGCGGCTAAAAATTCAACATCCTTAATATATACATTTTGTACAAATGGAATCAACTCATCAAGAAAAGCATTGAACAGGTCAATTCTCTCTTGTCTTGGTGTGCAAGTGAAGCCGCCAGGGATAAAAGCATTAGGATGTGGCAGCCTCCCGCCAAAGATAGCTGACATCTGGTCAGCTTTGCGGCGCATTTCCAAAGCCTGAATATAATGGCTCATTAGCAAATCATTTTCACTTTTACTAAAACGCCTGTCAACTTCCCAGTCAACTTGCCAGGGCGCCATAGCAGGCCCTTCGATGAAATCGGGAACTGAAAGTAAAAAGAAATGTAAAATATGCGACTCGACAAAATTTGAGCCATTTACGAGATTTCTCATGATTCGGGCATTTGTCGGAATATTGTCCGTGCAGTCATATGCCAGATCGAGTGCTTTTACCGCGGCCATTCCATGGGCTACCGGACATACCCCGCAAATTCTCTGGGTGATATGCTGTGCATCGCGCGGGTCGCGACCAATAAGTATGTTTTCAAAACCACGGAATAATGAGCCGGTGCTTTTGGCATCAACAACCTGTTGGGAGCCATTAACCTTATCAATTGTAATCTCGATTTTGAGATGGCCTTCCAATCTCGTAATCGGGTCAAAAACTGCTTTGATTTCTCTAGTGATCATATCATTGTCCTGTTATTTGAGTTTTAATTTTTAAGCGTAAAAATCGCCACCAGGGAAATCTGGTTCCACGCAACCTAAGCACATCCCATTAGAATCCACACACCAGTTCACGCCTCCATTTTCACCTTTATTCCATTTGCGACTTGGGCAATCGGCATTGGTCCCAGGTCCTCTACAGCCTAAGTTTTCCAGACAATAGCCATCCTGGCCGAATGTTGTAGCAAAACCAAGATGATCTGGGCTGCCTTGTTTACGCGGACAATTTTTATGAACATTATTTACATATAAAGCACTTGGCCTTTTATGAACATCTAATGCTATGGGATTGCCAAGTATAAGCTGTACCACCGTCCAGGCCGTCCAGTCTGGATGAGTCGGACAACCAGGTAGATTAATCAGCAATGGCACAGAAACCCCTGCCTGAGATAATGCCTCAGGGACACTGATCGCCCCGGTCGGGTTAGCACCGGCAGCAGGTATCCCACCAAAGCAGGCACATGTCCCCAGACAAATAACCGCCGCGGCATTGCCCGCACATGAATTAACTAATTCCTGATATGTATATTCATGATCATCCAAAGTCATGATATTGCAAGCACCGCCATCAAATTTAGTTGGCACCGCTCCTTCGCAAACCAGGACATATCCACCTTTGCGATAGGCCTGCTTGAGCATCGTTCCAGCTGATTGGCCATTGGCACTCATAACAACAGAATGATACACCAGATTGACATGGTCCAGTAAAACATCTTTGGTTTCCACATGGCCAATTGGATTTGCATCTGGCACATCGACATCTAAAAATAAATTCAGAAACGATATCGAATCACCTTGACACCCGCTGCCATGTAACCAGATAATAGTTGGCGCACCATCAGATTCAAGAGCTGCCTGTAACTTGCTGATGTCCATGCTGCTCAGGCCAAGGGCCGCCGCGGAAGCTGAACAATACTTAAGAAATTTTCTACGACTAATACTCATTTGAATTTTCGCCTTTCAGTTTTCCATTAACCAATTTTTTATTGCAAACCTTGTAAGTAATAAATGGTCTAGCGATATCAATCATTATGTTTTTCATAGTTTATAATGCAAAATTTTGCGATGATAATCATTAGATGATAGCATCTGAAACTTAAACGAAGCTTAAATAAAACTTATAATTTTCGTAACAATTTAGCCATGTGGAGCAAATTTCTTGAAAAAAGTCTCAAAAAAGTTCCAAATGTTAATATAGGCA
>JAEIOG010000092.1 GCA_016342495.1 Phycisphaerae bacterium
CCGCTGGGGCATTATTGGTGCCTGAGTCGCGTAAGATCGCGGGCTTGCTCCTAAATAAAACAGGAAAGGATGCGTGGAAAGAAGCTGTTGAAGGGCAAAATATACTTCAGGCCAGAAGTATATCGACGGCCAAACGAATAGCTGCATTGATCAGGTCGCGGCTGGAATTGATGGATGCAGGTTTATGGAAATTGATAGCCGATGGCGATTCTCTGGTTGCCACTCATGCTGTTTTTGCTGCATCGATTAAACATTGTGTGCTTTTGGGTGACTATCTGGACCTGGTTGTTCGTGATCAATTTAATCAGTTTGAAGAAAGACTCTCAAAGAAGGTTTGGGATGAGTATATAAACCATTGTCGACAAAGAGATCCTATGTTGAAAGAGTTTCCACCAACAACAGCAACAAAGATAAGAACAAATGTACACAAGATTCTTGTAGAAGCAGGCTATTTAAGGGATCGTAAGTCTCTTTTACTTCAGAGGCCAGATGTTGCAGGTGAGGTAATTGATTATTTGCAAAATAAAAATGAAAGTTATGTACTTAAATGTATGCAGGTATAAAAATGGCTGAATTAACTGAAAGATTAAATAAAATATATGATTGTATTACTGCTGAGAATTTTCTCAGATGTGAAAGCTTATGCAATGAAATTGGTTATTATATTTTTGATTATATGCCAGAAAATGAATTAGAAGTTCGTGACCATATTATTGCACTGAAAAAGCAGCTTGCAGGTCAAGCTCAGTTGAAAGTGGCAGATATAAATCTTTTTGAACTGCTGATTGATCACTTAAAGAGTCGTGATCTGTTTGAAAAATCATTTCAAATGGAGACCGATAAGGGGTTAGGGCATCTTTGGAAAGCGATCAAAGCGCCTCTGAAAACTGAGAATCTTGTGAAAATATTTCAAGAAAAGGTTAATCCAAACGATTATGATATGGTATTTATAACGGGAGTTGGCAATGCATGGCCATTGGCACGGGCGCATTCTTTATTAAATAATTTACAGTCAGTAATGTCTGAAATACCATTGGTTCTATTTTATCCTGGCTGTTATGATGGCCAGCACTTCAGGCTTTTTGGAAAGCTTAGAAGTAATCCATATTACAGGGCATTTAGGCTTGTTCCTTAATTAATCAGGAAGAGATAATGAAAATAAAAGAATTACTCGCAAAAGATATTGACCGTTCAATTAATGGTGTTGTAAAAGCTGAACAGCAGGACGATGATTCTGTCTGGCAGGAGCTGGATGAATTTGTTGTTACCCGCGAGCTGAGTCGACATCTGGATAAATATTTCACGGTATATTCAGAGTCTATAGACAATCCAAATGATCCTGATATTGCCGGAAAAATGGGGGTGTGGGTTTCAGGTTTCTTTGGCTCTGGTAAATCCCATTTCATCAAGGCATTGTCGTATCTTCTGGGAGGTCGTGAAGTATCATACAATGGGCAATCCCGGAAAGCTGTTGAGTTTTTCGAGGATAAAGTCAATGAAGCGATGCTTTTGGGCAATATCAGGAGATCGGTTGCCAAAGAAACTGATGTGATAATTTTTAATATTGACAGCAAGGCTGATCAGGCTAAAGGTCGCGATGCGATACTTGCTGTTTTTTTGAAAGTGCTTAATGAACGGCAGGGATATAGTCCAGACCACCCTCATATCGCCCATATGGAAAGGTATCTGGATAGTAAGGGCAAGTATGAGCAGTTCAAACAGGAATATGAAAAGGAAACTGATAGCCAATGGCTGGCAGGGCGGGACAGTTATATGTTCAACCAGGATGAAATTGTTGTTGCGTTATCTAAGACATTAGGCCAGAGTAAAGAAGCCTGTCATCGGTGGATTGACAATGCAGAAAGCGATTTTTCATTAACTGTCGAAAACTTTGCCAAATGGACCAGAGATTATCTGGATTTATGTGGCCCGGATCACCGGATATTATTTTTCGTGGATGAAATTGGCCAGTTCATAGGTCAGGACGGTTTTTTGATGTTAAATCTCCAGACAATTGTGGAGAATCTGGGAGTGACTTGCCAGGGGCGTGCCTGGGTAGTTGTGACATCACAGGAAGATATTGACAAGGTACTTGGTTCGTTAAGTAATGCACTTAGCAATGATTTTTCTAAGATTCAGGGCAGGTTTAAGACGAGGCTGTCTTTATCGAGTGCGAATACTGATGAGGTTATTCAGGCTCGTTTGATCGAGAAAAAACCAGAATTTACAGATAAACTCAAAGAGATTTATCATAAAAATGCAGATATACTCAGGAATCAGCTGACTTTCAGCAATGTTGGTATGACGCTTAGGCCATATAAGAGTGAGGATGATTTTGTACGCAATTATCCATTTATTCCATATCAATTTCAATTGCTGCAGAAGGTTTTTGAGACAATTCGCCGTGCCGGTGCTACTGGTTTGCATTTGTCCAGGGGTGAAAGGTCTATGCTGGATGCATTTCAACATGCCGGCAAGATAGCTGCGGCCAAGGATATTGGTATTTTGGTGCCTTTGTACTGGTTTTATCCATCTATTGAGAGTTTTCTGGATACTGCTGTTAAAAGAACTATAAGGCAGGCCGGGGATAATCCTTCATTGGATGAGTTTGATGTATTGATATTACAGAGTCTGTTTATGATTCGTTATATTGATGAAATTAAGGGCAATATTGACAATCTTGTTACTTTGTGCCTTGACGAAATTGATGCGGATCGTTTGGCGCTTCGGACGAAAATTGAAGAGGCATTGCAACGTCTGGAAAAAGAGCATCTAATTGGCAGGAGTGGTGGGGATTATTTCTTTCTGACCAATGAAGAGCGGGATATCAGTCGTGAGATAGGCCATGTAGAGCTGGTATCTGGAGCTGAAAGTAGCGAGCTGGGCAAAATTATTTTCGAGGAAATTTACAAAGATAATAAAAGGCATCGCTATGCTAAAACCGCTAAGGATTTTGATATAAATCGACTTTGCGACCAGATCGTTCATGGCGGAAAAGTCGACGAAGGATTGATTGTCTCGGTGATTACACCTTTTAATGATGATTATGTACATTATGACAAGGCAAAATGCTCGCTGGAATGCCAGAATGAAGGTGGGCAAGTGATTATTTGCCTGCCAGAGCAGCCGCCGCTGGGCATTGAGCTGCGATCATATCTTAAAACAGAAAGATATGTATCGCGTAAAAATGCAGCTAATTCTGAAGTTGAACGTATTTTGCGAGAACGAAAAGAAGATAACAGACAACGGAAGAAAATGTTGATAGAGATAGTCCGGGAGATGCTGGCCCGGGCAGATTATTATGTAGCTGGTCAGCAGTTGAATGTTTCGGTGGGTGAACCAATTGGTGCTTTAGCTGAAGCGATCGATTATCTTATTAACAATACTTTCAATAAAATGGCTTATATTGAACATCCTTGTAATGATCCGGTAAAAGAGGTCCAGGCGATATTGCGGGCTAATGACATAGGTCAGCAGAGCCTGAACCTGAATTTGCCGCAATATAATTCAAAGGCAACAGCAGAGGTTCGCGAATATATTGATCTTTGCACTAAAACCAGCAAGCAGCTGATCTTGCACGATTTGATTACCAAGAGGTTTTCCAACAGACCCTATGGTTGGCCTGACTGGGAGACTATGCTGGTTTTGGCCCGGCTGATTATTGCCGGTGAGATACAATTTGTGATGTTTGAAAATACTTTGAAGACCAAAGGCATATATGAACAGATCAGCAAGACCAGCAACTGGCGTAAAATTCTGATTAAGCAGAGGCGGATAGTTGATGCTCAGCTTTTGGAACAGAGTCGCAAGTTGGGTCAGGAATTGTTTGGCCAGATGGGCCCGGATAATGAAGATGGCCTGTTTGGTTTCTTCAGGGAGCATCTGAGCCAATGGCAAAGCAGTTTGAAAGAGTATAAAACTCTGGCTGATACCGGCAATTATCCCGGAGGGCAGGAAATCGCCGATGGTCTGGGGCATGTGTCGGTGCTGTTAAATGATAAGGAAAGCTATAAGTTTATCAATCATTTAAAAGAACGCAGAGAGGCTTTACTGGATTTTGCTGAGGATTTTCATGATATTAACACATTTTACAAGAGCCAAAGGCCTACCTGGGAAAGGCTTATCAGGGAATATGACAGGTTCAAGCAGAATGAATATGAGTTGGGCAAGGACCCGGCAGCAGCGATGGCCTTAAGACGTATGCAAGAGATTCTCGATGCCAGGGCTCCTTATGGTATGATCCATGAGGTATCCAACCTGATAGCTAAGGTTGAGACTATCAATAATAATCTGATTGCTACCTATAGAAGCCAGATGCTGGTTAAGGTCGAAAAACTTCTGGATGAACTGGGAAATGAACTGGAAAAAGCTGAAGTTGAAGCAGGATTTCAGGGGCCGATATTGAAGCCTTTGGTCAATATCAAGGAATCGGTTGTGATTTGTGAAAGTATCGCCCATCTCCAGCAGCTGGAAAATCGGGCCGGTGATGTCTTTGGCCAACAGGTTAAGGCTATCGCTAAGCATCTGGCCAGCAAAGTCCAGCCTGAAAAAGCCGGTGAGCCAGCCAGGCCCAAGCCGGTGATTAAGCCAATCGTCGCGATTAAGAGTTCCAGTATTGTGCATAAATCATATCTGGAGACTCAGGGGGATGTGGATGAATTTATTGAAAAATTAAAAACTAAGTTATCTAATGAGATTGCTAATAATAATCGGATAAGGGTTGAATAATGAATAAGAGCAGGTTAAAGAGTTATGCCCCGGCTGCCCGGCGGGAGTTTATCCAGGCGGTTATGGATCGAGCTCATTTTTATGGTTTAAGTGCCAAAGAAGCTAAGCCGGTAACGATTCAGGGCGATTTTGCGATTATTGACGGGCGGGCATTTCCGGCTGCGGTCGCAGATCAGCGGACGAAGCTGGAAGAGCGGATAAAAAATTCTTCTTTTGATCAGGTTATCGAAGAGATTGCTTATACCTGGTTTAACCGTTTTGCGGCGATTCGTTATATGGAGCTGCATGGCTATTTGTCGCATGGCTATCGGGTGCTGAGTGACCCGGATGGGGAAAATGTCCCGGAGATTCTGGAAAAGGCACAGCATGTGGAGATGGCCGGACTTGATAATGCTAAGGTTATCGAGCTGAAGATGGACGGGACAAAGGATGAAGAGCTTTATCGGTTATTGCTGGTGGCCCAGTGTAATGAGCTGAACCGGGCAATGGGTTTTTTGTTTGAATCGATTAAGGATTGTACGGAATTGTTATTGCCGGATAATCTGCTGCATAGCGATTCCCTCATACGCACGCTTGTGTCAGAGATCGATGAAGAAGACTGGCAGGAAGTGGAGATTCTGGGTTGGCTGTATCAGTTCTATATTTCTGAGAAGAAAGATGAAGTTATTGGCAAGGTGGTCAAGTCTGAAGACATTCCCGCAGCCACACAGCTTTTTACTCCTAATTGGATTGTTAAGTATCTGGTGCAGAATTCGCTGGGGGCTCAATGGATGAGAACCTATCGGGACTCTGGCTTAAAAGATAAGATGGAATATTATATTGAACCAGCGGACCAGAGCGATGAAGTGAATCGACAGCTGGCGGCGATTACTCCGGAGAGTTTGAATCCGGAAGAATTGACTTTGCTGGACCCGGCTTGTGGGTCGGGGCATATATTGGTGGAAGGTTATGATTTACTGAAGGAAATTTATCTGGAGCGGGGTTATCGTTTGCGGGATATTGCTGAATTGATTTTATCTAAGAATCTTTTTGGGATTGAAATCGATGACCGGGCGGCACAGCTATCGGGCTTTGCTTTGATGATGAAGGCCCGGGCCGATGACCGCGGTATATTCCAGCGGGATGTGCAGCCTAAGATTATTTGTATACAGGAAATCGACCCCGCGGAGATAATCGATATTGTCGCGGCCTTGACTGGTAATAGCGTTGAAAGTGAGCAGTGGGCCGCCAGCAGTATGGAAGAGCTACAGACCGAGATTGAAACGCCTTTGTTCAGCCAGCAATATCAAGCTGGCGGCGAGTCTTTGTCAAAGGAAAATAAGCTTATTTTTGATGATTTGCGGCAGTTATTGACGCTGTTTGTCGATGCCAGGACATTTGGTTCGCTGATTCGGGTGCCAGAGGCTTTGGCGGCCAGGTTGCCGGGAATCAAAGAACTGGTGACAAAGGCCAGCGGCAGTGGCAACCTGTATGTCGTCAATGCCGCCGAAAAGGTCATGCCCATAATTGAGCAGGCACAGGTGCTGGCCGGCAGATATGATGCCGTGGTCGCCAATCCGCCTTATATGGGGAGTAAGGGTATGAACGGCGCCCTCAAGGAGTTCGCCAAGCGGGAGTACCCGGACGGCAAGTCCGACCTCTTCGCCATGTTCATCGAGCGTGGACTCGAAATGCTTCTGGAGCGGGGGCGCTCTGGCATGGTCACAATGCAAAGCTGGATGTTCTTGTCTTCCTATGAGAATCTGAGAAAGAAACTGCTTGATGAGGTAACCATCGAGTGCATGGCGCACATGGCAAACATGGTCATGGGGATTGCCTTCGGAACTGCCGCCACAGTTTGGAGAAAGGAGTTCATTCCAGAGTATAAGGGGGCCTTCTGTTATGTTGAGTATGAAGATATTGGTGAAGGAAACGAGCCAACCAGTTTCCCGCCTGCCAACGAAAGAAACAGGGCCGCACGGAGGGCTGGCAAATGACTTCCCCCATCGCCGGACTTCTCACCGAGCCTGAAGGCAAGACGCTGGAGTTCAAGCGGGGCCTCTCCTCATCCGAGGGATATGAAGCGTGAAATCGTTAATTTGAAGGATAGAATCGACAATATGAAGCGTTAAATCGCCAATATGAAGCATGAAATCGACAATATGAAGCATGAAATCGACAATATGAAGCATGAAATCGACAATATGAAGCGTGAAATCGTTAATTTGAAGGATAGAATCGACAATATGAAGCATGAAATCGTTAATTTGAAGGATAGAATCGACAATATGAAGCATGAAATCGCCAATATGAAGCGTTAAATCGTCAATACGAAGCTGATATCGTCGATATGAAGCGTTAAATCGTCGATTTGAAGCATGATATCGTCAATATTAAGCGTGATTTCAGGGTCATTGGGCCGGCGAAAGCACAGCTAAGTACAATAAAATAAAGAAGTTATGGAGTTTATGACTATTCAATCGAAAATCCAGCATTCGTTTCGCCGTTCTGGAGCGGCTAAAAGAGGAAACCACCCATGAATATTGACAGAAATGAGCAAGGGGCAAATGGAGCGGACAACGTGGCATCCGAGACGCCGGACGAACACGCCACGGACCACCAGCCACCACAAAGCACCGAAACCGACCCCGCACGACACTTCTTCCGCGCCTCCGCCAAGGATTTCAAGAAGATCCCAGGTTCCCCTGTCGCTTACTGGGCCAGCAAGAGAGTTCGGGATTCTTTTGCTGGCTCTGCGCTTGGGACGCACTTCACAACGCGCGAGGGCATGGCGACTGCAGACAACGACCAGTTTCTTCGTGTGTGGAGCGAGGTCTCCCTTGGCCGCACTAGGTTTCAATGCGCTTGCGAGGCTGATGCAGCGTCCTCCGGTGGAACCTGGTTTCCATATAACAAGGGGGGGGAGTTTAAGAAGTGGTACGGAAACAACGACCATGTCGTCGAGTACGGAGACAATGGCTGCCGAATCAAGAACAACAAAGACCCGCAGACGGGGAGGCTAAGGTCTCACAACTACAATGGAGAGTTCGGCTTCCGTGAGGGGCTAACCTGGTCTGCACTCTCGTCGGGACTCTTCTCAATCCGATACTGCCCGCAGGGTTTTCTATTTGACTCAAAAGGGGCGAAGGGGTTTACGGCGCAGCCATTCGAAACTCTCGCCTTGCTGAATAGCATTGTTGCTCAAATGTACTTGGAGATCCTGTCTCCAACATTGGACTTCAAGGTTGGCGATATCATTCAAATCCCCTTGGTTTCTGGTTCACTCAGTCGGCTGGCTGCAGGTCTCTCAGAGGAGATGGTGTCGACCACGCGCGATGACTGGAACGCCTACGAACGCTCCTGGGACTTCCAATCTCTCCCCCTCCTGACGGCGTCCTCCGACGCCACACCCACCCTCGAATCCAGCTACACCGCCTGGATCACCCAGAACAAGGGCACCATCGCCGAGATGAAGCGCCTCGAAGAGGAGAACAACCGCCTCTTCATCGACGCCTACGGCCTGCAGGACGAGCTCACCCCCGACGTCCCCATCGAGCAGATCACCCTCACGGTGAACCCCGCCTACCGCTACGGCGGCAAGCTCACCGAAGAGGAGCAGTGGACCCGCTTCCGCCAGGACACGATGGAGGAGCTGGTCTCCTACGCCATCGGCTGCATGATGGGCCGCTACAGCCTGGACGCGCCGGGCCTCATCTACGCCCACAGCGGCAATGAGGGCTTTGACAACAGCAAATATAAAACTTTCCCCGCAGACGACGATGGGATTCTGCCCATTACCGATTTTGCATGGTTCAGTGATGATACAGCAGAGCGGTTCTTTAAGTTCGTTGAAACCGTCTGGGGTAAGGCAACCTTAGAGGATAATCTTGATTTTGCCGCGGAAGCCATTGGCAGAAAATCATCGGAATCCAGCCGAGAGGCCATCCGGCGGTTTTTCAGCAATGATTTCTTCAAGGATCACCTCAAACGCTATAAGAAGCGACCTATCTATTGGCTGTTTACCAGCGGCAAGGAAAAAGCCTTCCAGTGCCTGGTCTATCTGCACCGCTATAATGAGGGAACTCTTAGCCGGATGCGAACCGAATATGTGATCCCGCTGCAGGGCAGGATCAACAGCCGGATAAAGATGCTGGAGAAAGATGAAGAGACAGCCACCAGCACCAGTGCCGCAGTTAAGATAGGCAAAGAAATGAAAATATTGGAAAAGCAGGCCGAAGAGCTAAGGCTTTTCGATGAAAAACTGCGTCATTATGCCGATAAGAAGATAGAGCTGGACTTAGATGATGGCGTAAAAGTGAATTATGGTAAATTTGGCGATTTATTAGCTGAAGTTAAGGCGATAACCGGAAAGAAGTAAGGATGAGCCCAGAAAGATTATTAGAAAAATTATTATCGCAAGGCAGAGAATGCCCCTGGGTTGAATATAAAACCAACTATGATGGCCAAGGGCAACTGCATGAATATATTGGTGAATATCTTTCTGGATTAGCTAATTCTGCTGCAAATCATGAGCAGGAAAAAGGCTATATAGTCTGGGGAATAAAAGACCAGAGTTTGGCTGTTGTTGGAACTCGGTTTCGACCTTATGCAGAAAAAAGTAAAGTGGGAAGTGAATCTCTGGAGAATTGGCTTGTTCGTTCTCTGAATCCACATTGCGATTTTAGGATTCATGAATTTGAAGTTCAATCCAAGCATATCGTCATTTTTGAAATAGATCGTGCTAGAACAGCTCCAGTAAAATTTAAGAGTAAAGCTTTTATTAGAGTTGATAGTTACTTGCAAAATTTACAAAAATTTCCTGAATTAGAGCGTAAACTTTGGCAACTTGATCCTAATGATGACTGGTCAGCTAAAATTTGTAATGGAGCAGGGCTAGTTGATCTTGATAGTCAAGCCATCGCAAAAGCAAGAATAGAATTCAAGGAAAAGAATCCCAGGTTTGCAGATGAAGTTGAAAGTTGGGATAATGAAACTTTTTTGAATAAAGCAAAATTCTGTATTAATGGGAAAATTACCAGGACAGCTATAATTCTGTTGGGTAAACCTGAATCTGAACATTATCTTTCTCCGGCGATTGCACAAATGAGCTGGATTCTAAAAGATAAGGATAATATTGAAATAGATTATGAGCATTTTGGTCCTCCATTCCTGCTTAATGCCGAAAGGCTGTTTGCTAAAATAAGAAATCTCAGGTATCGATATATGCCCGAAGGGACGCTTTTTCCACGAGAAGTCGACCAATATGATCAATGGGTTATTCGAGAATCATTGCATAATTGCATAGCTCATCAGGATTATACCAAAGCTGGAAGAATCAATGTAGTTGAAATGCCAGAAAAACTTATCTTTTCTAATTTAGGAGAATTTATACCTGGCTCAGTTGAAGAGGTAATAAGGCGCGATTCTCCGGAGGAGATATACCGAAACCGTTTTTTAGCTAATGCAATGGTTAATTGCCAAATGATAGATACAATAGGTAGCGGCATCAAAAAAATGTTTATAACACAGAAAAATAGATATTTTCCTATGCCGGGATACAAAATAACCACTGGCTTAAAACCCAAAGTTACTTTGAAGATTGATGGTAAAGTTTTGGACCTGGCTTATGCTAAAATATTATTATCGAATCCAGAAATAGATATTGAAACTACTATTTTACTTGATAAAGTTCAGCGTAAAGAGAGACTTTTAAAAGAGCAAATCGCTTACCTTAGAAAAAAGAAACTAATTGAAGGTAGGAGTCCCAATATATATATTGCTGCTTCAGTAGCAGAGAAAACCGGGCAGAAGGCTGATTATATTAAGAATCGTGGTTTGGATGATAAGTTCTATAAACAATGCATTGTGGAACACATTAAGAAATTTGGTGGTTCCTCTAGGTCAGATATTGATGCTTTAATATTAAAACAGTTACCGGACTTTTTTGTAGAAGATCAGAAAAAGAAAAAAGTGGATAATTTACTTTATTCTCTTAAAAAGGAAGAAGTTATTTTTAACGAAAACCGATTGTGGAAGCTTAAAAAATAGGTTTTGAAAAGGAGATTTTAGGGCCTGATCGCTTGGCTTTAGGAAAAAATATTGTTTGTCAGTATCTTAAGTTGTTGTTAAATAAGGGTTTATAATTCCTAGACTTACCTGAAAGGCAATTGTTTAGGAGATTGGTTTAGGAAAGTGATTAAGGTACTAAAAGCTTTAGGGGCGTAGGTGGTAAGTGAATTGTCTTCAATAACCTACCATTTTTATAAATTAAATTGTGAAAAGTTTTAGAAATGAATTAAGATTTGAGATTGATAAATAATGGACATACCACAGGTGCAAAATAAATTAGAAGAGTTGTTTAGGCAATATCGGATTGTGTTCTGGGACGATGCTGACGGTGAGTTCCAAGACTGCCTGGCCGAGATGACAATTGATGGGGTGAAGGTTATCCGGCCCGATCAGATTGGCCAGCTGAAGACCAAGGTTATGCTGGAAATTGATGAGCCCCGGCAGAAATTCCTGGTTTATTCGGGAAATCCAGTGCCGCAAGCTGAAGATGACTGGCTGCTGGATATCAGGCTTTATAGTTACCAGTTCAGTGCTGACAGGGCGACGATTTTGCTGGATGAGCTGGGGCTAATGAATCATCATTTGAGAGATTATCTCAACAGCAGGAAGAAATTTTTTGCCAGCAAGTCCCGCATCGAAGGACTGATGAAGATGATCGATGCCAATGATAGTGCAGTGGAACTGGACAGGAAAATGCTGGCGGTGGTGACAAAGGCTGAATATGATGAGCTTTTTGAGATTTTACGATGTGTTTATAAAGGATTAGCCGATTGCGACGGGGGACTTGATGCAGAATTTGATATATGGCAGCAGGTACAAAAGCTGGAGCTGGAAGAAGCGTTCTGGGGCTTTGTTAAGACAGCCTTTGGCTATGCCGAAGAAAAACCCAGTCTAAAGAATTTACTGATCAGGCTGATGGTTAGCGATATGGCCTTTGCTATGGGAGTGGCTTTGCCAGGCTGTTTTAATCATTTTGTGCTGAGCAGGCAATCTAATGCCGCGGTATGTCTGGGGCAATGGCGGGATAATAATAGTAAAAGTGAAAGTTATGACAAACTATCAAGAACCGTAGCGGGTCTGTTGAAAATAGAAGAATTTTTGGCCGATGCCAGGCTGGAAGATTTATGTGGTGTGGTTACTTTCCTTGATGGGGAAAAGATAATCGCCAGGACATTGCGGGACAGGGTCATCCAGACCGCAGATACAATAAATGCCGAGGAAATCAAACAGATTGCCCAGAGAAGGCAGGATATGCACTGGGCCAACAATATGCTGGGGTCAAAGATCGGAGTGCCACGTAAGGCCTTACACGCTGTTTATGAAGCGATTATTACCGCAGCAGACTTTTTTGATTTGAAGAACAGCAAGGTTGACGGTTTTGACTTTGAAAATGCCCAGCAGATGTATAAAGCCTATACGGGCGAACTTTATAAATTTGATAAGCTTTACCGGTTATTTTGTGAATATGCTGATGTCGCCGAAGCTGAGGGTTGGGGTTTATTGAAGGATCTTCAGGAAAAGATCGAGGCGGTTTATCGTAACTGGTATCTGGATGATCTGGCGATGCAGTGGGGTAAATTGATTGAGCCTGAGACCTGGGGTATCGATGGCGTGGTGAATCAATATGATTTTTATAAACATTTTATTGAGCCGATTGCCGGCAAAACCGTTTCCAGGGGTAAAGTTACCGGTTTTGTAATCATCAGTGACGCTTTTCGATATGAAGCGGCTGAAGAACTTACCGCAGAGCTCAATGGTAAGTACCGGTTTGTGGCAGAATTGAAATCTATGCTTGGGGTGCTGCCATCATATACTTCTTTGGGGATGGCGTCTTTGTTGCCCCATGAAAAACTCCAGTATGGTGAAAAAGGCGAGTTTTTAGTTAATGGAAAACCGAGCGGATCTTTCCAGCAGAGAGCAGGTATATTAGAGCAGTATGGAGGGATAGCGGTTAAGGCCGATGACCTGCTGGCGATGAAGAAAGAAGATGGCAGAACATTTGTTCGTGGCAAGGATATTGTTTATATCTATCATAATACAGTCGATGCTATAGGCGATTCACTGGCTACCGAAGAGAAGGCATTTGGTGCGGTACGTAATGCTATTAGTGAACTTGGCGACCTTGTACGCTATATTGTCAATAACCTAAATGGCAGCCAGATATTTGTTACAGCAGACCATGGTTTTCTGTATACAAAGACAAAGCCCAATGAAACCGATAAAAATAATTCAAGTAATAAACCGGAGAATGCGGTAAAAGTCAAAAAGAGATTTATTATTGGTAATGACCTTCAGGAAGTGAACGATTCTTATTTGGGTAAATTCTCTATTACCGCTGGTGTTGATGTAGATAGTGATATGGGATTTGTTTTGCCTATAGGTTTGAGTCTATTTAATTTTGTTGGTGGTTCCCGTTTTTTCCATGGTGGAATGAGCCTGCAGGAAACTGTGATTCCTGTGATATTGGCTGGGAGGGTCAAGGGCAAAAAAGCTGAATTGACCAGAGAACGCAAAGTTTTAGTTCAAGTGCTTGGTACGAGTCATAAAATCACAACCAGCAGTCATCGGTTTGAGCTATTGCAGACTGAGGCGGTAAGTGAGAGGGTTAAACCAATAACTTTGAAAGTGGCGGTTTTTGATGAGGACAATGAAATCACTAATATAGAAAGTATAAGCTTTGATAGCAGTTCAGATAATATGGCCGAGAGAACCAGGTGGGCTACACTGACATTGAAAAATTCGCAATATGATAAAAATAAGGTTTATTATCTTGTTTTACGCGATTCAGAAGATAATACTGAAAAACAGCGAGTAGAAGTAAAAGTTGATAGAGCTTTTATAAACGACTTTTAAAATAAGGCACAATTATGAGTTCCGATATTGATATTATATTGAATGAACAATTTAGCGGCAAAGTAGTCCGCAAAGACTTAACCAAACAGATAAAAGAAGGGGCAAATGTCCCGGTTTATGTGCTGGAGTACCTGCTCGGGCAATATTGCTCATCGAATGATGATACTGTTATCGAGATGGGGCTGGAAATGGTTAAAAAAATTCTAGCGGAAAACTATGTTCGTCCTGATGAGGCAGAAAAAATCAAATCGATCATCCGTGAACGCGGTAGCTTGAAAGTTATCGATAAGGTAACTGTAAAACTTAATGAAAAAAGAGATGTATATGAGGCTTTATTTTCCAATCTGGGTATCAAGAATGTTGAGATAAGTAGTGGTATTGTAAAAAAATACCAAAAACTTTTGGCCGGTGGGATATGGTCGATTATTTCACTGCAATACTTTTACGATGAAGATCAGAAAGGCTCGCCTTTTATTGTAGAAGAGCTTAAGCCTATTCAAATGCCAAATATGGATATGGAAGAGCTGTTTAAGGGGCGGCGAGCATTTACCGAAGAGCAATGGATGGATGCTCTACTGCGTTCTACCGGGATGGAGCCATCGGTATTAGATGAAAGGGTGAAATGGCACCTGATTGCCAGGATGATCCCCTTTGTGGAAAATAATTATAATGTCTGTGAATTAGGGCCAAGGGGAACCGGGAAAAGTCATATATATAAGGAAATCAGTCCCAACAGTATTCTTATATCAGGAGGTCAAACTACTGTCGCTAACCTTTTCTATAATTTAAGTAGAAGAATGATCGGTCTGGTTGGCTTGTGGGATATTGTAGCTTTTGACGAGGTCGCAGGTATGTCCTTTAAGGATAATGATGGTGTACAGATAATGAAAGACTATATGGCATCTGGTTCATTTGCCCGTGGTCGTGACCAGATTAATGCTTCGGCATCAATGGTGTTTGTAGGAAATATTAACCAATCTGTTGATGTGCTGGTGAAAACGAGTCATTTGCTTGCGCCATTTCCATCTGCAATGATCGATACGGCATTTTTTGACAGGTTCCATTCTTATATACCAGGGTGGGAAATTCCTAAGATGAGGCCAGAGTTTTTCACAAATCAATTTGGTTTGATTGTTGATTATCTGGCTGAATATTTAAGGGAAATGCGCAAAAAGAATTTTTCAGATGCGATTGACCAATTTTTTAAGCTTGGCAGAGACCTTAATCAGCGGGATACAATTGCTGTACGCAAGACAGTATCGGGCCTTTTGAAGTTACTTTATCCGCATGGGGAATACAATAAAGAAGCGGTAGGGCGTTGCTTGAAATATGCCATGGAAAATCGCAGGCGTGTTAAAGAACAGCTAAAGAAAATTGGTGGAATGGAATTTTATGATGTGCATTTTAGCTATATTGACCAGGAAACCAATGAAGAGAAATTTGTTTCTGTGCTTGAGCAAGGTGGAGGTTCGTTAATCCCTGAAGGGCCATTGAACCCTGGGGTTTTACATACGGTTACTCATGGGAGTAATGAATACTTAGGTTTATACCGGTTTGAAACTCAAATCAGTTCTGGTAATGGGTCGCTTCAGATGTCAGGGGTTGGTTCAAATTCAACGGCTAAGGAAGCTATGAAAATCGCATTTGATTATTTTAAGGCCAATGCCAGCAGGGTTAGTGCTGCGGCAAAAACCAAGGAACATAATTATCATTTGCATGTGGTTGAATTGCACAATTCCGGGCCCGGTAAAGCAATGACTTTATCTGCATTTATTGCTTTGTGCTCATCGCTTATGCAAAAACCTTTACAGTCACAAATGGTGATCCTTGGAGATATGAGTCTTGGCGGTAGTATTAAACCAGTTGGCGATTTAGCTTCTTCAATGCAAATGGCCTTTGATGCTGGTGCTAAAAGAGTTTTGCTGCCAATGGCAAGTGTAACTGATATCCCAACGATACCCGGTGAATTGTTTGCAAAATTTCAGACAAGTTTTTATGCTGATCCTGTTGATGCGGTATTTAAGGCGTTGGGAGTTGATTGATGATATGCGTATTTTTTGTATTAATTAAGTTTTTGTATGAACTGTTTTTGAAAGGAGTATGATTTTGACCAGGTTTGTAGGAATAAAATCTGATAATTGGGGTGATAGCTGGGATTGGAAGCCGATTTTTGAAATACAATATCTTAATATAGCTAAGATATTGCAAGATGCTCTTAGTGGACGGTTTGATCTTATTTCTTATCAGTATTATGCTATAATTGAGGAAGATGATCCTGTTAAGCTGTTTGCCAATAGAGAATGCATTAAATTATATGAAAAAGCTATAGAAAATCTTCCAGTTTGTTGTGAGGATTATGTTTTGGCTGTAGCTAAGGCGAAAAAACCTTCTTGGAACAATACTATAGATGGGCAAGATGAAAATGATGCTGTTTTTGTCGAGATGTATCATCATTGCCAAAAATGTTTGTCTCAACTGGGAGAATCAATAGAAGATTATTCCAAAAGGCTAACTGAAGAGAGCGAGAAAAAATATTATCCTTGGTCTGATAAATCAGAGCAGCCAAAACCTCAAAATAATAATGACCTTAATGGCAAACCTATGTGGCGGGCAGGTGGTTCGCAAATAAGTAAACCTGAGGTAGGTAGTTCTCCTAATGTATTGTCCGATGAATGCTCAGGAGATTTGGTTTCAGAAGCTTATTTAGGTGAATCGAAACAAAATGGGATAACTGTATCTGATTTTGAAAACCAACTTATAAAACATGAAGGTTGGAAAGATGCTTTTCGTTATCATGTATTAAAAGAGTATTTTCGTAATAGGTCAAGGACGTTTGCTAAACGTGCCCGTGATATATTAGGTATTAGCAATAGTAAAGGTAAGGTCTTCGATAACATGCTGACTAAAGATGGACACAAGGCTTTTCGAGATTTTTATAATAAATATAAAGATAGTGCAGAATCTAAGGAAATTATTGCCAAAAATTCAGAAAAAAAATAAAAGTTGATGGTTCCATGGTGGTGGCATAATGGTGTGCTAATGGTGGAAGTCGCTATCTAAAATAAAAAAAATCATAAAAAATGTGTGTTTATATGCCTGAGAATGCTGCTCAGGTATTTTTTTTACATTTAGTTAAATTTTTTTGCATTTTCACCTTGCGTCCCCATTTATGGTGTAGGCTATTCTATTACTTGTCACAGGCGATTGATAATATTTATCGTTTTACCTGATACCTGTGACCAGGTAAACAGAAAGGGCATTTATATGTCAAGTAATAACTTTAATGGTAAGAGCCAATCATGCGAAAATCAGCTTATCAGTATCAAGATTGCTGCTAATTATCTTGGTATCTGTGAGAGAAAACTATGGGAGCTTACAATGCCAAGGGGGGATATTCCCTGTATTGAGATCGGGCGGTCGATTCGGTATGATATGGATGATTTAAAGAATTGGGTTCAAGAGCATAAAAGGAAGGTGCAATAATGGTAGCATATATTTTGAACAGTAAACATGATAATGACAATATATGTCTTGCTACCGGCTGGGGTTCAAACGTTTTCGCTGTCGTATTAGATGGTCAAGAAGGTGAGTATGCTCTTGGAATGCTAGCGAAGGTTTATAATGAAAAAGTACCGCATACAGCAAAAATAATCAGCCATGAAGGGAAAAGATTAATTTTTAACCTTCCTTTAGGGCTTTATATCCCAGCAGTTTTGCGAATATTGCCTGGACTTGAAGTTCGTGGTAATGGCGGCTATGTGTTTTTACCCCCTTCAAAAATAAACGGTCAGGAGGTGGTATGGGATATCGGTTGTGGGCCTTGTGAAATTGAACCTGCCGAAGCTCCAGCCTGGTTGATTGATTCTATCTGTTTTTGTATGGAGGTGTGTTTTGGATAATATTCTTAAACAAACTGCATTGACATACAGCCGGAATGGCTGGGCGGTATTACCGTGTGTTTGCAAAGAGAAAAAACCTGCTACAAAACATGGTGTCAAGGATGCTAGCATTAATATCGATAAGATTGAGAAATGGTGGGGAAATAATTCTCAGTTTAATATTGGTATAGCAACTGGACCTATATCTGGTTTTTTTGTTCTTGATGTTGATGGGCCACATGGCAAGGAAACGTTGACATCCCTTGAAGGTCAACATGGAAAGTTACCGGAAACGGTTGTAGCTGAAACTAAAAATGGTTGGCATCTGTATTTTCAGATGCCAGCTGGCATTGATATACGTAACCGGCAGAGTTTTCGTCCTGGTCTTGATGTCAGGGGCAGTGGGGGATATGTTCTGGCTCCTCCATCAATGCACCCCAGTGGTATAAGGTATCAATGGAAGGTGGGTTGTGGTCCTGGAGATGTAAAGATTGCGGTAGCACCTGAGTGGCTGATAGATATGATTATTGAAACAAAAAAACAGAACAATTCTACTCTATTGCAATCTAGTATTGTAAATGTTGATATCGGACGATCTGGTTATTATGACCAGGCCGAAAAAAGGGCATCGGCATACCTTGCCTGCGTAGAGCCAGCGGTTCAAGGACAGGGTGGGCATACCCAGCTATTGAAGGCGGTTATCTATCTGGTGAATGGTTTTGCTCTTGATCCTGAAGTAGCATTGAAGTTATTAGAGGAAGAATATAATCCTCGATGTATTCCGCCTTGGGATTTGAGAGATCCGAAAGAGGCAAAGGATTTTAGGCGTAAAGTTGACCAGGTTGTGACAAAATTCAGTAGCCAGCCAAAGGGTTGGTTGCTGAATGATAAATCAGAGAATATTAAAGCAGGTGCTGAAATGGCAAAACAATTACTTGATAGCTTTGAAGGTTATCAAAAAAATAAGGATAATAAAAAAATGCAAAAAAATTCAGAAAAAAGGTCAAAATTGAAGGTTATACAAGCTTCTGACATACAAATGAGACCAATTCGATGGCTAATGAAACCAATGTTGGCAGTTGGACATATGTGTATTTTAGCTTCAGTTGCTGGAGTTGGAAAGTCTTTGGTTACGATACAGCTTGCAGCTATTATTTCTAGAGGTGATTTTTGGCCTTGGGAACCGAATGAAAAGCCCCCGGTAGGTGATGTTTTGATTTTAGCTGGTGAAGATAGCCTCCAAGAAACTATTGGCCCTCGCTTAAAGATTGCTGGGGCAGATTTAGAGCGTATACGTGTTGTCGAATCTACTTTGGCTTATGATGATAAAAAAAAGTCTATAAAGGAGCGTATGGTTTCACTTGAAACTGATATTGATCAGCTTCGTGAGTATTTGAAAAAATATCCTGAGATTTGTGCATTTATTGTAGATCCAATATCTACTTATCTTGGTGATTGTAATATGAATCGTTGTAACGAAGTGCGAAGCATTTTGCAGCCTCTTTGTGATCTTGCTCGGGAATATGATGTGGCCTTGTTGGTGGTGCATCATAATAATAAGTCCTTAGGCGGTGAAATTGCGGCACATCAGATTAGTGGTTCGACAGGATTTGTAGATATAGCTCGTACGGCTTTTAGTGTCAGGAAAGATCCCGAACAGGAAGGAAGGTGTTTGATATTGCCAGTCAAGTCAAATATCTCAAAAGATAATTTGGGATTTGCATATAGAATTGAGTCCAGTGAGGAAGATCCTGATATTCCAGTTGTGAAATTTGAAAATGAATATGTCGAGATGCATGCTGATGATATGATGAAGCAATTTTCGTATGATGACAAAGGTGAAACCGATGTTTTTTATAATATCGTGAGAGTAGTGAATGACTTACTTTCTGGTGACGAAGCTAAATCTCTTACTGAAATTAAAGAGGCTGTCGTGGCTTGTTGTGGCCAAGTTAGTGATAAACGAATACGTAAGGCATTGAAAGATGTGGGTGCTATCACTGAGAAGCAGAGTTTTGAAGGTGGTTGGGTATGGAAAAAAAAGTTTGATGCTAAAAAAGCAACCGATGATATGATTTTAGCATCAGAGCAAAAGAGGTATGGTTCCAAAGATTCCCTATTTAGCTCTTAACTTTCTTATTCTCTATAATAGGTAAAGTTGGGAAAGTTCGATGTTTATGGGATACTTCGATGGAGTTTTTCTTGAATGGGTAACTGGTGTGTATTAAAGGTTGTTTCGCGTGCGCGCGAGATAATTGAAAAAAATAAATAATAATTTGCAATAAGTAAGTGTTGGAGTATAATTAATTATATGGATAATATTTTAGAATTTACAAAGCAGGCAATATTGGATAGCGGTATCTCACGGTATCGCATTGCTCAGGATACTGGGATTGATCAGGCATCTTTATCTCTATTTGTCAATGACAAAAGAGGAATTGGAGCTGACCGTGCTCAGGCCATTCTGGAATATCTGGGGTATGAAATTAAAATTATTAAAATTAAATCTTCTAAAGGATATAAATAATATGGCTAGTTTAGGTTGTGAAAAAGGCAAAAAAGGTAAAACATACTATATTCAATTATCGCCTGGTGAGCACCCTCGTCGTCCCAGAATCAGGCTGGGTAAAGTCACGAAGAGAGATGCTGCAATCGTTCTGATTCATATTGAAAATTTGATTCAGGCGAAAAAGACAGGCAGACCTTACCCGGCTTCTACAGCCGATTGGCTGGTTAATGTGACCGATTCTATTAAAGAACGCCTTGAAGTTATCGGTTTGATTGCCAAAAGGGCAGTCAGTAAGCGTTATACGGTGAAAGAATGGTTTGACGCTTATATTATGAGTCGGCCTGATGTCAAGGATGCTACCAGGCGAAAATGGCATGATGTTGAAGCGAAACTCAATAGTTTTTTTAATGGTAAATATTTAGATGAGATTACGGCACAGGATGCAAAGGGTTTTCGTATTTACCTACGTAGCACATTGAACCTTAGCGAAAATACCACCCGAAAACATATTTGCATATCAAGGCAAATTTTTCGCGCAGCAGTATTGAAAAAACTGATTGAAGAAAATCCTTTTGCTGGCCAGTCGGTTACAGTACGTGCTAATCCTGCTCGTTACTTCTATGTTACTCCTGAAATAGCCAAACAGGTTCTGGATGCCTGTCCAGATGCACAATGGCGTCTGATATTTGGTTTGGCTCGTTTTGGTGGCTTAAGGTGTCCTAGCGAAGTTCTGCGTCTGAAATGGGAGGATGTAGACTTTGAAAAGGAGCAGTTTACCGTCCATGCTAGCAAGACAGAGCACCATGCTGATGGTGGTATAAGGATAGTTCCAATGTTTCCAGAGCTTAAAACCCTTTTTCGAGATGCTTTTGAGAAAGCGTATGTTGGTGCAATTTATTGTATTAAAGATTACCGGGAAGGGGCTAATTTAGGTCCCCAGATGCGGCGAATTATTAAACGAGCGGGGATTTTACCGTGGCCTAAGATTTTTCAAAATTTAAGATCTACCCGAGAAACGGAACTTTTTAAGCTTACAGAAGGTAATATTAAGGCTGTTTGTGAATGGATTGGCAACTCACCTCAGGTGGCAATGATGCATTATGCTCAGGTTACTGAAGCCGATATGCAAGAAGCTGCCCGCATGACTGTTATGACTGAAGCGAATGCCATAGTGCACAATCCGGCGCACAATCCGGCGCAGAACCTTGCTGAACACAATTGCATGGAGTTGGGGCTATTGGTTGATGAAGGGTATAAATCCTTGTTGAATAGGAGTTTATGCGAGCGCAATAAAAAACCTGCGGTTCTATGCGAACCGCAGGAATGGGCGATACAGGACT
>JAEIOG010000093.1 GCA_016342495.1 Phycisphaerae bacterium
TCGTTCACCTGAAGTATTCTATTTAAACCATAAACCTTTTGCAATAAATAATTTATGATTTATTGAGCAAGCCCTACTTATTGACATGATTCCACCAGTATGGCCAACTATACCATTTCCACCATTGAGGTTGCCAATCGCCCTGCCACATTTGATTAAATGGGCCGAGAGCTTTATAAGTACCTTTGGTTTGCCCTGGAGTTTCACCAGCTGAAACCGCTGAGCCCATGACATATTTGCTTATATCAATTGTAACAGAATATTTTTTATGATTTATGAGCTTGATTGTTCCGGCAATATCTATCATAGCATAATTGTAATCAAGATATTTTAAGCTATTGGAAATACGCCCCGTTTCTATTTCATCCTGGACGATAGCAATATCAATAGCTTTTGAGATGGGCAGTTCCATAGTTGCACCAATGGGGGTATATTTCATCAGTTTCTGTGAGACTATCTGGCCTTTACGAGAAATTGTGGCCGGTCCGGTAGTAAAGGGATATTTTGAGGTATTCTTAATTTTCAGCTGTTTGACAACTTTGTCGGCCATCAGCATTTTAGCCAGCTGATTATCGTTTTGATTTCCATAGCGATTGCTGGAATATCTAACATCCATTGGCGGGGAAAAATTCAAATCCAATGCAAAGCTGTCTTCATATTCAAGTTCATATTCAGCTAAGGTAACAAGCATTGTCCCATCTTTTGGCAAGGTAATATTATCAATTGAAAATACAAAGAAATCTTCTGAATCATTAAATTCATTAACCATCTGTTGTGAATCTATTTGTGGAGACGAGCTTTCATTATAATGCATCATCTGGCTCGAAATGCCGTTAAAAGTTAAACTATTAGACATATTATCAAATCTGGAGTTGTTAGTAGCGGCATTTACCGCGTTGACCAGTGTTTTTTTAAGTGAAATTGGATCAATCAAATCCTTAAAATCAAATTCCGGCACGCCCACAACAAGATTAATATGAACATTTTCGATATCGCAAAGATTATTGACCAGTGTCGCCTGCAATACCACTTTCGCTTTGCCATGGCCATCAATATCAATTTTATAAGAAGGAATCCATCTTAATCCCTTTTGGACATAACCCATGGTAACAATAGTTGAAGTAATATTTCCAGCTGTTTCTATGGCGAGTCTTAAGCCATTTGTTTTTTCTTCTTTTTCATATTTCAGGTTAGGGTTGGCTATAAATGTAACCTGTTCAATATTGGCGACAGGCAGGACTTTTGTGCCCTGGCTGGTTTGAAGAATAGCCAACTGCTGATCCTGAATCTGGAGGATTTTGGCTTGGTATTCGTGTTTGTCGCCGGTTTCTTTGACAATGATATCAGCTCCGGCATTGGCCTTGAGCATCTGGATTACACTTGTGGCATCGATAGGCTTTTTAGAATCGAATTCACCGGCGGTTACAGATTTGAGTTTAACATTTCCATCTGGACATAAGGCCCAAAAAGTGCCGAGGACCGGGCTTGGCAAACCATCAATTTTGATTTGATTATGCTCTATCGGCAGCTGTTGGCTGTGAACCACAAAGCAATGGCCATCCTTAAAAACAGTTAGCTCCTTGATAGCCATCTCCGGGGAAGCGATCGCAAAGCTATTGAAAACAAGCAGAGTAAGCAAGATTGTGACAGTGATTTTTTTAATAAACATGATAAGGCCCTTTCTTTAAATTAATACATGAAAATTCACATAATAATTATACCACCATATTTATTCGACAAATGTAAAAAAGCTGTAAAATCCCTGCCAGAGCAGTTTACATAATACCTGTAAATGAAAGAATCATGGCGATTGAGCCTAAAACTGCAATAATAACAATACCCCAGGCAAAAACTCTGGTCAGCGGGCCTTTTTTGGGTGCGAAGGTATGGTCTTTCAGATAGCGGTAAAGAATATCGCCACAGAATGGACAACTGTCATGCTCGCCGGAAAGTTCGTTTTTACAGCTGGGGCAAATTTCGATAAAATCCCGGAATTCGGAGATTTCGGCCTCGCTTTGGATTTCATCATCATCAGGGCCGATTATGTCATCATCTTCTTCGTATTCGTTGTACATTGTATATTCCTTAGCTACTTAATACATAATTGTTTCAGCAAAGTGTTTACAAATTTCATAATAGCGGTTTCTTTTCCCATGGTTTCACGCTGATGGTAGCAGAGTATTTCATGTAGTTTGAATATTACTGCTTTATCAGCGGCATCAATAGTTGTGGGATTTTGCAGCAGTTGGATGACCGGGCTGGAGACAAATCTTTTTTCAATAATAGCCGGTTCACAATCACGGCAAATCAGGCCACCTTCCCGACTGCTAAAATAAATATTAGTGAGATTTAGTTGAATGTCGCACAGGCAACACCTATGCCAACTGGGCATCATGCCAACCTCCTGCAGCAGTGTCAATTCAAAGTTTACCAGCACATTAAGCGGTTGATGGCCCTGGGCTAACATTTCAAGTGATTTGGCGAAATCATCGTAAAGCTTCTGATGGGGGTCCATTGCTTCGGTAAAATCCGTGGTCAGGGAGGCCATATATTGGGCACACTGGATGGCCAGCAGATTATTTCTAAGCTTACCAAATGGTTCTATAAGATTAAATTCAGTTAGAGTTGCCAGGGAAGCATCAGCTTTAGCCGGAACAAACATCACCTCGCCGATGGTCAGCAAATCAATGCCGCCATCAAATTTGGATTTTTCTCTTTTACTGCCTTTGGCAATAGCGGAAATTTTGCCATGATCCCGGCCAAAAAGCGTAACGATCTGACTGGACTCGGAATAGTCACGTTTGCCAATACATATTGCTTTGTCAGATATGGTAGCCATGGGATAATGATTCACTTATGTTTATTTATCGGTATCACTAGCAAAATTATCGGCTCTTATTTCAATTCTCAAGCGATTTATTTTGCGCTGCTGGGCATCGATTATCGTAAAGAGCATATTGTCATGCTCAAAAGATTCGCCAACATTGGGAATATAACCAAGTTTTGCAAAAGCAAAGCCACCGATGGTTTCATAATCTTCATCTTCGGGGATATTGACATCAAATTCATCATTGAATTCATCAACATCATATCGGGCATCAATATCGATAGTTGTTTCATTAATGCGTTTTATAGATTCCTGCCTGGGCGGTTCATGCTCATCTTCTATTTCACCGACGAGTTCTTCAATGATATCTTCGATGGTAACGACCCCGGCGGTGCCGCCATATTCATCCAGCACAACAGCTACGTGGACTTTTTGATCCTGGAAATCATGCAGGAGATCACGCAAAGATTTACTTTCAGGAACATAATAAGGATTGCGTAAAAACTGGCGGAGATTATCCCGATCATCGGGCTTATCATGCAAAGCCAGTAAATCCTTGGCATACATAATACCGATGACATTATCAATTGAATTTTCATAAACGGGATAGCGCGAATAGCCTGTTTCAACAACCACTTCAATAGCCTGGGCATAACTCAAGGTTGAATCTATGCCAATAGTTTCGGTACGCGGGGTCATGATCTCCCCAGCGGTGGTATCGCGGAATTCCAGAACCGATTCAATCATTTCGAGCTCTTCTTCATCAACAATTCCCTGCTTTTCACGTTCTTCAACAACACTGAGGAGTTCTTCCTGCTGCTGTTCGAGCAATTTTGCTGAACCTTCTTCGGGAACACCTGACAGACGCCTGACGACAGGGTCGAAAATGGATAAAGTCTTGACCAGAGGCCAACTGATATATTGCATTAAAATCACAACTCGATAGGAACGAACTAAAAATGACATGCCAGCATATTTAGCCCAGGCAAAAGGGATAGCGATAGAGGTAATACTTAAAATAAAGCCCGAGATGCAAAAAGCCCACAAAATAAGCCAACTCAGGTCGGCATAGTTGTCATCACGGTCCAGATGGATATTATTGCGAACAATAATATAACCACTGACGCTTAGAACAACCACAAGAGCGGCAAGCATTTTTAAGATAGCGGCACTGGTAGTTAGAGCTGAGAGATTTCTGCGGATATAATCCAGACGATGAGATTTATTGCCTTTATCAAAGGCTTCTTCCAGCCTGCTCCACGAAATATTATCTAAAGCTTTAGCAACAACAGAGAAAAACAAACTCAGCAAAACAGAAATCAGCGAGAATAACAAACACCACGAATCAGGATCCACTTTTATTTATACCTCTTATAAAAACATTGTATATTAACTCGAACTGATAATTAAACAGTTTGAGAGTTATCAAATACAAGCTGGAAGCTTATATTATTTATTATCAAATACTTTGCCAAAGCCAAGTTCACTGAGAATTTGATCTTCTTTGGCATGCATATTTTCATATTCATCATCAGTTAAGTCATCATAGCCTAATTGATGCAATAAGCCATGGACTACATATAAATGCAGTTCAGCAACCGGGTCACTGCTGCGTTTGCCGGCTTCATCAATTGCTCTTTGAGCATTAACTACAATTTCACAGTCAATTGAGCCGGCTTCATCATCACGGATATCAAAGCTTAAAACATCAGTAATCATATCCTGGTCAAAATATTGTTTTTCGAGTTGACGAATATCATCATCGCCAACGACGGCAAGGTTTACTGTGCCCCGGTCAATATTAAAATGCCCCAGGACAAAATCAATAGTAGTTAATAATTTATCATGGTCAATATCTAAAGCATTTTGCTGGTCAGTTATGATTATCTGGTTATTCAAGGATTTTTAGCTCCATTGTCATTTTCACGTTTTTCTTTTTCTTTTTCTTTATCGCTCTTAGGATATGCAATACGTCCATGATACATGGCGCAAAGAGATTTAACCAGACTCTTTTCAATTATATGCAGTTCTTTCATAGTGATATCACTGTCATCGAGCTGTCCATCCTGAAGCCGCATATTAACCAGTTGATGAACCAGCTGTTCGATACGGCTGGGCGTCGGTTCGCTCATTGCCCGGGTAGCACCTTCTACTACATCTGCCAGCATGACAATAGCGGACTCTTTAGTATATGGCTTAGGGCCAGGATAACGAAATTCGGTTTCTTCGACACGTTCGTTCTGGTCAGCTTCCTGAGCTTTTTTGGTGGCGGCATGAAAGAAATAGGCAACCAGGGTTGTCCCATGATGGGTTTCGGTGAACTGCCAGAGCACCTTGGGGATATTATATTCATCCAGCAATTCCAGGCCATCTTTTACGTGGCCTATGATAATCATGCGACTCATAGTAGGTGAAAGTTCGCGATGCTGATTAAAACTTTCAGCCTGATTTTCTATGAAGTAGCGAGGTTTATTCATTTTACCGACATCGTGATAATATGAACCAACACGACACAATAAACCATTAGCACCAATAGCTTCTGCGGCAGATTCAGCTAACATGCCAATTTGCCAGCTATGGTTAAAGGTACCGGGAGCTTCGACAGCCAACCTTTTAAGTAGCGGTTGAGTAGATTCACCATAAGCCATCAAGGTCATATCGGTAGCGGTACGGAAAAGCTTTTCAACCAAGGGAAGCAGGCCCTGCATAAGGAAACCAACAGATAAGGCGCTGCCCGAACCCCATAGACAATTAATAAGGATTTGTTTAAAATCAGGCTCATGGCCCCTACTTTGCCATATCCCAACCATAAAAATCAGGAGGAACATCACCACCGCAGCAAGGGAACAGGCTTCTAGAAGTTTGGTAAATTTTCGAATTCTCCCCAGCATAAGAATAACTAAAGCGGCAGCTAAACCAGCGGAAAATAAAACGCCAAAACCCTGGCCAAAAGAAATATCTTTGAAATCAGCCATAGCTAAAATAGAGATCAACACCAGAAAAGAGCTGATACCGAGGGCAAAACGCTGATTGTAGGCGATAGCCATCATAATACCCAGAATCATCGTAGGCATAATTGTCAGATAAAGTGACCAGCCCATCAATAAACATAATCGTACAAATGCAACCATAAAAATCAGGATGAATAAGAATAAAAAACCCTGTCCATGTTTTTTAACTACCGAAGGTTCATTAGCATAGACATAAAGCCCCATCGCCCCACTCATAACAATCATAATCGCACATGTAACAAAATAATGACCCGGGCTGGAAAATTCCCAGTGACCGGGGTCCTGAGTTGCGGTTTCGCTATGGCCAAAAACTAAAACCAGCGATGCCAACAGGACAAAGCCCAGCAGCAACAATAAAGATCCCACTGCACCAGAATCCAGAAAAGCCTGACGTTTTTGGGCCCACTGCTGTTCTTGAGCTTTGCGGGTACCTACTCTTTTTGTTTTTTTCTTAGCCATAGTTTTATGAGGACATTAGTGACGCAACATGCAAACTTTCATCCGTTACGTCCGATAATATTTGGTTCATTAAGTTATACATTCTTATTATCGCTATTATCTGGTCTTGACTTTCAAGCTTTATCAAAATCACCATAAGCACGGACAATATTCTGAACCAGTTTATGACGAACTATATCCAGTTCGGTAAGTTCAACCTGGTTAATACCTTTAATGCCTTTTAATCTTCGCAGGGCATCTCTAAGGCCAGACTTCGAAGAATCTTCCAGATCGGTCTGACTGGCATCACCAGTAATGATCATCTTGGACTCATTGCCCATCCGAGTCAAAAACATCAACATTTGGGAAACAGTAGTGTTTTGAGCCTCATCCAGGATAACCAGAGCATTATTTAAAGTACGCCCGCGCATAAAAGCCAAAGGCACAACTTCGATAATATCATTATGTAAAAACTGTCGCATTTGTTCAAAAGGCATCATATCGCCTAAGGCATCCATCAGCGGCCTAAGATATGGATTGACCTTAGCCTGCATATCTCCGGGTAAAAAACCCAGCTTTTCTCCAGCTTCAACAGCAGGTCTGACCAGGATGATACGTCTGATAACCCCGCGTTTCAACAGCGAAACGGCCAATGCTACCGCCAGATAAGTTTTACCCGTGCCCGCCGGGCCGGTACAAAAAACCATGTCAGCAGTTTCGATAGCCCTGAGATATTGAAGCTGTCCTGGGGTTCGAGCTTCAACTGAGCGGCCAGGGAAATAAACATCTAATCGATCCGGATCTTCATTTTCGTCTTTAGTGCGAGTCAGCTTAGTTACCAGCTGCATCACATCATCGCGGTCAATAAATTCTTTCTTTTTAAGCTTTTTCTGCATTAAATCAAGCAGTTCAGCAGTTTGAGCGACAGAATTTCGTGGACCGCGAATACGCAGACGACCATTGCGAGCTGAGAGATTAACGCCAAACATTTCGCGAATGACTCTCAGATTCGCATCAGAAGGTCCAAAAAGCTGCATCGCCCTTTCAGGCCGTTCAATTGTTATTGTAAGTTCCAAAAAACACCTAAACTTTAATAAATCGGTCTAACAAGTCAAAAGTTTGAATAATAGCAAACCAATTGGTGATGCTACTACCGGCGAATCAATCAAATCCAGAAATCCACCAAATTCAGGTATCATACTGGCAGAGTCTTTCAAATCAGCATCGCGTTTGAACATGGATTCTAATAAATCGCCCAGCTGTCCAACAATAGCCAGCACCGCACCAAATATAATTGCGTTACCAACAGACATTATACCGGAACCTTTGGCAAAAGCTATAGCAATAATTATCGATAAAGCAATGCCTCCGGCGAGCCCTTCCCAGGTTTTAGCCGGGCTGATTGATGGCACCCATTTATGCTTTCCGATGGCCCTACCGGTGAAATAAGCGCCAATATCGGCACATTTAACTGTAGCCAGAAACATAACGACATATTGAATTTGTGGCCAGGCCGAATCAGCCGAGGCACCAAGACACCTGATTGAGATAATAAAATATGAACCAAGACCCAGATAAATCATAGCAAGTGAAGCCGCGGCAAGATTATTGATGGTGTTGGCTGTGCCTTTTTTGAGGCCCTGATTAAGAGCCATCAGAAACATTCCAGCCATCAATGCAGCGGCCAAAGCTTCAGAGGCAAAACCCTTAGGAGCCCAAAACGGGCAAAGGATAATAGCAATGATAGCAAAACCCGTAGGGACAAAGCAGAGATTAAGCGATTTTTTGGCAGCAAGCTTTGCTAATTCAGCGGTACCGCCCAATGCTACCAGAGATAAGATAATAGCAAAGAATAAACCCCGATATTTTGGATCCATCCCGAAATAATTCTGGGCAGCGGCATAAGCTTCAAAAGTCAAGAGACCCGCAATAGAGCCAACCATGATCGAGCCAAAAAACAGCCTCTTTCCAACCTTAGATTTTATCATATAAATCCCATTATATACAAATTTAAACCCCCAAGCGAAAAGCTGAGAGCGATAAATTCATAATTATTTTTTATTTGAGCCGATTCCGCCAAACCTGCGATTTCGGCTACAATAATCTTTAATAGCTTCATGCAGCACCTCAACGGTAAAGTCAGGCCAATGCACATCGGTAACATAAAATTCAGCATAAGAAATCTGCCACAGCAAATAATTACTTACCCGACGTTCCCCTGATGTGCGTACCAGCAAATCCGGGTCAGGCAGGCCTTTGGTATCTAAAGAATCACTTATAAGCTGCTCATCTATAGCATCTATTTCGATTTCACCGGATTTACATTTAGAAGCAATATCTTTAACGGCACGAAGAATCTCTGTGCGACCGGAATAATCCAATGCCAGGCAAAGTTCCATACCAGTATTATTTTTGCTGAGTTCAATGGTTTCATCAAGTTCTTTAATAACAAAATCGGGCATACGATCGCGAAAACCGATATGACGAACCTTGATATTATTTTCCATTATCGTAGGACGTTCTTCGATAAGGTATTGTTTATAGAGCTGCATCAAGCCATCAACTTCGACTTTGGGACGATTCCAGTTTTCGGTGCTAAATGAATAAAGAGTAAGGCATTCCAGACCCAGATTAGCCCCTTCCACCATGACATAGCGAACCGCTTTGCTACCGCTTTGATGACCTTTGAGTCGAGGGAGGCCCTGTTGCTGTGCCCATCGGCCATTGCCATCCATAATGATAGCGACATGCTTGGGCATGGCGGCTTGAGGGACACCTAAAATCGGATGTAATTGAACATCTGCCATAGTATTTTCTTTCAATCGTTATTCTAGAGTTTGCTTCGACGCTGGAGAGTCTGACTTCTTTGCGGGCCAACACCAACTAAGGTGATTGGGCACTGAAGTACCTGTTCGACTCTATCGATATAAGCTTTGGCAGCTTCTGGCAGATTGTCCCAACTTGTGACATTGCGCAAATCAGCATCAAAGCCTTCGATGGTTTCATATACACATTGGACTTTTTCAAGCACAGAGGCTTCTGAAGGATAGAAATCCAGAAGTTCACCATTATACATATAACCTGTGCATATTTTTAATTCCTTCATGCCGCTTAGGGTATCAAGATGCTGCAGGGCAATAGCATCAATGCCACCAATCTGGATGGCAAAACTGGTACAGACAGCATCAAACCATCCACAACGACGTGGACGGCCTGTTGTTGTGCCAAATTCATGACCTTTTACCCGAATGGTATCACCAACTTCATTGTCCTGTTCGGTTGGAAAAGGTCCGGCACCAACACGGGTGCTATAAGCTTTGACTATACCCAGAAAGCAATCAACAGCCTTTGCCGGCATACCGGTAGCAGCAGATAAACCAACCGCACTGGAATTGGAACTGGTCACAAATGGAAAAGTGCCATGGTCAAGATCTAGCATAGAACCCTGAGCACCTTCAAACAGCATGGTTTTGCCAGCTTTCCATGCTTTGTGTAAATATGCGGTAGTATCGATAATCATAGGCTCAAAGGCCTTTGCCCATCGGCAGCAGTCAGCAAAAATTTCTTCATAATTCAATAATTCAGTTTCACCATAGACACCGGTAAAGAATTTATTTTTATATTCTACGATACGTTTAAGTTTAACAGCTAAGCCATCGAGGTCTTCCAGATCAGCAACGCGGACAGCGGTACTGCGGGCAACCTTATCGCCATAGCATGGGCCAATACCGCGAGCTGTGGTACCGATTTTTTCTTTGCCCAGAGCAGCTTCGCTAAGGATATCCTGTTTTTTGTGGTATGGCATAACCAGATGGGCCCGACCAGAGATTTTCAGACGACTATAAGCATCAATGCCACGGTCTTTGAGGCCCTGAAGCTCAGAAAGGACAATATCCGCATCGAGTACTACCCCATTGGTGATAATACTGTCTACGCCATCTCTTAAAATTCCGCTCGGCAACAAATGCAAAGCAAAAGATTCTTCATTTTCGGATCGCTGAACAGTATGGCCAGCATTTGCCCCGCCACTATAACGGATAACAATATCTGCCTTTTCGCTGAGCATATCAACGATTTTGCCTTTACCTTCATCGCCCCACTGCAAACCCACTACACAAGTATTCATCATAAACCTTTATATAACAATTTGTTACATTAAATATTGCCATTTCTGTTATGGCATTTTACACACATTTCCTTTTGGTATTACCTCGCCACTTTAAGCTTTGAGAAATTCTGCACATTATAAACAGTCAGTGACATTGTAATTATTAACAACACAAAACCGTGACACGCTACCAAATATAGGCTGATACGTCAATAATTATTTATTTTATTCATTTTTCAGCGAGGCCACGGTTTGCATGTCGCTGCCAACACCGCCTATTGCTCTGGTCGGTCAAATCTGCAAGGCAGGCTAACTTATCCTGTGAATCCTGCCATACTCATGAAAAACAGATTTTCAAGAATTATTTGACATTTGTAAGCCCAAAACGGTATAATTGAAGTATTGCGTGTAACAATATAAACATTTTTTAATCGAGGACAATGTCATGAAAATAAATTATTCTAAAAAGTTTTTGAGTTTTTCTATTGCAGCAGCTTTGATGGCTATTGCGTTAGTTTTCTCCAGCAATAATGGGTTAAATGCTGGGCAACTGGATCCGACATCCCCGCCAACTGATGGCACAATGGTAACGCTGACTGAGATTCACAAAGCAATATCCGGGCCAGAGATCTCAGATGACCCTAAGTTGCCACATCAAAGTGATGTTGAACGAACCGGTGCTATTTTGTTGAAGATAACTGAAATCCCCGGAAGTGTAATAGCCGACGATCCGCGATCACCTTTTGCCGACAGTATGCTGGTATTAGATTTTGTTCATGAGGTGGTTTCGCCGCGAGATGCCGCCAGTGGTCTGCCAACAGGCAAAAGACAGCACAAACCCGTAACCATCACCAAAAGAATTGATAAAGCCAGCCCACTATTGGCTCAGGGACTTATTAATAACCTGAATTTACCTTCGATCAAATTTAGTTTCTTTCGTACAAATACCGATGGGACCAGGGATGTATATTATACCGTCGAATTGCAAAAAGCCAGCATTGCCAGCATTGGCCATGATGATATCAATACCGAAACAATATCATTTGTATATGAAAAAATCATCTGGACCTGGACTGATGGCGGAATTACCGCAAATGATGACTGGGAAGCCCCCGTTGTATAAAAGCTAAAGGGCAGCGTTTTGTTTCGTTGCCCTTTTTAATTTCTGTATATAAATCAAAATAAACAAATGGCAACTGAGCAATATTAGCTATGAAATAAGATCAAGATAATCGTGGCCTTCGGTTGAAGGTTCAACTGTGAATCTACAAACACGCTGGCCAGCTGCCCAGCAGTCAATTTCTTTGATTATAAATTTTCTACCAGCATAAGTTTCCAGAATACCCCCAAAGAAACCTTCAAGATAGAAACAGCCAGGATGACCCATCGGGGCAATGCCAGAACATTCCAGCCCCTCATTAACAGCAATAACTAACTGCCAGTTATCAAAATCAGCTTTTTCAAAATTAATAATAGCGATATTGTTTTCTTTAAACATCATCTGCAGACTTATCATAAACATTTGGGGAGGTAAATCGCAATCAAATACAGCATTGCAGCATTCTCTGCCAGCATGATAACCAGCATTTTTAATCAGCTTTATAGCTTTGTCGCGACCGAATTGCCTGATTAATTCAGCAGTCATATTTTGCTTAAAAAGTCTGTAGACCAAGACCGGACATGACATACCAAGGTTTGGCCTGCCGGTTTCGATATCACCCAGTAAATCCCATGTGAAACTTGCTGTTTCATGTTTTTCTGTAAACATCATTACCCCCGCGTAATGCTTTTGTTGAACTTCCTTATTAACTTTTTCGGCAAAAATACGGGGTAAGTTGATAATATTCCGACAGAACTTACAAAACCATATAGTAAGTCAATGAAAACAGAGTTATTTATCAATCGAAAACATTATAGGACTATATCATATCAAAACCCTCTCGCATACACCAGTTTTTGATATAAAGAACATATGTTTTTTCTAGGTCATTTTGAAAACGGATTGTTCCATTTCCTGGCCACAGTAAATACAGGCACTATGGCGTGGCGAAACTTTCCGATTGCATTTAGGACAGTTGGCTGCCTGGTTGCGCTGATTTTTGCCGTCCAGAACGCCATCACGCATATCAACTTCATAGAGTTTATCGTTTAGCTGCTGTTCGGTAATGCCCATCTTATCCCGCATAAGCTCCCACAAAGCTTCGTTAATCAACAAAGATTTAGCCAGGTTAGCTTCGAGCTGTTTTACCTGACGCTCAAGCCTGTTGGCATTAACTGATGAGCGGGCCGAACCGGAGGAGCCCCCAGAAGGACCGCCAAGCGTTACACCGCCAATATAACCATCGTCGTCACCCAAACCATAAAAATCAAAAATACCCATAAAAACTCCGTTTATTAATTGAGAATTAATAGTTAATTTAATGTAAATTACTTCTTTAGCTTACACTTTTTTATTATAGATACAAGGATTTTTAGCAAACCAAGACAATCATTTTTTGTAAGATTTTAGCTATCTGAAGCAAAACAGCACGAAGAGGCAGCGCCGTGCTAAGGCATTATGTCATATGCCATGATGATTAAAGCAATTTTAGCGTTAAACCACAATTTGCGTTCTTTAGCTGGGCGCTGCCGCTACCAGCTGTTTGTTGGCTAATTAACGTTATTTACTTCAAGTCGCTTAAGTGTTACCATTTTTTTAAGAATATAATTGTCAATTCTCAATTATCAATTATGAAAAACTATTCATGTCTTAGCGATTCGATTGGATCGAGGTTGGCCGCGCGGTTGGCTGGGTACATACCAAAGGCTATGCCGATGATACCGGAGACGCCAAAGGCCAGGATAAGGGAAAATGGTGTAACCTTGGTTGGCATATTAGCGTAATGCTCGACAACTTTGGGAGTAAAGACCCCCAACACCACGCCAATAACACCACCTAAGAATGTAAGCATAACAGTTTCAGAAAGAAACTGGATAATGATGTCACGTTTTTTAGCTCCCAGTGCGCGGCGGATACCGATTTCACGGGTACGCTCGCTAACGGTAGCTAACATAATATTCATAATGCCAATACCACCAACTAAAAGCGAAACCGCAGCGATACAGCCCAATACAATGCTAAAGATACGCTGAGTTGCTTTTGCCTGGTTGAGCAATTCTAAGGGTACTTCCAGAACAAAATCATTTCTTTCACCCAGTAAAACTTTGATCATATCCCGAACCGGAATAACATTATCAAGGCCCTGAACCTGAACGGTAAGCTCCTGTAGCTCAACTTTTTCCATCGACCAGTCGCCACCAATTCTTTTTAATTCAGAATTGCCATAACGTTCTTCAAATGTACTGATCGGTACATATACTCTGCCGGATACCCCGCCATTAGAAGCCTTAGCAACCTGCTCACCATTTTTACTGCCAGTAGTATCGATCGGGCCAACTGTGCTGACAATGCCGACAATGCGGTAATAAATATCTTCAATTTTAATATCAGCATCAAGAGGTTCATCAACAATAAAAAGTTTATTTGCCAACTGCTCTTCAATAACACAAACTCTTCTGCCACGGGTTTGATCTTCTGGAGAAAGGAAACGACCCCGCACCAGACGTGCCGGTGATGTTTCAGGAAACCAATCAACTGTGCCAACCAGTTCGATAGAAGTCTGACGATTACGATACTCGACATTTTTATTTTTCAGACGCAACGGCACAACAACTTTAATTCCAGGAATAGTAGCGCGAATACGTTGCGCATCCAGGTAAGTTATACCATATTCTTTGATTATACTGGCCGTCTGAGCGGTGTTAGCTTCAGATTCGACAGGCTGAACGGTTTTAATAATAATATTGTTGCTACCCAAACGAGCAATCTGTTCCTGGGCGGCCTGAGAAGCACCTTCACCGATAGCTAACATCGTTATAACTGACCAGACGCCAAAGAAAATACCCAGCGTAGTCAAAATCGAACGCAGCAGATGCAGCCATAAACTCTTGAGACCCAGATTAACTATTCTTCTTATACGAAATAACACAATATATTCCTGTCATTTTACAGGTCAAACCTTCTGGCTTGACATTTATTTTATTTTATGCTCAAGAGTGCTTAGCTACTTATGCATTTGAAATATCACGGTTGATCCGACCATCAAGCATATGCAGCACACGCCCTGCCCTTTCGGAAAGATCATTACCATGGGTAACGGCAATGATAGTCTTGCCGGCCTTGTTAAGATTATCTATAATATTTAAGATGTCAGCGCCGCTTTTGGTATCAAGATTACCGGTTGGCTCATCAGCCATTATCAAGACCGGATCATTTGACAAAGCCCGGGCGATAGCGACACGCTGTTGCTGTCCGCCACTAAGCTCGCTGGGGCGATGCTTGATACGGTCACCTAAGCCAACCATTTCGGCCAGCTCTTTAGCCCTTTTACGGCATTCATGGTCATTTATACCCTGATAAATCATCGGCACCTGGATATTTTCCAGCACATCCAGCTGCGGGATAAGATTATAAGACTGAAAAATAAATCCTATGCGTTTGCCGCGAATCTGGGAAAGGTGATCATCATCCAGTTCAGCAACATTTTGCCCGTCAAGATGATAAGAACCACTAGTGGGTTTATCCAGACAGCCCAGCATATTTAATAAAGTAGACTTGCCGGAACCCGATGGGCCCATAATAGCGACATATTCACCCTGTTTAATGTCAAGGTCAAGACTTTTGAGCACTTCCAGAGAAAATGGGCCCATTTGGTAAGTCTTGCATAATTTTTCAACCTTTACAACGGTCATAATAAATCCTGAATTAAGTTAAAAACTAAAAGTTTATATAAGGTATCGCTATCACGATATTATTGCTGTTGGCCTCTGGCACCTGCGCCCGATTGACCGCCTTGACGATTGCCCTGTCCATCGCCCTGACCTCTGCTCTGGCCGCCACCGCCAGTTCGCATTTGTTTCATTCTTTCTTCAAACTGTTTTTTCGCATCTTCAAAGCTAACGCCTTCTTTGATCATACCGGCTTCTTTAGCTTTTTCATATCGTTCCTGAGTAAATTCAAATTTAGGCATTCCAGCTCCGCCTGGTGCGGCAGGTTGTGGTGCAGCTGATTTTGGTCCGGCCTGACCAGGCTGCTAAGATTCTTCTACTGGTTTGACTTTAGGCCGGTCAATTTCTTTTGGTGGTGCAAGTTTACGTTTAGGTGGCACCAGGGATATTTTATCATTTTCGGTCAAACCTTCTTTAATTTCGATAAATTCATCATTATAGCTGCCAACTGTGACCTCACGCAATTCTACATCACCTTTGGCATCGACAGCATAACAATAACGTTCATTGCCATTATGGACAATAGCCTGAACCGGGACAGTTAAAGCATTTTCCAGGTCTTCGACAATAACTTCAACCTTAGCTGACATACCCGAACGCAAGCCTTCAGACTGGCCAACAACAGCTATTTTAGCCGGGTATAATTTCTGATCAGGATTACCGCCACTCCAAAAGCTCTGGCTATCCGGTGTCAAAGCAACATTGGAAATTTCACCACGAAAACTGGCACCTTCCAAAGCATTAACCGTAATAATTGCCGGCAAGCCAGTACGAACCCGTGATATCCAGGATTCTGGAATCTGGATTCGAGCTTCCATCTGCGAAGTGTCTGGAATAGTCAGCAAATGCTGATTACGATAAACTTCGGTACCAATTTCCATCGGTTCATCTCTACCGCGTCTGCTTTCAGTATTATAAATAACCATGCCCGGCTGGTCGGCATACATATTACAAGCCACCAACATTTCATTATAGCGATCCAGGTCTTTTTTCTGTAATTTAAGTTTTTGTTCGGCAGAAATTAAATTAGCTTCTTCCTGAGCCATTTTCGATTTGGCCTTAGCTTCGATTCGCAACAGTTCCAGATGAGCTTCGTGATAATCACTGCAGAGCTTTTCAACTTCTTTGGGAAAATCAAATTGGATAAATAATTTCAGGGTAGTTTCAGCCTGTTTAAGGTCAATCTCACGCTGAGTAACAGATAATTTGTCGGCATCAAGAGTAGTCTGGGCGACATAATCCTTTTCAAAAAGCCTCCTGGTACCTTTTAAGGTATTATTAGCTCGTTTAAGCTGTTCATCTGCAACGATAACTTTTGATTCCAGCTGTTCCTTTTGCTGTAGGGCAGAACCTTTCAAACGCGGGTCTTTAAACAAAGCTTCCGGGTCAATATTAATTTCATTACCTTCGAATTTGTCGACCAGTTCAGTAGCTAATTCATTATCGAGGTATTTCTGCAAGTCCATCAAAGCAAATTTAACCTTGAGCGCTCCGGCATTAATATCAGATTGATTCTGAGTCTTTTGTATTTCAAAATTCTGCTGGGCCCGGGTAAAGTCGGCCTGAGCGGAGCTATAGCTGATTTCCTGCTGGGACAGTCTTTCTTCGATGTCTGCAGAATCAAATTCTATCAGGGTTCTTTTATTGTCAACATCTTCCTGGGTAATAACGGTACCTTCTGGAACGATTTTGACAATGACGGCCCGGCCTTCCAGTTCACAGCGATATTCGGTGAACTTGGTGGCTTTGATTTCCCCTGCGGCTGTCAGACTGATAACCATATTCTGGCGTTTGACCTTAACGGCACTTTCAGCTGCCTGGCGGTTGGCGGCATCCTGCTCATCTTCTTTGGCTTCACAACCCACTAATAAAATTGAAGCTGCCAACAAAACTGTTAGTAATGTTTTTTTGAAAAACCCTGATTCATACATCTTAAAGTATCCTTATATTTTATTGAAACCCGGAAGGCTTTAGTAATTCTGATTTATTTTTTTCCATTTTTAAGCCATCACCGATAGCTTTAGCAACAGTATCAAGTTCGGCATTGCCATCTGTTTTGACTTCCAGCATGCCTATATCACGATAAAAACGAAGCTGAGCTAAAGTAAAACTGATAAGAGCATCAGTTTTAGCATTTTGAGCCTGGAGTAAATCCGCCTGCGATTCCAAAAGATCACGAGTGGTTGCCCGGCCTTCTTCCTGATTGATTTTATCACCTTCGACACGTTTTTCAGCTAATGTTAAAGAAAGCATCTGGATTTTATATCGGTCTGCCGCCTGCTTTAAGTCACGACATGCCTGACGAACCTGCTGCTTAACCTGGTCGACCTTTAATTCATAAGAACGCTGCCTTTGCATCACACTTATCAAAGCACGACGGTAGCTATTGCGTTCAGACTTGCGGTCAAGGTCAAAATCAGTATCCAGACCTAAAGCATAAGAACCGTCATCAAACTGGAAATTCGCCAGATCAGTTTTGCCGTCCGATGAAACATTTGCTGAAGCCTTAAGATCAAGCTTTATTCCCAGATTGTCCAGAGCTATCTCAAGCTTGCGTTTGGAATCTTCTACCTGATCAAAAGAATTCTGCAAATCCAGCCGGGTATCTAATGCCAGCTTGATAGCCGCCTCGACATCGATATCGACATCTTCCATATTGACATTTTCCAGTGCTTTAAGCTCACCGGGTTCCAGTTCCAGTTCCTGATCGGTTGAAATCGCCAGGGTAATCTTGAAATTATCATAAGATTGCTTAGAACTCTGCTGGGAACGAATATAAGAATCCCAGGCTTGTAATGTTCGCTGCCGAGCCTGACCTGCTTCAAATTTTGGCTGACTGCCCACTTCACCGGACAGGACAACCCGATCTTCGATTACCTTTAGATTTTCATAATTGCGCCGGGCATTTTCCACCTGGTCTAAAGTCTGTAATACTCCATAATATTCTGAAACAATATCTACAACAAAAGTCTTGCGAAAACGGGCAAAATCACGCATATCATAGATTGTGCTTCGTTCTGCCTGAGTAAGGTTTTCTTGAGCAATCTTGCGGCCAGCGCCACGCAGCAAGGGCCTGCTGATCGTAGCACCTAGAGCTGTACCCAATGAACTGCGAGAACTGCCGGTTAAATATTCCAGCCAGTTACTAGAAATATTGGCCGCTACCTCGGTGCCGTCAGCTAATGTCTGACTAACGCCAAAGCGACTGCTAGCATCAACACTTTCATCACCAGGGTTATGCTTATAGCCTGCCGATATTAACCCAAAAAACTTTGGTGTAAAATTATATCTTTCCAATGAAAGATTCAAGGCACTGAGATAAAGATTTTCTCGGGAACTTTTATAATTGCGATTGTTGGCTGTCGCAAATGAAACCGCAGTTGCTAACGGCAAAGGTTTACTGGTATCAAATTCAGCAGGTTTTATATCGCCATCGCCAGCTTCAACATCGCTTATTCTGGTGTTGGCGGTGGTGCCAAATTCTTCCTGCCATTTTTCGGCCAGAATGTCATAAGCTTCTTTGTCAGCATTTTCTTTATAATATTTTGAAGAACAACCCCATAAAAACAAAGGCATCAACAACAACAGTAACCTAAACTTCTTCATAAAATCAATCCATTAATAATTAAAGGAATCGCAAAGTACACAAGGGATGCCCGCAAAATTGGGACAGACACAGACAATAGAAAGACGCATTAATAACATATATATTACACAAAAACCAAAAAAAAGAATAAAAAAATTAAAAAGGGTGGCAAGGGTCCGCCAATAGCGGCCCCTTGGCTGACTACACACAAAAACTTAATAACTATTTAATACTTTACTACTCCAATCAATTCCACTGACTGCTCCAAGGGACAATTATGATTGTCCCTTGGGACCCTTTTGGTGAGCCTTGATTATTATACATAAAGCCTACAAAGGCCAATCAGATTTATCAATTTTTATGGGCTCATTTTTCGATTCAAGCCAAGCTGCCGCACTGGAATAATACCATTGAGCTGAACGATCAGCAAATCCCTTACGTACTGGATTTCCATGTATATACCTCACTACATTAATTAAAGTCTCTGTATTAATAATATTACGATCATAGCCACCGCCAGCTTGCCAAAAACGATATTTTTGCTTTTTCTGGCCTGTTTGCAAAAACTTCAAGCCGATTGGATTTTCCCGTTTCAGCCACGCAATTGCTCTTTGAGCAACTGGCCTTTTCAAATCAGAAGCTATCTGAGAAATTGAATATTCTTCTTTACGTGAATATATAAGCATATGGACATGATTTGGCATGAAAACATATGCCCATAATGCAAAATTATGCTTTTCACGACAATATTGGATACTATCAACCAGCCACTGACAAGTCCTTTCTTTTGCCATAAAAGTCTGTTTTTTATAACAACTGAAAGTTAATTCATGGGCATGAAAAGGGACATCATATCTTTTTAATTTATTCGTATATTTACCATCTATAAGCATGATAATGCCCTGCAAATACAAATTATTAAATGTTAATCAAAACAAATACCTGAACTTCAATACCCACCCGGGCTCCAAGGGTCTCTGCCTATAGTGGTCTCTTGGCTGACATACACAAAAGTTTAATACCTGTTTAATACTTTACTACTCCAATCAATTCCACTGACTGCTCCAAGGGACAATTATGATTGTCCCTTGCCACCCTAATCCGTTAATATCCATTATGATTGCCCCTTGGGACCCTGGATTAATATCCATTTGGATGATCTTTATGCCAACGCCAGGCATCTGCTATAATATCTTTTATATCAGTATATTTTGGCACCCAGCCCAATTCTGATTTCAGCTTATCCGAAGAAGCAACCAGTACTGCCGTATCACCATCGCGACGTCCCGAAATAACATAAGGGATCTGTTGGCCCACAACTTCTTCGGCGGCCCTGATAACTTCCATAACAGAATTACCTTTGCCGGTACCAATATTATAGAAATTACCTTTACCTACTTCCATATTCTCCACTGCTCTGATATGAGCATCAGCTAAATCCTGAACATGGATATAATCACGCACACAAGTACCATCTTCGGTCGGATAATCATTGCCAAAAACACTAATGCTTTCACGTTGGCCCAACGGCACCTGCAATACCAGCGGAATAAGATGAGTTTCAGGTTCATGAGCTTCGCCATATTGGCCTGTCGGGTCGGCTCCACAAGCATTAAAATAACGCAAAATCGTAAAACCAATGCCATAAGCTTTGCTGAAATGCTGGATCATTCTTTCGATAGCATATTTACTGAATGCATAAGGACTGTCTGGGTCTTTAGGAGATTCTTCATTCAGCGATGCACCCTCTTTAGCCGGGGCAAATACTGCTGCGGTACTGGAAAAGACTATCTTTCCCACGCCAGCATCTTGCATCGAATCCAGCAAGGTCAGTGAATTAACAACATTATTGCGATAATACTCACGCGGCATCTGGCAGGATTCCCCTACCGCAATCGAAGCGGCAAAATGCATTATCGCATCGATTTTCTTTTCTTTCATGACCGAAACCAACTTATCATAGTCAGCCAGATCGCCTTCGATCAGATGGCCATCGGGGACAGCCTCAGTGAAACCTTTACTAAGATTATCATAAGCCCAGCAATTATGGCCCTGTTTCAACAACTGCCTCAATACCGTAGAACCAACGTAGCCAGCCCCGCCTGTCGCCAAAATATTCATATAATTCCTTACTACCTATCTAAAAAACAAAGTTTATATTAAAAACAGCAGGCATTATAATAGCTAAAAACGATCTTGTCCAGCGATACTAAAATAAACCACAGGGCTAACGCATGAAATTTAATTGAAGAATTTGGAGAAATAAACAAAATGTTAAAATAGGCAACTTGCGCGAT
>JAEIOG010000094.1 GCA_016342495.1 Phycisphaerae bacterium
CCATCAAAGCACTGGCCCGAACAATTAATTCTAAAACAACAATTATATCTTATCGCTTATTTATATAATATACAAGGATGGGCTATGCCCATGCTGATAAAATTCATATCGCAATAGAGATACCGATTATTGCATATTGCTTCACTTGGCTAAAATATTACATTATTTCTTATACTTGCCATGATACTTATCATCTGGGTATTTCAATCGATTTTTCTTCATCTTAGCAAAATAAGCTTCACTTAAATCAAAATCCAGTGAATTTGCCAATGCCAGCACATAGCTCAGCACATCACAAATCTCTTCTTTGACTTCGTTTAATTTTTCGGGGTTGTCAACCACTTCTCTTGATTCGGGCAGTTCACACCATTGGAAATGCTCCATCAGCTCCGCAGCTTCAATTGCCGCCCCCATCGCCAGATTCTTAGGCGAATGGAACTGGGCCCAATCACGTTCTTTCACAAACAAAGCCATCTCATCAAGAAGGGCTTTTACCGTTGTCTTATCATCTGCCATAACAATCCTTATATACTCATAATAGAGTTTGTCAATTTTGTCTGCCTATAAGTTTATATACCCCAAGGCATCAGCTCTGGCTATGCCAGATAAAACCATACCCTTTGGGTACAAATATAAAAACCGACGCAGCCATCCACGTCGGTTAAAGTTTATCTTTTGTCTTTTACCTGATGCCTTATGTCTGTTTTATTCAAACTTTTCGCCGCTGAGCTTTTCAAATGCTTCAGCATACCGCTCGTAAGAACCTTGAATCACATCTTCGGGCAAATGCACACCTGGAGGCTGTTTATTAAATTTAATTTCTTCCAGATAATTCCGCACAAACTGCTTATCAAAGCTTTCCTGGTCGCGACCCGGCTCATATTTATCAGCAGGCCAGAACCTCGATGAATCAGGAGTCAGCACTTCGTCAATTAAAATAATATCAGTGCCATCAAAACCCCATTCAAATTTTGTATCTGCCAGAATTATTCCACAAGTGGCGGCATATTCAGCTGCTTTGGTATATATCTCTAGACTTTTTTCAGCCACAAAATCATATTTTTCATCACCTAAGATTTCACGAGCTTTCTCAGGAGAGATATTTTCATCATGAAGACCCTGTTCGGCTTTGGTCGATGGCGTAAACAATGGCTCTGGTAATTTATCACACTGCTGCAAACCTTCGGGCAGTTTTATGTCACAAACCGTGCCCTGTTTAACATATTCTTTCCAACCCGACCCGGTGATATAGCCACGCACGATACACTCCACCGGCAAGACCTCAGTCTTTTTAACCAGCATACTGCGGCCTTCAAGCTGATCGGGATATTGATTAAAAGGCTCAGGATAATCAACCACATCGCAACTGATAACATGGTTTTTAAGACCAATATTCTTTTCCAGCCAGCCAAACCAGAATTTTGAAATCTGGGTCAAAATCCGACCTTTACCGGGTATTCCGTTAGCCATCACTACATCGAAGGCACTAACCCGATCCGAAGCCACAAAAAGGAGCTTATCACCCAGATCATAAATATCACGAACCTTGCCACGCCGTGGCTCATAACCCGGTATTTCAGTATTCATTATGACTTTATTCATTTTTTAACACCTTCTTTTGAAATTTCCGTTTTTTATTTCTATATCAGGGCATAATTATCACCATATTTGACCAAAAGTCAATAGAAAGTATTTTGAAACCTATGCTGAAATAAATTCAAACCCCAAAACTCAGCGTAGATCAGGTAAGCTGGCCAAAACAATCAAAAACAACAATACTAGCATACCCTTTGGCCGAGGCTTAAAAAAAAACCCATTGCTTACGCTCTGGGCTTTATATTGGCTACTTGGAAACATCGGATAACAAAATATTCCAAGGCATTTTTATTTATTTACCTGAATTTTTACGATTCGAATCGTCAATAGCATTGACTTTACGAACAGCCTCATTCAGAAATTCTTTATGCTCTTCCAGGGTATCAGATAATGATGTCGATAGAAATTCATCTACTGCTAAAACTGCCTGGTCTGGTTCGACAGTCATTTTTCCCATGGTCAGTACATTGGCATTATTAACCGCCCGGGCCATCTTCGCGGCAAATGGAGTTTCAACAACAGAAGCAATGACGCCATTATGTTTGTTGGCAACAATAGCCATCCCCATCCCTGTGCCACAGAACAGGAATGCACGCTGAGCCTTACCATCCTGAATAACCTTTGCACCCTGGCAAGCGATATCATAATAATTCTTTTCTGGGCTAACCATCTTATCCAAATCGATAATTGTGTAGCCCTTTGCTATCAGATGAGCCAGAACCACATCTTTTAATTCAGCGCCCCAGGGGTCAGCTCCGATGGCTATAGTCATTTTTTTACCTTCATCATTCATATTTTTCTTATCCTTAGGTGTTTGAGGATACGGAAGTGCAATATTGGCATTTTCCGGGAATTGAATTTCTTTTGTAATACCATTACCTTTATAAGTGATAGTCAATTGCTTCACCGTCCCATTAATTGGGTCGCCAAACAAATTATTATAGTTTCGCAGAGTAAATAAAGCTTCTTTTTTATTTAAATCGCGTATCTTACCGGTCACATCAATAATATCTTTATTGGCTCCATAGATAGCTTTAACAATCTCAGGCTTTTCCCCTTTAGGCCATGGTTCTGGCTTATAATGTCTTAAAGGCACCCCTGCGACCAGATATGAATTACCATCCTGCCTCAAGTCAAAACGATTAATATCCGGTGCGGTACCAACTCGGGGCTGAACTGGAAGATATTCTTCTGCCCCCCATATAAATGGATCATACATTTCACGAATTTCTTCTCGTCCCAGATAAGGCCCATTAGCATCAACCCAGGCACTCAAACGACGAACCTCACTTTTTGACATTTTCACATTATGATGTTTACCGCTGGAAGCATTATAAACCAGTTGACTTACCGGCGAAAACACCGACATCGCTGGCAATGTCTTCAATGAGCCAGGATCATTTATCCCATAGCTTTCAACGATAAGCACCCCGGCAATATTATCGACTATTGCACCCTTTTCACTAACCTTACGACCCGGTTGCCCCCAAGGCACACCTGTCCCTTTTGAAACCAGAGTCAGGTATGGCTCATAAAACGGGCTTTCCTCATCTGGCCTGCAACCCACACGAGTCCGCCATCCAATATTTGAAGGTCTAAAAGTCAAATCAAGTTTATCAACCGCTTTGCCATCGCCTTGATGACATTGCCCGCAATGCTTATCCAGCAAAGGTTGAACAAATCTTGTATAACTAAAGGTCTCCTGCCCCCATGGCTCCGGCTGAATACTTAAATCCTTTTTACGCATAGCAAGCGGGGTATTGGATCTTTTATCAAGCTTGGATGGTGCATTGTTCTGACCTTCATGACAACCAACACAACCCCGAATTTCACCGGGCATCACCCCAGTAAATGACCGCATAGTCTTGATACACTGATAATTCTCATCGACAAGCTGGAAATAAACCGCCTTACCTGGTGGAAGCTTAAAACAGACAGAACCATCCTTTGCAACAGGGACAGTGCCTAAAAATCTCTTAACAGCTTCCGCCTGAGTAACCGACACCGAAGGGCCATCGTGCTGAGCGGCCTTACGCCAGGTAGTATAGGTCTTATGATCCATTTCAACGATACGTAGATATTTAACTTTATCTCTTGGAATATCAGGTGCATTTTCAAAAACATTATTACTGAAAAGCATACCATCGACTGGTTTAGCTCCAACACCAATTTCTGGCCATTCAACCATATCGGGGATGATCTGTGGTAATTCCCGTGGTTTAAATGGAATCGCGTGTATGGCATTATTGGTGCCCTTATAAATCAATTCTTTATTGCCATAAACATCCATCAAATACAAACCGAAAAACCAGTTATTATGCGAACCGGAATATACCCTTTTACCCGTCCTTGCTGAAACCAAAAACACCTCTTCACTCAAAGGGCATGGAGTTTTATAAGCATAAAAATCACCAGAAGCATGATAATCCGCTTTTTCAAGTGTATCTTCTGGGCCTTGGCCGCATTCCGGCCATGGGACTTCACCAGTAACACGGGTTAAACCCTTAGGAAAATTCAAACCTGCCTTAGGGTCTATAATCCCAATACTGCCATCAAACCATGCGTGATGACCTACACCGGCAAACATAAATCTATCTGAATTTGGAATCTGACGCGCTTCAACCAGCATGTCTGGCCAGATACTTTGATTGCCCCAGAAAACATTGACCTTAGTGCCATCAGGATTACAACTCCACAAACTCTGAACCCGCCAGAGTGCCTTGTCGGTATATTCCCATCTGGAATAAATAACCTGGCCTTCATTGGTAACCGATGGGGTATAATCACATTCACTATTACGACTTACAATATAAATATTTTTTCCATCTGCATCACAACGTGCTAACTGAAATGCATGGGTCTGAGGCATACAACGAATAAAAGTATTGCCACGCATTGTACTAAACATAATTTTACCATCCGGCAGATAAATCGGATCAAGATCATCATAGTCACCAAAAGTAAGCTGTTTACAATTTGTCCCATCAACGTTCATTTCATAAAGATGGAATGATTTTTCACCATCAGGCTTGAAACAAAACAATACCCTCTTGCCATCAAAAGACAAGTCAGGACGCCAGAAAGCACCTTCTTTACCAGCCATCAAATCTCTAACAGGACTACCTGGCCTGAGCCCTTCTAATACCAATAGCTTCCCACCGGTTGGTGCCATAAAACCATTGCGATGACGAGCCTCATGGCCCCATTCAAGACTGGGAGCATCATCCCACTTACCATAATCTGGATGAATCGGATATGGCGTTTCAATCAATAAAACTTTATCAAAATCGACCGCCGGGTCAGAAAACATGATTTTACGTTTGATTTCTCTAACTGCAAAATACCAATCCCTGATATCATTTTCAGCTTTAACTTTAGAAACCACTTTTTCGATATCGGCAAGTAATTCTAAATCTTTACTAAAATCAGCCGCATTATCTTTTTGTTTAATCCGATTGGCAATACCCCTGGCCCAACCTATTTCTTTGAGAATAAGTTCTGCGGTTGGCTTATTGTCAGCCTGGAAAAGCCAATCTGCTTTTAACTCATCCGAAACAGTATCACTACTCTGCCCAACAGCAATAGATTTTTCTGCCATAGCAAAGTGCGTAATAAATAAAACAATAAGACTGATGAAAATTTTAGCTGTCTGGGACCTCATACTATCTCCTTAATTTTTAAGCGACTTCCAGCTTGCATATTTTATGGCAATAACCACATAATAATACATATTTTACTAAACTTAAAAAAACAATCTATATGTCAAGTGAAGCAAGGATATGTGATTTTTGCAGTCATAAAGCCTCTCAGAAACAACGGCCAACTGTGTCATTCCTGCAAGAAGCCTACCCCTTAATACCCCCAACAAAACAGCGGCAAGCGGCAGCGACCCGCTAACCTTGATTTTTGTCCAGAAAATCAAGGAAAACAACCGTTAATGTTGATTAAAATATATAAAATTCGCATCATTTCAGCTATCTGAAGCAAGTCGCAAGTAGCGATGGGCTCTGCCCATGCTGATGAAATAATATCGCGATAGTGATATCAATTATTGCATATTGCTTCACTTGGCTAAAATATTACCAATCCTATTTTTTTCTTATCTCTGTAGGATAATAGCCAAACCGTTTATAAAAAGCAGCAGAAAAATAATTCTGATTACTATAGCCCAAAACTTCTGCAATTTCCTTAACTGACAATTGACTGTTTTTTAGTAATGCCAGAGCTTCGTCCATCTGTTTTTGTAAAACATACTGCTTTGGAGCAACTCCTACTATTTTTTTAAAATGGTCACGAAACCAGGCGTATTTGACATTATGTTTTTCAGCTAGACCTTTAATATCAATCTGATTTCTGAAATGTTCATCCATATATTCTTTGCAGGCTTGAATAATATGGGCCGCAAAAACATTGTTGCATTTACTAATAGCTATTCTCTGCTGAATGAAATCCGCCCCACGCTTCAGGATTTGATAAGCATTCGCGAAAATATCATCTTTGAGACGATTGGAAAAATGCGTACACCATAAACCCGCCAACACTTGCCCATTATCACCAAAAACCGGGACAGCGACACAATAAGCACCGTCGTTCTCTTCGCCATGGTCAACCGCAAAGCCATCTCGGTTTATTTTTATAAGCTCGTCATTAAGCACATCTTTGTCGATAATAGAATTTTTGGTGTATTTCGTAAATTTAATGCGATCAATCACATTTTTTTGCTGGTCTTCAGACAAAAAAGCCAGAATTGCCTTGCCAGGAGCCGTAACCTGCAAAGGATGGCAACTATTCAATTCCAGACGAATAGCAACACCTTTACCCTCGCATCGAGCAACAACTTCAACCTCTGCTTGCTCCGGATGGAGAATACCCAACCCAATACTCATTTGAAGTTCCTGGGAGATTTTCTCAATTATGTCATAAGCATTCTGAATTAAAACTTGATTAATATCCATAAAAAATACCAAATGGGCTTATATTTTTAGAAAATACATCCAAAAATTATAACACAAAAATATTTTTAAGTCAAAAACCTTATAAACTCCAAAATTTCCCATAAGCCATAAAATCACCACCCACCACTTCTACCTTATGCCTTATGCCTTATACCTTATACCTCCTTTAAAACACCAAAGCCTCGGATATCGAGTCCGAGGCTTTGGGTATATCTGGAAATTTTCAAGAATAACTATCAGGTAATGTACTTGCCACGCGGTGTATAATGCGTATGCAAGAGCTTATGAGCTTTATGGCCACAAGGTCCATCAGTAAGGAACTTACTATAAAGTTCAAGAACAGCTGGATTTTCATGCGATTTACGAACTTCGCTACCACTGTCTTCAGCATAGATAGCTTTAGCACGAGCAGCACGAATTTCTGGACTGGTTGGAATTGGCTGACCACCACCACCCAGACATCCACCAGGACAGGCCATAAATTCAATGAAATGACATTCGCTGAATTTACCACCGGCTTTGATGTCTTCCATAACCCGATGAGCATTTGCTGTGCCATGGCAGACCGCAACTTTAAGTGTCGCGCCTTTGAGCCAGTCCCAGTTAGGAACCAGGTGAGCCAAAATTTCAGGAACCGGCCCCACTGCCGTAATTGGCAGCTCAGCATATTTAACACCTTCAAAACCACGTACCGGAACCACATCAGCATGATCAAAGAGATTTTCAACTTTGATACCGCAAACCAGTTCAACTACGCTGCGGATAGCCGCTTCCATAACACCACCGGTTGCACCAAAGATCACACCAGAACCAGTTGCCTGGCCAAATGGATCATCAAAATCGGATTGTGGCAAGCTTGGCAAATCCAAACCAGCTTCGCTGATCATGGTTGCCATTTCACGCGTTGTTAGGCCATAATCGACATCTTTATAACCACTAGAAGTCATTTCTGGACGATTACATTCAAACTTCTTAGCCGCACAAGGCATAAGAGCAACTGAAACAATATCAGTCGGGTCAATATTATGCTTTTGAGCATAATAAGTTTTTATAACAGAACCAAACATCTGCTGCGGACTCTTAGCTGATGATAGATTATCAGTATAATCTGGATAGAAGTGTTCCAGATACTTAACCCAGCCCGGACTACAGCTGGTAAACTGTGGCAAAGCAACAGTTTCATCTTTTTCAACCAAAGCCTTGTAAAGCCTTAGCAATAATTCTGTGCCTTCTTCGATAATTGTCAAGTCAGCGGTAAAGTTGGTATCAAATACCCTGTCAAAACCACAACGACGCAAAGCCGTATTAAGCTCTTTGGTTACCGGAGTGCCAGGTTCCAAACCGAAACATTCCCCCATAGCCGCACGTGGCGATGGCGCTGTCTGAATGACAACATGCTTCTTAGGATCATCAATTGCAGCCCAAAGTTCATCGGTTGGATCATTGGCACGCAACGCACTGGTAGGACAACGATTAATACACTGACCGCAATTAATACAAATTACGTCAGATAAAGGTTTGTCCATAAAGGTAGCTACGCGAGTCTTATCACTACGGTCGATAACTTCCAAAACCCCAACTTCCTGCAAATCAATACAGGTTCTGATACAACGACGACATAGAATACATTTATTCATATCGCGATGAATAGCATAACTGGATCGGTCAACTTCGAACAATGGTTCGCTTGGATGACCAAAACGGAATTTATCAACACCATATTCTTTGGCCAATGCCTGCAATTCGCAATTATTACTACGAGCACAAGCATAGCATTCACCATAATGCTTTGAAAGCATAAGGTCTAAGATATGACGACGAGCGCGCCTTACCTTAGCTGAATATGTACGAACTTTTATTGGAGCAGTAATTGGATATGCACAAGAAGCCTGCAAAGTACGCTGACCTTCAACTTCCACCACACATATACGGCAAACGCCGGCGACACAAAGGTCAGCATGATGACAAAGAGTCGGGATACGAACGCCGAGCTTTTTGGCAGCTTCCAATATCGTTGTGCCCATTGGAACTTTTACATCTTTACCGTCTATTTCGGCGGTAATGGTCGCACCAATAGCTTTGGGATCATCAAGTTCTGGAAAAGAACTGATCTGCATGCTTCTTGGTGCGCGTGATTCATTTTTGTTAATTCTAGCCATCTTTTTCTCCTGATGTCAAAAAGGAGCTTAACGGGCCTTAATTTGGCCACGGTTTATGCTTAACATTAGTTTGTACGTCCCATCATTTCCTGTTCGAAATTACTGACGATAGACAAAAACGCATTCGGACTGGATTGACCCAGGCCACACTTCGAAGCCAACTGCATTGTCTCGCCTAAGGCACATAGCTCTTTGAGATAACTCATAGAACATTTGCCTTCACGAAGCATATTAACCCCTTCAAGTAATTTCGCATTGCCTTCACGACATGGCGTACACTGACCACAGCTTTCCTCTACGAAAAACTCCATGAAATTATGGGCAACAGTGAGCATATCACGTTCCGGGCCAAATACGATAACTGATCCGCCGGTAGCGATATCTTCAAAAGCAATCTGCCGGTCAAATTGTGTTTTTGGTACACATTGACCTGAAGCTCCGCCTATCTGAACTGCTTTGGCATTTGCACCGCCGACTTCAGCTAATAATTCTGCAATAGTAATACCCATAGGTAATTCATAAACACCAGGTTTTTCACAATCGCCTGAAATACTGAAAAGCTTAGGGCCCTTGGATTTCTCGGTGCCTATCGCATTGAACCACTCAGGCCCTTTAGCAATAATACAGCTGGCCCAGGCCAGAGTCTCTACATTATTTACAATAGTTGGACGCCCCATAAATCCAGTATCAACCGGGAATGGTGGCCGATTTCGTGGCTCACCGCGTTGGCCTTCTAATGATTCGATAAGAGCAGTTTCTTCACCACAAACATATGCACCTGAACCCATACGGATTTCAATGTCAAAATCAAAACCCTGTTTACCTAAAACATTTTTACCAAGCAAATTTTCTTCGCGACATTTGGCCAATAAGTCTTCGAGCTGTTTAGTCAGGTAAGCATATTCGCCACGCAGATAAACAATACCAACTTTTGCCCCAATAGCCATAGCAGCTATAGTCATACCTTCAAAAACCAATTCAGGATAATCTGTTAGAATTACCCGATCCTTAAATGTTCCCGGTTCACCTTCGTCAGCATTACAAACGACGAATTTTTCATCACCTTTTGCTGCTGCTGCCAGATTCCATTTAATCGAAGTAGGAAAACCAGCCCCGCCCCGGCCTTTCATGCCTGAATCAGACATAGCTGCGATAATATCGACAGGCTTCATATTTTTAGCCTTAGCCAATGCTTCACCTGGCTTAACTGTACTAAAAGTTAAATTTCCATAAGTTGAATTTTGCATTTTAACTCTCCTTCCTTAAGCCGGCAAAAGCCGTTAGAGATTGGCGACAACCCTGAATAATATCATGGACTTTCTCAGGTGTTACACAGGTGAAAACCTGGTCATTTACCAGCATTGCCGGCCCCTGGTCACACATCCCCAGGCAATTAGCGTATTCAAGAGTAAACATACCATCAGTGGTTGTCTCACCAAATGAAACACCCAGATCATTTTCCAACTGTTTTGCAACTCGATCTTTACCGGCCATATCACAGGTAATTGTCTGGCATAGCCTTATGACAAATTTACCATGGACTTCATCCTTCAGGAAGCTGTAAAATGACACTACGCCATAGACTTCCACTGGATGAATTTCCAGCCTGTCGGCAATTGCTTGCATGGAAAACTCTGAAATACGTGAATACTTCTTTTGTACATTTTGCAGAATCGGCATAAGAGAAGATCGGTCATTTCCGAATTGACCGGCCCAACTCTCGATATCCTGCACCATCCGCTGTCGTTCTGTTATGAGCATCTGAAATGATCTCCTTGCGAAAACATGCTACGTATATAGTAACCAAATCACTTTAACGAATTAACATATTATACATAGCCCCAACGATATTCAAGCTTTTTTGTTAATTTTTTCACGATTTAAGCAAATTTAATCAAAGGTAATTGTTTATGCAACAAATGACGTGAGTTACTGTTGATAAAATCACAACGTTTATTATTTCACAATAAAATTCAGCAAAAACATCCTCTACACAAACACCTTAACAGCAATGACTTACAGAATTAACAACCAATAAAACCACGACATCCCCACCCAATCTTTACGCAAAAACAACACAAACCCTGATTTTGGAACGTCCAACAAATAAGTAACTTTTTTTACTATTTTTGTTTCTTCCAGGCTATAATAATAGTGGAGGTTATAAAAATGAAAAATTTGATAAATTTCAACAAAAAAGAACTGACAAATAAATTCTGGTCGTTTTGCCGATGGATAGCAAAAAATAATTCAATAGCAGGGCCTTCCATTTTCAGCCCCACTTCAATCAAACCGCAACAACAATATATCACACCCAAAAGCCACCCATGGCTAAGCCACCAGCCGGCTATCGACCGGCGATATAATGACTATCAAGAAAAACGCACCAGATCCGAACAAGGTCGAAAATGATGCGCTATTTTCCCAACTAATACCAAAACAGTAAGAAAGCTTCCGGGCCAATTGCTCTGGGGCTTTCTTATCTGTTGGCTTTGATAAACTCATCCATGCGTGAGCCATTATAAGTTGTAAGCTCATAACTGAATTCTTTTTTAGCCCGTGCCGCCAACTCTATAGTGTATTTCACGGTATCCAGATCTATTTTTTCATATTCACCATATTTGCCTTCATTTTTAATCGTCCAGTAGCTGCTATCAAAATTACGTTTTATCTCCAGCTTCACCGGGATTTCACGGGTATTTTTCAATTCAACCTTAAACGTCCTGATTTCATCCCAGCCTTTAATATTGCCATTGCCATCAAAACGATAATTATCTGTTTTATAATCCATCAATTTTGGTTCAACAACAACATTTCCCACAGCCCCTAAATTTAGCTCAACATCTTCGCCTACCGGAATATACTTAAAACCAGACTGACCCGTATAAGCCAGGTGGCTTTGCGCATCAACATTGCGATAAACCTTCAACACCCCTTCCGGGATCGGCGAATCACCCAGTTCATGTTCTTTATCATTCTTAAAGCTCAAAAAACGAATAACATTGGGCCCATACATTCTCTCTTCATATTTATAAAGATTCTTGACCGGAACATCTTTCGGCTTAAAACTAGGTAGCCGTTTCGACCAGCCATTACTAATCGTTTCGGTCCCTTCGATGCTATAAAGCTGATATTCACTCAATGATTCTTTCATCACATCTTTTGCCATCATTGCCGGAGCAGACTCAGCCATCATCAATCCATCTGCAAGCATCCCCAAGGATCTGGTATTACTCTTCCGACTCAGCGTTTCTGTCTCACGAAAAGCTTTAGGAATCGGCATTGGCGAACCATACGGATATTGCCTCTGAGCCAACATCGATATCTGATCGAGCAAATTAATTTCACCTACGACCATGCGAACCTGGGCATTTTCATAATCCTCACCGCTATTATTTGTCACCCGCACATAGCCCTGCAAAGTCATCTTCGATTCATTTTCACTTAGCGTTCCCATATAAAACGCTCGCCATGAAATCCCCGATGTAAAATAGGAAATTTCAAATGGCGTCTTACCCGACACTTCACTTTGAATATTCCACAAACCCAACTCTCGCACCCGTGGCGGAAAAGTTAAATCCATCACATCAATATCACTCTGATGAGCCAATGCCATCATTTCCAGCGATGTAGGGTCTATCAGCGTATTAGCCCAGCTAAACTGCAATCGATTCAAACCTTCACGAATCGTCAGATCCCTGCTTTCTCGTGCCAACGTTATATCCGCCGAATTATAAATTGTCAACTGCACACTATCACGAGCGGGCAAAGTCGTCAAATCAACCTTAGCCAACACCGGCACCGCCAACATCATCAAAACTATTATTATCTTTTTCATCATTCTATTCCTTTATATTTCAGAAGGTAGGATGGGCTATGCCCATGCTGACAAAATCACATCATACCGATTATTGCATATTTTCTTACTCTCTTACTCTCTTACTCTCTTGAATTCACCGATTAATAACCCGTGGCTGCTGATTAGCCCGAATATGCCTGATAACATATTTCATCTCCAGCTCTTTCTTAGCTGGTCCATCAGCGCTGCGAGCTGGAAGCTTAACTTCAAACTCAATCGTATTATTATCCTTACGGGTATATTTCATATTACAGTCAAGCATTTCCCATTCACCGGGTATCTGTTGAATCATTGTCAAAGTCGCGGTTTTATCCTTGAAGTTTTCAATCTTAGCGGTAATCAGTTCTTCCCGATCAAACATAACCAGCCGACGATTACGATAATCGCTTTCCTTGGTAAAAATCTTATTAATATCCTTGGTATCCATTTTACGTTGAGTCACAACAATATCGCGACTATTACCCAGCTTCAGTTCCACCTTTTCACCAACCGGTGTCATCGGGGCATTATCTTCACCCAAAAAGATTGTGCTGTCATGGCCATCATTTTGATAGATACGAGTCTTACCATCCCACAAAGCATTATCACCCAGCTTGGATTTTTTATCATTTACAATGCGATAGCTCACCGGAATACCAATATTCTGATCCGGTACAGTTTCCGGGTCCCAGACCATACTGCGGGCATCGAAAGTCCAGATCTTGGTAATAGGCACTTCAGTTTTCTTAAAGAATTGTAGCTGCTTGGTCTCTTCATGCCTGATATCACGCATAAATGTCTGGCCATAATCCAGAACTATCTGGGTATTATCAAAATCCTCACCAGAGAAATTCCGCAAAACGATATAGCTCTTCAGATCGACCTGCGTTTCATCCTTGTCGGCCACCGCTTTATATGTCACCAGTCTATCAATTCCACCCAGCAGATAGCTGATCCGCACAGTTTCTTCCCGCGCCTGATTACTGGATATTTCCCAAACCAAAGCCGCTTCATTGGGTGGATAGCTGACATTCAGCAGTTTAACTTCATCTGGATGGTCGATAACCGATAGCCGAATAGAATCGACATCGATATTCACGCCCTTCCATGAAAAATCAACCTTATTAACGCCCTGCTGCAAGGTCAACACCCGTTCTTCTTCGATCAACGTAAACTGAGGATTATCCAGCCTTACAATCGAGTCGGCCCGTTCTGGCAATGCGACAAGCTTAATTCGCCCCTGGGCCATTGTTGCCATAACCATAACCAACACCAAAATTGTTCTAATAATTTTCATAATATTTCTCCAAAATTTAAGGTAGGATGGGCTATGCCCATGCTGTTTATTCTGTTGAGTGGGCCATGCCCACGCTGTTTTAATCCGTTGCAAAGCAACACCAAAACTTTTCACTTTTAGTTTTTCACTTTTCACTTCTTAATATATTCATCTATACGACTACCATTATAACTCGTTAATACATAATCAAACACCTTCTTCGACTCCGCTCCAAGCTCAATGGTATATTTCACTGTATCATGGTCGATCTTCTCATATTCACCATAATCACCTTCATTGCTAATCGTCCAATAGCTGGAATCAAAATTCCGTTTAATCTCCAGCTTAATCGGCACATCACGGGTATTTTTCAATTCAAATCGAAACGTCCGCACCTCATCCCAGCCCTTGATATTGCCCTTGTCATCAAAACGATAATTTGCGGTCTTATAATCCATCAGCATAGGTTCAACCACTACATCTTCCACCGACCCTAATGCCAGCTCCACATCTTCATTAACCGGAACATACTTAAAATTCGACCCACCGGCATAACTCAGATGCCCCTCATCATCAACATTACGATAGACTTTTATCATCCCTTCCGGTATAGCCACTTCGCCAAGCTTATGCTCTTTATCATTTTTGAAACTGATAAAACGCTGCACCGTATAGCCATACATACCATCATCAAACTTATAAAGATTCTTAACCGGAACTTCCACAGGCTTAAAACTAGGCAGCCGCTTCGACCAGCCATTCCTAATCGTCTCGGTCCCTTCTATACTGTAAAGCTGATATTCACTTAAAGATTCCTTAACAACTTCTTTCAGCTTCTTCATAACACCACCTCTACCACCTGCCATGCCCATACCTGGCATAGCATAGTCAAAAGAAAAATTATTCCCGACAAGCTTTTCATCACCTAAAGCCGTATTCGTTACCGTTTGCCCCAACATCTTAACAGGATTGTCATAGGCATATTGCCTTCGTGCCAACATTGCGATCCGATCAATAAGATTTACATCACCCACGACCATTCTGACCTGGGCATTTTCATAATCTTCACCGCTGTTATTGCTGACATTGACATAGCCCTGCAATATCATTTTCTTTTCATCTTCACTGAGCGTTCCCATATAAAACGCCCGCCAGGATACCCCCGAAGTGAAATAACTTATCTCAAATGGAGTCTTACCCGATACTTCGCTATTGATATTCCACAAACCCAGCTCCCGTACCCGGGGCGGAAATGTCAAATCCATCACATCAATATCACTTTGTCGGGCCAATGGCTGCATTTCCAGCGATGTCGGGTCAATCAAAGTATTAGCCCAGCTAAACTGCAATCGATTCAATCCCTGGCGAATCGTCAAATCCCGGCTCTCCCGCGCTAATGTCAAATCCGCCGAATTATAAATAGTAAGCTGCACACTATCACGGCCTGGCAAAGTCGTCAAATCAACCTTAGCCAACAATGGCATCGCCATAGCCAATATAACTAAAATAATTTTCATAATTTCTTCCTTTCTATGTAGGACAAGCTCCCAGCTTGTCTTGTTGCCATCGGGTTGCATCGGGGAACTTATTAACCAATGGAACAGGTGGCTCAAACTTTAGACAACATATCGCCTGTTTTTGCGTTTTTGCGACTTTACATATTTCACGTTTATTTAGCCCGGTAGGATGGGCTATGCCCATGCCGATAAATTCTCGTCGCCAAGCGACACCAAGCTCTTACTCTCTTGCTCACTTACTCTCTGTCTGTCTCTCTTTCCCCCAAAACCTCATCCCTCCGCACACCATTATAGACTGTCAATTCATATCTGAGCATCCGTTTTGATGCTGGCTTCATCTCCAGCTTAAATCGCCCGTGGGTGGCATCATGCTTTTCATATTCAACATCGGTCTGTTCAAATTCAATATCCCAATTTAGCGAATTGAAATTACGGTTTATCTCAATATCAACCGCAATCGCACGGGTATTATTAATCTCAATTTCAAAGGTTTTAACTTCATCAAAACCATTAATATTGCCATTACCATCAAAACGATAATTATCCGTCTTATATCCCACCAGCTTCGGCTCTATCATCACCTGAGTCGCTGGCCCAAGATTCAACTCAACTTCTTCATTTACTGGAATATATTTCGTATCCACCCCACCGATATAATTCAAATGGCCATCATCATCAATCCTGCCAAACACCCGAATATTACCCTGTGGCAATGGCGTCAATCCCAGTTCATGCTCCGCATCATTAGCAAACTTAACAAAACGAACCGCCTGAGCTCCATACAAATCTTCATCATATTTATACAAACTTTCAACTTCAATATCAGTAGCCGCAAACGATGGCAATCGCTTCGACCAGCTGTCACTGAGAGTCTCAGTCCCTTCAATCGTATAAAGCTGATACTCACTCAATGCCTGCTTGAGAATCTTTTTAGGCTGCATATTCCACATAAAACCTTCAACCACCGTATCATAACCGTCATATTCTACAATTCCAAGCTTATCAATTGAATAATCATCACTTTTAATTTCAGCCTGTATTTTATGCCTGTTGTATTCTGTTAGCTCTTTGAAAAGTCTTTTCTCATCGTCCGACATAATCATCGCACCTTCTGGCAAACCATAGGCGTATTGTCGTGATGCCAGGTCCACAATATTTTCCCGCAAATTCACCTGCCCCACCACCAAACGAGTCTGGGCATTATCATAAGTCTCACCCGATTGATTTTCGACCCGAACATAAGATGACAGATCCATCTTTGTCTCATCTTCATTTAAGGTCGCGGTATAAAACGCTCGCCACGATAAACCTGATGTCAGATAGGTAATCTCAACTGGCACCTGGCCAGATACTTCCGAGCTCATCAGCCAACGCCCCAGATCCTTCAACCGTGGAGAAAATGTCAACTGCTGAACTTCAATCTTGTCGGCATGAGCCAATGGCTGAAATTCCAGCGAAGTCGGGTCAATTTTGGTATTGGCCCACATAAACTGCAGCCAGTTCCAGCCAGCCTTAAAGGTGATATCCCGCGTCTCCCGCACCAAAGTCAAATCCGCATCATTATAGATAGTAAGCTGCACATATTTACGCCGAGGTAAAACATTCAATTCAATATTGCTGGCCGGAGCAAATGGCTTCTTTGCTAACAGCTCTTCCACTTTCGCCACTGGTACTACCTCAACTGACCCTTGGACCCTGGCAATACTTTTGACACCTAAACTACTATGGGAACCATCAAATGCTTGAGCAAATAATTCTGGCTCGGTAACTTTTCCTTTTTCTGCTACTTTGACATCATTTTCAACTTCGTCTTTAGCTGGTCCGGGGATATTAGTAGCTACTTCATTATCAGTCGCAATACCGTCATCACCCTGATTAATTACTATGTATATCCCTACGAAAAACATGAATAAAGCCGCGACAGAAATGACAATTTTAGGTAAAAAAGTGCTTTTTTCTGTCGATTTCATGTCGTTTCGCGCCTTTTCGAGTACCCTTAATGTATCAAATATCAGCGATTCGGTAAGCCCAACATCATCTTTCAATACATCCAGCTGGGCGAATTTGGCCTTTAATTCTTCCAAAGCCGCCCGACATTGGGGGCAATTTTCCAAATGTTCAGCTGTCGCAATGCGACTATCCTGTTCATCCAGCTCATATAAATATTCTATAAGTTGTTGTTCTATAAGATGTTTCATTCTGTTACCCCCTTGGGGTCTGGCAATAGTTTTGCCAACGCTTTAAGTCCCCGGAACATATGAGTTTTAACCGTGCTAAGCGAGCAATTCAGCGTTTCGGCAATCTCTTTATATGTCATCCCCTGATAATAAGCCATAATCACAGTAGCCTTTTGCTGGGCGGTCAATTGTTCTAACGCGACTTTCACCTGTTCTTTGCTCTCATCGCAAGTTACTTGCTGATAGGGGTTTATGACCTTATCATCTTCAATAGCAGCAAAAGCCCCGCTGCCATCGTTGTCGCTGGTATTGAGCGAAAAAGCTATTGGTTGTCTTTTAAGTTTTCGCATATTATCTATTACCACATTTGAAGCGATAGAATACAGCCAACTCTTAAATTTGCCCTGGCCTTTATAAGAATTTGCGTATTGATGAACTTTTTTAAAGGTTTCCTGAAACAAATCCTGGGCCAGTTGGCTGTCATAAACCATTTTTGTAATATATCCAAGCAGCGCAGGACCGTGGCGGCGGATGAGTTGTTCAAACGCTACCTGGTCGCCATCGATATGGCTTTGCAATAATTCTGCATCGCTGCGAGTCGTCAAGTCTTTATTCTCCTTGAGGTTACATCAACATTGTATTATAGCCAACGCTATGTTGATAGTCCTCGGCGGCTTGTCATTATTTTAGACGCACGAGCCTGGACTATGGTTGACAAAAAAAGGATGATTTATAAGATTTTTCGACTTATATGAGGTTTTACCATTAAAAATGCGGTTAATTAAGAATTAGCCACGGATTTAAACGTAGAAAACCCATTTCATAAACTACTAATAACACATAATTCATAAAATGGGTAACAAAGATAAATAGTTATTGATTTGAGACAGGCATGAATAAGAAAGCGGTCCGTGCTATATTGTGTCAACACGGACCGCGATTAAAATCAGATTTGAGTAAAATTATTCAGTTGGTGGATAAACATGATTGTCATTCATCCATTCAGATGCCAGTATTGCAAAGTCTTCAAGGTCAACTATGCAATCGCCGGTCAGATCAGCTGAAATATTAGTAGTATTATCGACACAAAAAGCTTCTGCGCCTGGGTAATTATCTACATACATCTGAGCAATATCAAATTTATCAACAGCATAGCTATAGATCGAAACTTCGTCGAGCATGCCTTTGAAAGGTGCACCATAGATAAGTCCATTTGTATCAGGATCATATGAGAATTGTTCAGCACCAAAAATAACTGGAGCACCATTTAATGCAACAGGAAGAGCACTGGCATTATGAGAGTTTTCGAATTTTCCATTAACAAATATTGAATAATCATCTTCAGTGGGTTCATAAGTAGCAGTCACCATATGCCAAGTATCATCAGCTACGGTTGGTCCAAAAACATCATTATAAATACCGTTAAGAAAAGCATCGCCACCAGGCGTGATCCCAATGCCCCAGCCATTACGATCACGAATTTTGGCGACAGGTAACTGATATCCATTAGGAGTGCCTTTAGGAGTGCCTTTAACCCAGCAATTAACAGTTAAACCTTGTGGGTAGAAGTTAAAATAATCTGCACATGCAACATCTGCATTTGTAATTTCAAAAACATTGCTACTTTCAGTAAAGTTCAGAACTTGATTGCCAGAATGACCGTTAAGAAAATCTTCGGATGCATAAATATTAGTCGAGGCATTAGGATCAAGCCCAACACCACCCCAAACGATTGCATCTTCAATGCCATCATCAAGCGTACCTTCAAAATCCCATTTAGCAATCAAACGGGCGGAAACAACAGTTGCGGGTTCTGATAAATCATCAGTAATTGCATTACTAACTCTGCATTGATATACACCTTCGCCAACATTAGCATTAACTACGGGAATCACAAGTGTATCATCAGTTTCACCTGTCATATCATTACCATTTTTGACCCATTGATATGATTCAGTATTAATAGCTTCAACACTAAGAGTTACCGATTGGCCTTCTTGAACAGTTTGACTAATTGGGTGAACAGTAACCATTGGATCTGGCGGAGCGGTAGTGAAAGAAAATGTGTCGGTTGCATAAGTAATTCCGCCCAAAACAGTTTCAATACGCCAGAAATAAGTGGTATTATGCATCATTGTGCCAGGATCGAAAGTATCAACAGCTGTCAAAGTTCTCAGTACTGAAGCATCACCTTCATTTACAGAAATTTCATTTGGATCCAAATAAAGTTTCATATCAGCAACAGTAATGGATGCATTATTTACAGTCCAGCTCAAATCAGCATCAGTGATAACAAAATCAGCACCATTAGCTGGTACAGGATCAGTGATATCTGGCAGCAAAGTAGCGGCATTTTCAGCGATTTCAGCATTGGTTAATGCTCTATTATAGATTACAGCCTCATCAATGATAGCATCAAGTGGATCAACATCATCTGAAGGGCGTACACCAATTGCTTCACGAGGCAGATCGATACCTGTAGGATTTGCAGCCTGATAAACACCATCTATAAAGACTTCAAAATTATCAGTGGTTCTGCGGAAAACCAAATGAATCCATTTACTTGTAGGGGCGACAGTTTCTGGTGTATATATATTATCCCAGAATTCAAACTTGGTATAACCCAGGGAACCAGTAGCATTCCACTGGACAAGTTTAAGGGCAGCCCTGGGAGAGCCACAAAGAATCTGCGAAGTATAAACTTGATGACTCATTTTTTTGATTACATATTCAGCTGTCCATTGACCTCCAAGATCTGAACCACCAAAAAGAACTTTATGTTTGGCTACAGCTGAGCTGTCAAACCTGACTGCAGAAGATGAGCCAAACAAACCCCTTTGCCCTAAAACTACGCCAACATATTCACCATCGAGCCCTTCAGAACCCGAATCAGCACAGTTGACACCTGTAGTTTCATCGAACTTATACCAGTTCAATGGGCTCTTGGCCGAAACTGCCGCGTCCCAATCCGCCTGACTAGCGACAACGATGCCAGAAAGCATCAAAACACATATTGATAATAATAGTAATTTTTTCACAACCATCCCATAGTCTAGGGAATAGGTGTGTTAAGCTGATTTGCGGTAGCAAAAATAGCTTTTTTTTGG
>JAEIOG010000095.1 GCA_016342495.1 Phycisphaerae bacterium
GCAGTTTAAGGTTGAAAACGCTCAGACAAAATTGAAATCACTCTACCCAACTATTAAAGTGTGACTGAGCACTAGTTTGTTTAACACATAGCAGCATAGCTGGCGATAGCCAATATCAGCAAGCGGTACTTTCTCTGCATAAACATGTCGAAATTTTGATAGACTCTAAAAATCATCTTAAAACTCCTTCTAACTCTGATGTTAAGTAGTTGCTATTCTAAAATGCAAAATTCATGCCATAGAGTTAGAAAAATAATAATAAACTGGCAAAACGTAAGCCTTTGGAAATAAAGGACTTGTGAGATGAGCGATCCCTGCTCTGACATATACCATACAATAACGATTATAACGGTGTGTATTTGTTTTTCAACAAAATTAGGGCCGATAATAATATGTTTATCGTAAGATATTGCTATCAGAGAGTTTATGTATGATTTTTTTTTCAACAGACTTGTGGATTGTTTAAGTCAAAATGTGGAAAATATATATATCGCAGAAAAATAATCCTAGCCCGATAAAAGCAAACCCCATGATTTTTCGTATCCATTTTTCGATAATAGTGATTCTATTAAAGATTATCCCTACATTATTGGCACTAAAGGCCATAATGAAGTAGGTAGTGGGCTATGCTCGTGTTATGGCATATTACTTCACATGGCTAAAATATACAAAACTTCAGAGGTTTGGGATTGAATTTTTATGGTGCGGTATATATTAAGTAAATGCCTCCGAGCAGTACCAGGACTCCACATATTTTTTTAAGGATAACTGATCCTTTGGATTTTTCATTCCAATTCATATACCGCTGCACGATTTCAGTAAAAGTACCGGCAAAAATAATTACTGAGCAATGACCAATGCCATAAACCAGCAACAAAAGAATGCCATAAGTAAGATTAGTAGAAGCCAGTTTAAAAGTTACCCCCAGCATCGGAGCCATATAGGCGAAGGTGCAAGGGCCCAGGGCAATGCCAAAAATCAGACCTAATATAAATGCGGCAAACATTCCTTTGCGTTTCATTCCTACCTGCCCGGGTCCTGACCAGGGCATCGGAATTACCCCCAATAGATGCAGTCCGACAACGAAGAATATTATTGCCACAAAATAATTGCCGTATTGACCGACATCGCCCATCATTCGTCCGGCAGCAGCGGTAATCGCTCCAATTACCCCGATAGTAATGAGTATGCCAACTGAAAACAAGGTCGATATCCAGAATGCCCGTTTGGTAGACATTCTGCCTTGTTCATCGATGAAACCAACAATTAAAGGGATGCTTGCCAGATGACAGGGACTGAGTAAAATACTCAGAACACCCCAAATAAAGGATGCACTTACCGCAATATACCACGCCCCTTCTACGGCCTGTGTTAATTGTGTGAATAATTCCTGCATATTATTAAAATTCCAATTCATTAAAATTTGTTTACAACAACTTTTGGACAAGAAACCTCTGTGAAAAAAATAAGCTTTACCTGTCTTATGGTTGATCTGTGGTATTATTTGCTACGTTACCAAAATCTATACCCAGTTCTTTCCATTTATTCAAAATATTTTCTTTAGAAAAGAAACCTTCGTGTCGAAATAGTTCTTTGCCGGAAGCATCAAAGAAAATCTGTGTAGGGATCATCTTAATATTATATGGTTCTTTTTCCTCGGGATTTTCCCACACATCGATAAAAACAACTTCAAATTTATCTGCATATTCCTTTTTAATTTCTTCCAATATAGGTGCCATCATTTTGCATGGAATACATTTACCGGCCCCTAAATCGACGAGCTTGGGCAGTTTTGGGGTTTGGACGAGATTAGAGGCTGCATCTTTATCTTCAGCGTCGTTTTGTGTGATGGTTTGAGGATTCTCGGACACATTTGTTTTTTTACCGTTTTGTTTGATAGCAATCACGGTTGCAACAGCTACTATCAGTGCAAAAACAATAAAAAATTTACTTGTCTTATTCATAAAAAAAATTCCCTTCACTTTTAATTTTCAAACTGGCTATTGGAAAGTTTGAATTGTTTAGGCTAATATTTCCTGGCCTTTAGCGACGACCTTATCAATATTTTCTTCAGTTACAGGGCTACTGCATTTTTCTAATCCAATATCGGCAAGCTGAAGATGGTCGAACTTTTCAAAGCCAGCCATTTCGAGAGAGTTTTTCACGCAGTTTAGAGGGCAGCCATCAACTGCAAGAATTTTATCTGCTGATTCGGTTGTTTTCATGATCCCACTGACCCGTCCGCCAATGCCAGCCATGCAAAACATTTTGCCAATACCTTCTTTAGTCATTTTTCGGGCGGCCTGATCTGCAATCGCGCCAACATCGGCTGCACCTGAACAGGCAAAAATAAGCTTTGATCCGCCGCTGCAAGCACAGCTGTTTTTTGTACTCATAATAGATTCCTTTCTGTTCTGTAAATTTTTACATCAAATAAGCATCGCTTTTATAGCATCAGGTGATGCAACTTTACCTACAATTTTCACTTCCCCGTCGATTACCAAGGCCGGTGTCATCATGATACCATAGCTCATAATGTCGTTGATGTCAGTTATTTTTTCGATCTCGAATTCGATGCCAGCTTCCTGAGCGCCTTGTTGAGCGTTTTGGGCTAACTGTGCACATTTCGGGCATCCAGTTCCAAGGATTTTGATGTTTTTCATTTTATTTCTCCTGTATGAAGTAGTTTGAGTTATTAAAAGAACGATCCGTAGATGCTCCCGGAAATTGTTGCCATTATCACAACCAGTGTTACATAAACAACAGTTTTTTTTGTCCCCATTACACTGCGTATGACCAGCATGTTTGGCAGCGACAATGCCGGCCCGGCCAGCAACAGAGCAAGTGCCGGCCCTTGTCCCATGCCATTATTGATCAGGCCTTGCAGAATAGGTACTTCCGTTAAGGTCGCAAAATACATAAATGCCCCCGCTATTGCAGCAAAGAAATTCGCTCCGAAGCTATTGCCTCCCACAAGTTTGGCGATCCAGGCAGCAGGTATCAAACCATTGTCTGATGTTGATCCATCGGCGGTCGGTGCCCCCAGAAAAACACCAGCGACTAAAACGCCAAAGAAAAGCAAAGGCATTATCTGTTTGGCAAATGTCCAGCTGGATTGGAACCATGTCGCCGATTCCCCTTTGGTCGTTGCGGTAACAGTAGCGATAGCACCGATACCGATACCAAATGGAATCATTGGCTGAAATTTACTGAAGCTCACCAGAGCGGTTTCCGAGATCAAAGCTGGTATTATATGATAAGAAATCACATAAGCGCTGCCAACAGCAATTCCCGCAAGAGTCATCTTCCAGGCTTTAATATTGTACCATGCTACAAGGACTATTCCCAAAATAACCGCTACGATAGAAGTCACAATCCATTTGGCTCCATGAATAGCTTGCCAGATATTGGCGTCCTGTTCTTTAGGTTTTGCCCAGTTAGCGAAAACCAGAATCAGAATCATCAAAGCGAAATATATAATGGTATGGGCGACAGGGCGACCTTTTTCATCTGTTGCCATCGCATTGTGAGCATTGATTTTCTGCATCTGTTCTTTACGGAAAATAAAATGCATAGCCAAACCTATGATAACGCTAAAGAGTATCGCTCCGACGGCACGGGCAATGCCCAGTTGTGGCCCGAGCAGACGCATTGTTAAAATGATGGCCAGAACATTGATCGCCGGGCCAGAATATAAAAAAGCACAAGCCGGCCCCAGTCCCGCTCCCATGCGATAAATTCCAGCAAACAGCGGCAAAATTGTACATGAGCATACCGCCAGAATCGTTCCTGAAACCGATGCAACCAGATAAGCTACAGCTTTGTTGGCATTGGGCCCCAGGTATTTCATAACCGAGCCTTGTTTGACAAATACGCCAATAGCACCGGCGATAAAAAATGCAGGCAACAGGCATAACAGGACATGTTCCTGTGCATACCACTTAACTAATTTTAACGATTCGATGATCGATTGAGTAAAACGATGGCTTTCGACAGGCAGAAAGAAACAGCCCATGAAAACAGCGAAGATTATCAATGCGATTTTTAATTCTTTTTTCCAGTCCATTATTTTAATAGTTCCATTTGTTCTTTTACATTGTTTCTCATTACATTTTCGATGCAGCCAAAGAATCCTTTCAGACACGGCACTTTGAGCTGATAGTAAACGCTCGTGCCGCGTTTGTCGTCGCGGATCAGCCCTGCTGATTTCAAGACTGAAAGGTGTTTGGATACCGTTGATGTATCAGCTTTGATCATGTCGGTAAGTTCACAAACACATTTTTCACCTTCGCCGAGCTGATCGACCATGAAAAGCCGGGTTGGGTGGGCTAATGCCTTGATAATGTCGGCCCTTGCCTGATATTTTGCCATATCTTTTTTATTCATTTGGTAGCACCTTTTATGTTTTTGTTATTTGCTTACTTGGTAATATAGCCAAATAGCCAAGGATAGTCAACCCTAATTCTTTTAAAATTTTCAGTTAAACAGCACGAAGCGGTAGCGCCATGCTAAGATTTCAATAGTGATATGACCAGTTAGCTGCTGTTCTTTAATCTTCTTTAACTTTATCAGCCAGCAGACGGGCATAACCTTTGGAGATATGATTTTTAGGATCAAGGCCCAGCAATAGCAGATTATCATGGACCGATTTTTCGCTTGGTGCCTCAATTTCGATAAAGCAGCCCAATTGATCAACATTGTCCAAACAGATCAAAGCATCGTTGAGCTGGTAAGTGTCACGGGTTTTGGCAACCGTCCGCTTTTGCTGATAGCCAAGCTGATTTAATATTTTTATCATATTATCGGCACTGTCGATGAGGACTTCAGTTTCGCTGCGGTTTTTGAATGGCCCCAGTTGACGCGGACCCTTAAAACACAGGATGGCCGTGGTTTTATCGTTAATTGTCTGGCAACGCAAACGAAAACCAGAGTCACTTTTTTTTATCGACTTGTTGGCATCATCGAAATAAGTATCGCATTGCCGAGCCTGTCCAGCAAATTCTGCCCTAAGCGCAATTAACTTCTGACGATAAGATTCCAGTTCATCAACTTTTATTTTAGCTTCTATTTCTGTATACATTTTATTCTCACGCAAAAGTTTATGGCTGTCTAAACTGTTTCATCATCAGCTGGAACGCAGCGATTTTTAGCCCAATCCCGCAAGTCGTCGATTCTTTCGGACATCGTTACCGACAGTGGCGGAGATTCTTTGATGGCTGTCAGAACCGCATCGGTATCAACTTCGATATTGGTCGAATATGCCCGATGTAGCCCGCTGATTACTGCCTGTTCAATTTCGGCACCGCTAAAGCCTTTGGCCTGTTTTGCCAGGGCATCAATATCAAATTTTTCCGGGTCGCGATTTCTTTTTTTAATATGGATTTTGAAAATATCCTTGCGGACTTCTTCGCTGGGTAGATCGACAAAGAAAATTTCATCGAAACGTCCTTTACGTAATAATTCCGGTGGCAATGCTTCGATATCATTTGCCGTTGCGACCAGAAATACATGCTCTTTATGCTCCTGCATCCAGGTCAGCAATGTTCCAAACATCCGACGGGATAGCCCCCCATCATTGCTTTGGCTGGCCGCCGATGCAAAAGCTTTTTCAATCTCGTCAATCCATAAAACAATCGGAGCCATCATTTCTGCCTGACGCAGCGAAGCTTTCAATCGTCTTTCCGATTCCCCGATATATTTATTGTAAAGCACGCTGGGGTCAAGACGCAATAATGGATAATGCCAGGCCGTGGCGATAGCCTTAGCACATAGACTTTTCCCAGCTCCCTGAACGCCAAGCATTAAAACCCCGCGGGGTGGCAATAGCCCATACTTTTCAGCATCTTCGGTCATGGCATCCTGGCGAAGTTGCAGCCATCGTTTCAGGCGACGCAGGCCACCGATTTCGTTTAGCTCTGCTGGGGTTTCGATATATTCCAGTAAGCCATCACTTTGCAGTAATTGTCTTTTGTGAGCGACGACTCGATTGATGTCGGTATTGTCAAAGCAATTATCATTTGCCACAACATCATAAATAATCTGTTCAGCCTGCCGACGGGTTAGCCCCCGCAGGTTGCGAATAATACTGGTTAAGCCTTTACGTGTTATATCAATTTTGATAGGCCGTTCCTGATTACAATATTTCAAGGTCTGACGAACAATAGCACCAAGTTCATCTTCGTCCGGTAGAGAAATTTCAAAACGGGTCGTATAAGATTGAATCGCAGCGGGGATATCATTATTATGATCGACTAAAATTAATGTGCTGTTATTGCGTTCAAACAAATGGATAAGTTCACGGATAGTTCGCAATGTACGGCTATCGCCTAGATGTTCGATAATGTCATAAACAGCCACAATACAGGTGCCTTCAACCTGAGCCAGATATACCATCGCCGCAGCAGGGTGTTCAGTGCCTTTGACTGGTTCAGAGCCTTTGACCATGCCATCTTTGAGCCCTTCGGTAACCGACCACGAATAAAAGTCCAGCCCGCAGTTCATCGCCACGCCGGCTAATAATTGGCGGGCATAGTTTTCCTCGCGGGTGATAATGGTAATGCACGGATGGCGGCCTTTTACCAGGTCGACAAGCTTCTCCTGATCATTCATAAGCTGAATCCTTCATATAACGGCGAGCGCCAGCGACCTGGCGATTTTGTTTTGACCCCTAAAATCATAATAAACTGTGGTTCTATTTTAATAATATCAAAACTATCATATATAAAAAAACCTAAAGTGTCAATTGACGCTATCAGAATTAAGATATATAATTTTAACATGATAAATAAAGATGAAAATGTAGTCTTGACTCGAGCCCAGGTGCGCAATTGTGATAAAGTCGCAATCGAAAAATATGGCATTCCCGGCATCGTCCTGATGGAAAATGCTGCCAAAAACGCTACTATCGAGATATTGAAAATCTTAAAATCAGATCAAAAGGTCGCTATTGTCGCTGGCTCAGGTAATAATGCCGGTGATGGCTTTGCGATAGCCCGTCATCTGCATGATAATGGCATTGATGTTGAAATAGTTATCTTAGCTAATCGCAACAAATTTAAAGGCGATGCCCTCACAAATTTATCCATAATTGAAAAAATGGGACTGATCATTAAATGGGCCAACGAATTAAAAACAGCTGATTTAGCTGATATAGCTGTGGTAGTTGACGCGATGTTGGGCACTGGCGCTTCCGGCCCGCCCCGCGAGCCGATTCGTCAAGCCATCGGAATCATCAATGATTCAGACAGGAAAACGATAGCTTTAGATGTCCCATCAGGCTTGGATTGCGATACTGGTCAGGCATCGGAGTTGGCTATAAAGGCTGATCTGACCATAACCTTTGCTGCCATGAAAAAAGGATTTGCCAACCTCGTCGCCGCCAAATATACCGGTGATATCAAAGCTGTTTCGATTGGAATAGATACCAACTTATTACTTTGAATATTTATTTCTCTTCAGCTTGGATGTGGGCATCCTCAATAATTTCTTTCTGATACTTGAACCAGTTTCGATTGTAGACTTTAATTTGTCACTGACTTTCGATTTATATTTATCTGGCAGGCTTGCCAATGGGTCAAATTTATTTGTTCTGGGTGGTCTTTGGGGTTTCAGTGGTTTTATTATTGATGGTGTTGCTTGCCTTTGGCTTTGACCATAAGCCGAGGTGTTTCTACCTATATTTTGATTTAATGCAGTATATTTTTGATTAGCCATATAAGCAGTGTTTTGGCGTGGCATTGCATTGTTGACAGTTCTTCGCTGTAATACATTGCTAATCGAAGAGCCATAATTTGTTCTCCTGGAACTATTATAAGCACTTCTGGGCCCAGTGCCACTATATCGCATTGATGACCCCAGCATTCTGGAACGGCGGGCTTTCTGAATAGACATGTCAGGAGTACCTGTACTATATGCCCTAAAAACACCCAGCGTAGAAGAGCCCCGTCCACCGCTTAAATTGTTTCCAGATGCCGCCCCGGTGGTGACGGCATTGCTGTAAACCTGACCAAAGGTATTACTTGATAGTGGTAACATGATAAATGCCACCATTACAGCCATAATAATGTTTATTTTTTGTCTATACATAAATTCTGCCTCAAAATACTTCTTAAACTATAAATCATTATAACTATATTATCATTAATATGCAAATTTTGTTAAATCTTTTCTTTTTTAGACTATTAATATAGCAGGTGGGATGGGCTATGCCCATGCTGATAAAAATCTCATCGCCTCAGCGATATCGAAATATTTTTTCCGCCCATCTTTTTGATGATCGCCAGAAATAATTTACACACACTTCTAGTGTGAGCGAGTTTATTTGGTGGCAAACCTAAAGCCATATCCAATATCAACTTAGCAAATGACTCGTGCTTAAAATTGGTCTTCCGGGCTTGTAACCAACAATAGCCATAAAAAAAATCTGGTTTGATCAGTGATAATCAATCACAAATTGACAATTTCAAAACAAACAATTAAAAACCAATTGCATCAAAACAGGCCTTGCCAGCTAAAAAATCCACAAATCCATTAAAACAATCGTTGGCTATTGCCCAATCAAATCCGCTAAAATCCGCCAGATCCGTCAAAATCCGTGTGCTATTCTTATATTTTTACCCTGCCACTAAAAAATCTCACTCACACTTCTAGTTGAATATCAGTTTTTTTCTTGACTAAATCAGAAAAAGTCCTATAACTAATATTGTCTTATAAATAATCCCATTCGGGAACTTTCGATTTGAAGTTTTTTCGATTTGTTACCAGATCTTTATGGGTTTTTATTTTGAAAATATTCTATTTTGTTCGGAATTATTATCAATCATGCTCTCAAATAGCTAATATACTGATAAAGTTGTTATTTCTCGTTTTGCCAATACATAAGTTATTGTATTGTCGGACCTTAGAACTACCTTGTCAGGAGAAAACATACCCTTTGGGTATATAATGCGATTTGTTGTATTATGCTGTGCTCAATTGCTAATACAATTATTGAGGTATGAGTTTTATATTAATTGGCCTGCTCCGAAGGAGGTTTGGGTTAAAGTTGGCCAGTTAAGATCAAGCTGTATTATGACGATGATCGCTTTATAAGCCCACCGTTATATACGGTTTTACCTGCCATGTTGTTAATTTAACCTGGCGGGTATTTTTTTGTATTGCAGATTTGGTAATACCAATTTGCTCTGCGCAAAAAAAAGGTACCCGCAATTTGTGGTTGCGGGTACAGGAGGAGTAATCAACATTATAGTGTTTGGGTTATGTTGTGCTCACAATATTAGTGGCCATACAGTCTCAATTTGTCCCAAAATAAAAAGAAAAAATGAATCAATTTAATTATTTATTTCCATAAGTTTCTTTTTGCCAATGGTTTAAGTAAAGTGATTATTGTAAAAAAAAGTTTCTATTTATCAGAACGATCAGTTCCGTTTATGCCGATTATGATAATTATTAACATTATCGCCACATGAAGCGTTTTCCGCGATAATCCTTTTGTCAAAACTAAAGCATTACACTAAACAAATCTGTGACTAATGTTATCCCCGTTTTGTTTTACGGACAACTTTAGTGTTTTTTTTGGGCAATGGCTTTTTAGACAGCACCTTAATCGCCTTTTTGATGTCAGCGACTTTGAAAATTCCAGTAGTTTTCCCGCCACGGGCCCCGGCAGTTACATAGCAATAATTGATATTGATGTGAGCTTTGGATAGTTTTGCTGCGATTTCAGCCATCGCACCGGGTTTATTGGGGATTGTAACGCACAATACTTCCGCTTCATGCACTTCCAGTGAAAGTTTTTTTAGCACACTACGGCTATGTTCTGGCGACGCTGGCACCAATCGCAGAACACCATGCTCAAAGGAATCCATCATGGTCATTGCTAGAATATTGACTTTTTCATCACCCAATGATGTCAAAATCTGAGCTAATATACCAGGTTTATTGATTAGCAAAATTGAAAATTGTATTTCCGCGTGCATATTTATTTCCTTTGTCTAAGTGGGTCATGCAGGGCTAATGCATGGATTTTTTTATTACTATTTTATACCTGAGAGCAGATATTTTAGCGAAAGTTAACATTTGTCATCCCCGCGCAGGCGGGGATCCATCTTCTTAACCAAAAATAGGAATAGTTTTCAGTCAATTTTGTAATTATTCTAAAATTGTTTCCAAGGCTTTGGTCCCATCCTGAACAAAAACAAATTTCATCCCTTTGGTAACGTCTTTTGACAGGTCGACCAGGTCTTTTTCATTGCGTTTTGGCAAAATAACGGTTTTTATGCCTGCCTGTTTGGCCGCCAGTAATTTTTCTTTTACGCCACCAATAGGTAAGACTATGCCTCGCAGGGTTATCTCACCAGTCATAGCCACCTCGGTTCGGGCCGCCCTTCCTGTCACCAGCGAAGACATGGCACTGAACATCGCCAGTCCCGCACTTGGCCCATCCTTTGGCACCGCCCCAGCTGGAACATGAATATGTATATCATATTTAGCAAAAGGATTGTCCTGATTCAAAATATTATATAGCTCCAGGGCAATAGTGCCTTTACGCGGTTTTTTTTCTGCCAGAGCCATGCTTTTCAGCACGCTCAGGGCTGTGGATGCCGATTCTTTCATTACATCGCCTAGCTGACCGGTAAGGATCACATTACCTTTGCCGGGGATGAATGTCGATTCGATAAACAATATTTCCCCGCCAACTGGAGTATAAGCCAACCCGGTCACGACCCCAGGGGTGCTGGTTCGCAATGCCAATTCTGACTCGTACATTGCCGGGCCCAGAATGTCATCGAGATTTTTCGGGTTGATAGTTGCTGACTTACATTTATTTGAAGCAACTTTAGCGGCGATTGCCCGACATACTGCCGCGATTTTTCTTTCCAGTTCACGCACACCTGCTTCACGGGTATATGATTCGATGATTGTTTCCAGTGCATTGTCTTTTATTGTCATTATTTTGTCGCTTAAGCCATTTTCTTTGAGCTGACGGGGCACCAGATATTTTTTGGCTATGTGCATCTTATCAATAGCGGTATAGCCTGGTAGTTCCAGCACTTCCATACGGTCACGCAATGCTGGCGGAACCGTTCCCATATAATTAGCTGTAGCGATAAACATTATTTTAGACAAATCAAATGGCTGTTCCAGATAATGATCAGTAAACGAAAAATTCTGCTCAGGATCGAGTATCTCCAATAATGCCGAAGCCGGGTCACCTCGGAAGTCCTGTCCGATTTTATCGATTTCATCCAGCATGAAAACCGGATTATTGCTGCCGCACTTACGTATTTCCTGAATTATTCGACCCGGCAAAGCACCGATATATGTCCTCCGATGCCCGCGTAGTTCTGCTTCGTCACGCATCCCGCCCAGCGACATCCGAATAAAGTTGCGGCCCATCGAGCGGGCAATACTTTTACCCAGCGATGTTTTACCAACACCGGGTGGCCCGGCAAAACAAAGTATCGGGCTGCGTCCTTTAGGGTTCAGCTTCTTAACTGCCAGATATTCAATAATACGTTTTTTAACCTTTTCCAAATCATAATGGTCAGCATTTAGTATTCGCTTGGCCGAAATTAAATTTAGTTTATCGGATGTGCTGATATCCCAGGGCATATCCGCCAGCCATTCGATATAGTTTCGCGAAACGCTGTATTCCGGGCTCATGCTTGAAATTCTACTTAGGCGGTCCAGTTCACGCACCGCTTCTTCAAAAACTTTCTCAGGCATGTTGGCCTTGATAAGTCTCTTTCGCATTTCCTTAATATCTTCGGATTTTTGATCGGTGAGCCCCAGTTCGGTCTGGATGGCTTTTAGTTGTTCCTGCAGATAATATTCCCGTTGACTTTTATCAATAGAATTATGCACTTTATTTTGAATATCAGCGCTGAGTTGTAATAATTCAATCTGACTGGCCAAATCCAGAGAAAGTTTTTGTAGCCGCTTTTCCACATCAATGCATTCAAGAATTTCCTGCTTTTTGCTCATCGGGATATTAATGTTTGCCGCCAGAAAATCAGCTAAAGCCCCAGGCTCGTCAATATTATGTAAAATCACCTGCACTTCATCTGGAATGTTCGGTGAAAGATCAATCATTTTTTGGGCCATAGTTCGAACACTGGCAGTCAAAGCAGCCAGTGCCTTGCTGGAGCTAGCTTTGCTTTCTATTACTTCTATTTTGGCCCGAAGGAATGGTTCATAAGCTATCCATTGCGTAACGCGGAACCGAACCAGCCCATGGACTACCAGACTTTTATGACCATCGGGCAGCCGCAGCTTTTTCAAAACAGTTACAATCGTCCCTGTCGTAAAAAGATCCTTAAAACCAGGATTATCGACATCGGGGTCTTTTTGGGTAAGCACTCCGATGATTCGGTCTGGACTGCTTTCAGGAAGATTATCTATAAGGTTTTGGCTTTGAGCCCTGCCAATTGCCAGTGGATTGACCGTTCCAGGGAAAACCACAATATTCCTCAACGCCAGAATCCCAATTTCGGTAGGAATATGAATGCTGTCATCGTCACTGTCATTATTTTGTTTTTTTTCTGATTTTCTGGTAGGAGCTTTATTACTCACACCTGATACATCAATAGCATTGACATCAATCTGAATATTATCCAGATTGTGCGTATCAAATTGATTGGTTATATCTATAGGTTTTTTTTTATTTTCTGTCTTTTTCTTAGCCATTATTTCTCATTTCTTCATTCTATTAAGTGTTAACTCAGTGGAATAAATAGCCATAATAACGTTTTTATGGCAATAATCAACTAAAAGCTTCTCAATCCCAAAGTTAAAGCATAGTAACTGTGTGTTATTTTAATCCTCGCCCTCCCCAAAGTGGTTTTTTACCCAATATGCCCATCAAGTACTTCAGTGCGATGGAAGGTCCGATGAACTCCGCCCATGCTGAGTAGAATTGACATGAACGCCTTACCGGGTGGCAGCGGTTAACTTGTTAACCGATGGAGGTTTCTATGGGTTGATCATTATCACTTGCATCATAATATTTCTTGTTGATCACATTTATCAGAGTATAATCATTTTAGAAAGATCGAAAGTAGATATAGGGTATCTCTAATAATTGCTTTCGTAGCGAGAACGAAAGATTTTGTTTGCTGGCGAGGAACAAAGAATCGGACCTTGTCCCAACCGTAGTTGGAGGTTGAAAAAAGTGATGGCTACTCTGGCTTGAAATGTGTAAAATCAGGCCTGACAAATATTTACTTCAATAAGTAAGGAGTAGCCATGCATAAGAAATTTTATCAGAATCAAAATCAGAATAACAGCAGAAAATTGGCGGAATTTTTGGCAAAGGATGGTCAATTGTTATTGCCCATGCTGGAGATGATCTGCAAAACGAGCACCCTTCCGCCGCTGGCAGCTTGCTGGAAGGTCTTGATGAAACCTTTACGATTAATAAGCTTGAATTGCCAGAACAACTGCGACGCTGTCTGGGGACGACCAATGTGATCGAGTCACCCAATAGCGGCATTCGCAGCCGTACCCGCCGCGTAAAAAAATGGCAGGATTCGCAAATGGTGGTCCGCTGGGTAGCCGCCAGTCTGCTGGATATGGAAAAGAATTTCCACCGCATTATGGGCTTTAAGCACCTGTGGATACTGGACACAAAACTGCGGCAATTGAACGGTGAGGATTAGTAGTTGACACGGAAGCCGCGGTTGCGTAAAATGAAATTAGTTGAGTAGTCGTCCCAACCTCCAACTACGTTTGGGACAAGGTCGATTTTTTAATACCGAACAGTTTTTACTGTTGGAATTGCCTGTTCGCTTTTTGTAACAACACATATATCAGCAAAAAAAAACCGCTAAACCCGGAGGCGTCCTTCTCAATACTCCGTCTGCACAGGCAGGTCGGCCAGCGTGTAGACTTCCTTGCCGTTGATGTAGAGGATGGCATTCTTGGTCTTCTGGTTGAGGACCAGCGCGATGTGTGACCACTGGTTGAGCTGGATGGTGCTGGGTTGGTCCTTTTCCACGCCGGCGGATCTGCTGCCGATGATTGTGCGGACCTGGTTGTCGCCGACGATGTCGATGAGGAAGCCATCGCTGCCGCCGATGGAGATCTTGTCGAGTATCCGGCCGTTGCCGGCGGGCTTGATCCAGACTTCTACGGTAAGTTCATTCGCAGTGGTCCAATTGGCTTTGAGCGGTAGATCCGACCCGATGGCCGGGCTGCCTGTATACAGACATGGTTTGGCCATGTCCTTAATCGGCCCGCGGGTGGCAGCCAGTGCTGCAATATCCTCTGCGGTCATGGCTATTTCAAAGATGGAGGTCCGGCCCACCTCGCCAGCAATGGGGCCGCCGCCCTGCGATATCCCAACCTTGGTCTTGTGGCGGTTTCGGGGAATCATCATCCCGGTCAGAGTGTCTGCCGCGGTTCGCTTGGGCGGGGACAGCCCGACCTGGTTGGCGATCGTGACGGCTTCTGAACTGGGCGTGTTGCCTTCCCAGATGGTGAGCCCTTCGAGGTGATCGGTCAGGCCGCCGGCCATGTTGAGTGCATTGGTGAGGTACATATCCTCGACCGCATCCTGGTTGCAGGTGGGCACTGGCTCGATATTGGGGATCGGCAGAGTTCCAGCCTTGCGCATGCGCTGGCGTTCATGGCGGGCCAGCAGTAGCTCCAGGGCGGTCCGGGCCATGGCCCCCTCGTAGGTTTTGTTCAGATTGGCCTTGACCATATTCTCGTAAAAGGCTCTTAGCTTCCTGAGATCGACATGGTGGTCATTCTGCAGATCTTCGGGGATCTCCCAGAACGCAGGATTATCAGGAATAACCAGCGGCTGTTTCCTGCCCGGTTTCCACGCCCCCTGCGCTGCGGCCTCGCCGCGGACGATTTCGACGGCCGTCACCTGCCCGGGATTCTTCAGGTCGATCCAGCCATCGGCCGTGATTGTGCAGGCGATGCCATTGGCCTTAGCTGAACGAACCTGGCCGGTGCCGGTGACCGTGATGTATATCTTGCTTTGACCAAAGACGACTGCCTTCTTCTGCACATAGCGGGTGATGCCGGGCGGCAGATGCGGGCGCACCCGCAGGCCATCGGCCCGGTACTCATATTCAAACAGGCCCCGCACCAGGCCGGCCGAGACGCCCAGGCAATCGAACACGGTGTTGTAGGGGGCTCCCAGCTGGCCGCTCCAGGGACTAAGCCCCAAACCGCCCAGCGGCGCATCGGCGCGGAAGTTCTGCATGAGCTTACCCATCCGGTCCCAGGACTTGAACGGATGGTCGAACTCGCCGGCCCGCAGGCTGGCGATGTTCATCCGCCCCTGGCAGGTGCTCCAGTGGCCGCCATGTACCCAGGTGCCATAGGCCATCAGTCCATGGGTGGGATAACCTGGCTCGTCATAGGCGGGGAAGTTGGTGATGAGCATATCGTGGGGCGCCAGTTCCTTAATGGAAACCATCCGCTGGATGATCCGCTTTGACGCCGCGTCATCGACCACCCGCAGTGCAACGGAATCATGGTTGGGCGTCGCCTCTAAATACCCGTATTTGTCGGCGCCGTAGACGCCATGCTTGACGCCATCCGGATCCTTGAACATGATGAACGATCCCTGGTCGTCCATCAGCGCCGGCAGGGCGGCGCGAATATTAGCCGCCGTCGCCCGGTAACCCTGTGCCGCGGTTCGATCGCCGACCAATTCGCAGAGCTCGATCAGCCGATCCAGCCCGCCACAGTAGGTGATCGAGAGCTCGGTCAGATAAACATGCTGCTTCTGGCCATTGGCATCGGTCCAGCCATCGAAGCTGGGCGCCAGCAAGTTCGACCCCTTGCCGCCCCGTAGCAAATTGGTTTTGGGATCGCGGCGGCCATCGAGATACGCCGCCACCCGCTTAAGCTGCGGCATCCGCGATTTCACCTCGTTCAAGTCACGGGTGACCAGCAGCCGTTCGCACTCCATCACCAGCCCAGCCGCCGAGAAGCCGACACCCCAATCGTTGGTATCATGGCCGGCATCGCCCTGGCGGTAATAGGTCGCCGACTGGGAGATCTTGCCATCATTGACCGGATTGGTCGAGTGCGGGCGGGCGATATGGCCAAAGCCGAGATCGCGGCCGCCGCCGCGGAAGACCAACGAGCAGTCGACGAGAGTGCCATCAGGACCGATGTAGCCGTTGGTGTCCGGGGTATTCCCGTCCCCCATCAGCCGGAACCACAATCCCTGGGCATGCTTCATCCAGGTGGCATACGGTTCCTCGAGAAACGGCATCATCCCGTACGACGGGCCATAGGTGTTCTGGATCCACCAGCCCGGCCAGGCGGTATTGCTCAGCACCATCCCGTTCCAATCGCGCTTGTAGAATAGCGACAGGCTGACCATCTCCGTCGAGACTGCCAGCGAATCAAACGCCTGGTCGATCAGTTTCAGACTCTTGGCATCGCCATCGCCAGCCACCCATGTACCTTCATATTCATGGGCTGGGGCCGCCCGCAGCACGACAGAGGCAAGGCTCGTCAGGATAGCGATTTTGAATATCATGCTGGTCCCTTTTCTGTATAAAGACGCTTGCAAAACTCCTGTGCGTGCCCGGCCCAATGCCAGCATCAAAATACTAATCAGCAACTCCATTAATGTAAACCTTTTTAATATTCTTTCCATAAAAGCCCCTCCATAGGGTCGTGTTGGTTCAACGCGAACTGGACAAATCCATTTCACATTTAATAGATTTTATACTATTTCCATATTTACATCAAGTTTTATTTTTCTGCTCATATTTGTGTTTGCGGCCGGGACTAAGTAGTGTTTGGCTCTGACTTAAGGCATGTTTGGCCTGGACTTAAGGCATGTTTTCCGCAAATAACTATATAGTATTCTGGCAACAGGCACTATATAGTTATTCGGCTCTGATTATGACCGGGGTCAACTGCCATTAAATTATCTGTAACCGTTCACGGGTATTTTTAGCGTATTGAGCAACGCACTCAATGTCATTATGCCCGTTTTTGACTCATTAATAGCTATAATGGCATACTTAAGGCGGCATGTCCATATTTTTCTCAAGAAAACCTCCAAAGAAATAGAAAGAAATAGGGGACAGCACCAGGGCTAACGCATGAAATTGTTCTTGTCATTCCCGCGTAGGCGGGAATCCAGTTTTCGAGCCAAAATCATGCTTTGCATTTCCTGGCCCCCCGCCGGCGCGGGGATGACAAGGTCAACTTTTTTGATTTAGTATCGCTTTTGAGCCACAAACAAGGATAAAAATTTCATGCGATTGCCCTGGGGACAGCACCTGTTTTTAGAGGGAATAAATGGGTAACTGTCCCCATTTATCTCAATTTAATTGCCGGAGTAATAAGTCGCAGGTCAGCCGCAAATTCATCGAAGCTTCCGGTGAGGAACTTGAGCATATTTGCGAGAGAAACTTCGCAGACAAAGATATTTTAGCGATTTATATTGGTGGCATCCAGTTTGGCCAGACCCACGTAATTATAGCTTTAGGGGTGGATTCAGAGGGTTTTAAGCATATCCTGGGCTTACAGGAAGGTTCCAGCGAAAACAGCAAAGTCGTGATCGACCTGCTTAATAGCTTAGTTGACCGGGGCGTAAAAAATGATCGTCTGCGGCTATTTATTATTGATGGCAACAAGGCTTTGCGCTGTGGCATAGATTCTGTTTATGGCAGTGAAAATCCGGTGCAAAGATGCCGCGTTCATAAGATTCGTAATGTGTTGAGTTATTTGCCTGAAGATACTCGCAGTCAGGTTGAATCGACTATGAAAGCAGCTTATCAGCTTTCAGCCAAAGAAGGCATAATAGAATAGATGCTCAAGCAAAAAGTGCCTGACAAAAAGCTCTCGCCCAAAGGCTGGAGCGAAATTGTCGGGGTTTGGGGCAGAGCCCCAAGATAAAACAAGTTTTAGCCGATTTTCTTATTGAATTATCATCGAAAATGGATTAAAAAATACTTAAGTCGTAAACGGGCGTGTCCAATTCACGCTGAACCAGTACGGTACCATTCATAAATGGAGACAGTATAATGCAGAACGACTGCTATTGCGGAAAAAATGATTCCATTATCCTGCAGGGTTTTCATTGGAAATCCGAAGAATTCGATTGGTACAAAATCCTCATCGAAAATGCTTCGCGTATCCAGCAGCTTCAATTTGATACCATCTGGCTTCCCCCGGCCACCACAAGTGCCGACAAGCAGGGCTATCTTCCGACCCAATGGTATGACCTAAATAGCAATTACGGTTCCCAAGAAGAACTCAAACAAGCGATTTCTGCACTCCGTTCGGGCCCCAGACCCGTTGACGCGATTGTTGATATTGTCGTCAATCATCGCTGTGGCCTTGGCAATTGGGCGGATTTTCGTAATCCAAATTTTGCTCCGGAAGGAACGACTAGTTCAGATGACATCCGAAAAGCCAATCAAAATGCTGTTTGTGCCGATGATGAATGGGCACAGCAAGGAGGCAAACCCACCGGAGCAAACGATACCGGTGCTGGCTTTGACGGTGGCCGCGATCTGGACCATACCAATCCTCTCGTCCAGCAGACAATTATACGTTGGCTTAAATGGCTTCAAAAAGAGGTTGGCTTCGTTGGCTGGCGCTGGGACCTGGTTACTGGCTATCACCCCAGATTTGTTGGAATTTATAATGATGCGACAAATCCGGTCTTTTCGGTCGCTGAATTTACCGATGCCTCAACCGCTGGTCTGGTGGACTGGATTAACCGAAGTTTTGGCCTGCCAGATGATGAAAATGGCCAGCCAAATCGTACCGGTGGCAAAAGTATGGTCTTTGATTTTGCTACACGGGCATTGCTCAAAAAAGCCCTCACCGAAAAAGACTTTTCCTGTCTGAAAACAGAAGACGGAAAATGTGCCGGATTAATCGGTAGTTGGCCCGTGATGGCAGTAACCTTCACAGACAATCATGATACTGAACCAGCCAACCATAACGACCCTTTCCCTGCCGACACTATTCAACAGGCCTATGCCTATTTGTTGACCCATCCCGGCAAACCTTGCGTGTTCTGGTGCCATTTGTTTGACTGGGAGCCATTCTATGGTGAAACGATTGAAAAACTAATTGACCTTCGACGGCGAGCGGCCCTTCACGCCCAAAGCAATGTCAATATTATTGCCGCACAAAAAAATCTCTATGTAGCAATAGTCGATGACAAAATCGCTCTCAAACTTGGCCCTGACCCATGGAGCCCCGACAGCCCGGACTGGTCACTTCAACTGCAAGCTCACGACCTGGCCGTCTGGCTAAAAACGTAGCGACGGGGTGCCAATGTCTTATTTGTACCATTCGTTCAACACCCAGGCAAACAGCGGCGAGCGGCAGCGACCCGCTAAACAAACGTGATAAGAATTTGAATGTTAATTTTTTTTGATAGTTCCGCCGCGCGCCCAACACATATCCGCCCACATCACCAAATGGTAGAGACGTTGCATGCAACGTCTCATTACACCGCGTAGCCTCGTCCGATAGGCAATTTCCCCCTCACACCCAACACGCCGGGGTGGCATTGGTCTGCGCAGCAGCCCGATGGTGAAGTAGCCACAACCTTAAAATCACATTTTAATTTTACCTGACTAAAGAATATTATTCCATAAATATTTTTCACGCATTATAATTAAGCGATGGAAATCAATAACAGATTAAGAAAAAACTTGTTGAGTTGCCCCAGCAATGGTATTATTCAAGTGTGCAGTGTGGATGTCCCAGACTGATGAACCACTAAAAATAGATAAAGATTCGTGGCCGAGGTAGTTACTTAAAGGTTGAGACGGATTCACCATCGACCTGCTAATGCAGGTCAATGCCACCCCGTCGCTGGTTCAATCATAATTGATTAATGGAGTTTTATTATGAATATAAAAATAGTATACTTTTTTGTTTTAATTTCTATAGTCTTGTTAGTTGGGTGCCGGCCTGCTACTCCCAAGAAAAGTGGGCAAGGCACGCCAGAAAATTTTATTGAGAAATTTATTACTGCTACCTTGATGAATGATGAAAACGCCTATTTAGAATGTCACCTGCCAGGCACGAGACGAGAATGTGTTTTACTTGAACTGAAAATGAGCCAAAAACTTTTTGAATTTTATGAATCTTTAACGAGCAAGTTTGGTGATGATGCTTACCAAGTATTCAACGAGTCATATGCAGGAGGATGGTCTTCATATCGTGTTGAAATTTTAGTGGGGGTATCAATGAAAGACCTGCCGGCTTTGCTTAAAAAAATAGAAGTGTGGACCGAAATGGATACTGCCAGGGTGAAGGTTTACCCACTAGTTGGCGATGCCCTCACTTTCAGATTAAAAAAAACAAATGGAGTTTGGTATTATTCTACAAAATCTTCTTGGCCTGATGATCCAATAAAACGAGATATTGGAGCGTATCAAGCAGCTTTGGACCATATTAATGACCCTGATGTCACAATTGATGATTTGAAAAGAATTCACAACCATCCCATAGTCTAGGGAATAGGTGTGTTAAGCTGATTTGCGGTAGCAAAAATAGCTTTTTTTTGGG